>CALVWC010000053.1 GCA_944364445.1 uncultured Clostridia bacterium | reverse complement strand
ACAGTGGAAGGAAGTGGCAAAAAGGTCACTTGAGCAAATTGAATGAAAATGAAGCCAAGTCTCCCCCAAATTCCCCACGATAGAATGACATCACGAAGTTTTTCTGCGGTGTTGATATGCTCCCAAACACCAGTCCAGTTCAAAATGTAATACCCTAAAACGATAAGCCCAGAAATTACCAAAACAACAATAACCGTTCTTATAATTTTTGCCTTTAACGACAAGTCTTTTTTCTCTTTCTTTTCCGTTTTATCATCGCTCTTAGTTTTCTTAGACGCAGTTAAATTTTCCTTATCGTTAGAAAGGTTCTTTTTCTCATTTTTAGCAACTTTATTATCTTTTTCTTCCATACATATATATTATAGCAAAAATAATTAAAAGTTTCAAAATATTTTAGAATTGTTTTTCCAATCTTTGCCTTGCATTTTCTTCATGTTGTTTTGTCACTTTTTGAGGACTGCAAATTTGAACCTCGCTTGCTGGCAAACTCATACCCACGCCAAGTTCTTCCACGCCTTCCATAACAATTCCGTCTTGAGCCTTATAGTAGTCATGGCGAATTTCTTTTTCTTCCAAAAGTTCGCCGTCTTTATAGTATTGCAAATATCCCTTGCTTTCATATCCCTCTTTTGGCCATTTCACTCTGTAAAATTCCCCTTGATAAAGAATTTTATTGGAATATGCGCCCTTTGTGTCTTTCACAATTTTGTCGCCGTTATGTGGAAGAATTTTAACAAGTTCACTTCTTCTTTTTATTTCCACACCATTTAAACTTGGTCCATAAATTTCCACCGTCACTTCGTTTTCATCGGCTTTTGTTAAGATGTAAATTGGTTTATCCAAATTGTTTGTGAAAACAAGGTCAGAATAGTTTCCCGACACCATGGCGTCAAAAGAAAGTGGAACATAGGACGCTGGGAGCGAATGATGATAAACTTGGTCAATTTGAATGTCGGCAAGAAGAAGAGCATTATATAAAGTTGTGGAAGCCTGACAAACTCCACCGCCCACACCGTCAACATAAACTCCGTCAAAAATTATGTGGGCATTTTTATAACCATTTTCCTCCGTTCTTGGACCTGTTGTTTCGTTAAAAGATATTGTTTGCCCGCTTTCCACAATAAGTCCGTTAAAACTTTCAAGCGCCTTTTTCACGTTGTTTTTGCGGTCTGCACCTGAAGTGGAATAAGAAGTGGAAAACTCACTTCGCTTAACAACACTGTTTAAAAGTTCCTCTTCGTTAAACTCTGGTTCAATTTCCACAATAGGAATTTCCACATTCGCCGTTTTGCCCAAAGAGAGTTGCTCATCGATTTGTGAGAAAAGTTCATTTCTTAAAACCGTCACACTGCTTTTGCCCTTATCCACATGAAAAACTTCCTCTTCATTTGGCGAAAAAACAAGGCTGGCAACTTCTTGCGGTCTTTCCACCTCTTCAATAATCTCGTCTATCTTTTCTTCTAAATTACCAAGCACCGCCTTATAAGAAATTTGAAAATCCTTACCATTTTCTTTTATCTCTTTTGATTTTTTAAAGTTATCAAAAAAATTCCCCGTTTTGCCGTATGAGGCAATCTCTTTTATGTATGGCTGAATTTTGTTAGTCACTTCAAAATCTGTGCCTTTCAAATTCCACTCTTTGTCGCCAGATGTTAAATTTATCTCCACATCTTTTCTGTTTGTCAGCATATCTGTCAACACCACATTTTCCGCTTCTGCCATGGTCATATTGGAAACATCAATGCCGTTAATTTTGGTGTTATCATAGAACCTCGAGTTTGTGGTCAAACCATTTTCAAAAAAGAATTGACAAACAAGAAGGCAAACAACCGCCAGCGCTGAAATGGAAATAAACCAAAAAAAGCCATGCTTATTTCTTTCATTTTTCTCGCTTTTTTCCACTTTTTTTGCATTTTTTTGCGATTTTTTAGTTGATTTTTCTTGTTTTTTCTCTTCCTTAATATTTTTCTTCTTTTCCATGCGCTTATTATAATTCAATTTTCAAGTTTTATTACAAAAGAAAAATGGAACAAAAAATTAAATACACAAATGTTAAAAAAATAAAACTGCATTTATTGCAGTTTTAAAAATTTTGGAAGGTTTTATCAATTTCTTGAAGTAAATCTTCTTTTGTGTTTTTTATTTTTCCATCGAATACTTCGCTTAAAAGATACTCCAAAATTCTTCCATAACTTCTTTCGTCTATCTTTGGAAAGTTGGTTTTGATGTCCTCTTCATTTATTTTTAAATCGGAAATTTTAATCACAAGTCCATGACGAATGATGTATTCATAAAAAAACATATACTTGTTTGTTATATGCTTACTTTTTTTCGCAAGAAGTGGAAAGATGACCGAAACATCCTCGAAATATTTGAAAAAATAATCTTTGTTGCTCATGCCATTAAGTGCGTTATAGTAGCCAGAAATGTATGTGAAAACTTTTTGAATTTGTTTGGTTGTGAAAGCGAATTCTTTCTTTAAAAATTCCTCTAAAAAGGTTTG
>CALVWC010000052.1 GCA_944364445.1 uncultured Clostridia bacterium | reverse complement strand
GTCACTTTCACAGCATACATCATCATTTCCGACACCTCTGGCGCTTTCAGCCGATAGATAAGCACCTTTCCCTCGCGTTTATACTCCACAATATCTTGGTCTTTCAGCGTTTTAAGTTGATGAGAAATGGTGGTCTGGTTAATTTTCAAAACATTCGACATATCATTGACGCACATATCACGAATTGAGAGAAGAGATAAAATTTTAATTCGCGTCTGGTCGGAAAAGTTTTGAAAGTAAAGCGCAAGTTTGTTTATAACCTTATCATCTGGCAGTATAGATAAAATTTCATATCTATTTCTTTCATTAAGCCTCAAAAATTTTTCCATGATAACTCCTTTTTTGTGTCAAGTTAAAAAATTATGACATATAAAATAGCATACTGATAACAATATTTTGCCAAACAAAAGAGGAATAATCAAAAGAGAAATTTGACTAATATAAGAAATTCTTGTTGAAAAGGAGGAAATTATGTCACAAGATATATTATGGGTGTTTTTACTTTCCACTTTAAGTAGTGCAAACGATGTTAACCTTGCCACCAACACAAACATACTTTTACTACTGCTTCTTGGCTTAAATAACAATAACTTTAATAATGGTTGGAACAATAACTGGGGTGGATGTTGCTGTGGAAATAACACTTTCAGGCAATTTATTTAAAAATTTCCTCTAAAAATATAAAAAATATATGAGTTTTGCGAAAACAAAACTCTTTTTTATTAAAAAAATAAATAATTAAAAAAAATATTTAAAAATATTTTTAATTTTTTATTAAAATCGTTTGGAAATTATTTTTTTATATGTTATTATATGCATGTAATCAAAAATTAAGAATAAATTTTCTTGTTTTGAGAATGATATTTTAAAAAGGAGGGTTTTTATGACTTGGTCAGGACTAATTACTAGTGCGGCAGAAAAAGGTTTTAATTTAGGCTGGATAAAAGAACTTTTAACTGCTTTAGAATGGATTTTGTGGGTAGCACTTATATTGGTTGGTGCATGCGGTGCTGTTTATGCCATTTATGTTGGTGTTAAAATGGCAAGAGCAGATTCTTCCGAGCAACGCGAAGAGGCAAAGAAAAGATTGATTAACATTATTGTGGCAATCGCTGTGACAATTGCATTAATCTTGTTCTTCAACTTAGTTTTACCTCTTATCCTTGATTCTCTTAATGTATTTGGCAGCTATGAACCTACGCCTACGCCTTAATCATTCAAACAGCAAGACACTTATTGGAAAATAATATTTAATTCAAAAAAATCTTGGAAATTTCCAAGATTTTTTTATTGTCTAAAATTTGATGTTTTAATTATTTTTTGAATTTGATTAAAGTTTTGCCAACATTTCTTCTCTTTCTTTAATTACCATTGCTTCAATAAATTGGTCGATATCGCCGTTTAAAACACCCTCCAAATCATAAGAAGAAAGGTTTGTGCGGTGGTCAGTCACTCTGCCTTGAGGATAGTTATATGTTCTTATCCTTTCATTTCGGTTGCCTCTGCCCACCTGACTTTTGCGGTTTTCGTCATATTCGCTATCTCGTTGTTCACGGTAGTAATCATATAGTTTACTTTTTAAAATGTTCATGGCTTTTTCTTTGTTCTTTAGTTGCGACCTTTCGTCCTGACAAGTGACAACCATGCCTGTTGGAAGGTGAGTGATTCTGATTGCTGACTCTGTTTTGTTGACGTGTTGCCCGCCTGCGCCACCGCTTCGGTATGTATCAATTTTAAGGTCAGACTCTTTAATTTCAAAATCAATATCCTCAACTTCTGGAAGAACTGCAACCGTGGCAGTTGAGGTGTGAATTCTTCCACCGCTTTCAGTTTCTGGCACGCGTTGCACCCTGTGAACACCACTTTCGTATTTAAGTTTAGAGTATGCACCTTTTCCGCGGAAGAGAACCGTGCATTCTTTCACACCACCAAGTTCGGTTTCGTTGATGTCGAGTATTTCGGTTTTCCACCTGTTTTTGTCGGCATAGTGAGAATACATTCTGAGTAGTTCCATGCCAAAAAGTGCACTTTCTTCGCCACCTGCCGCCGCACGAATTTCCAAGATTGCATTGCTTTCGTCGTTTTCATCCTTAGGAAGAAGCAAAATTTTGATGTTTTCAACCTCTTTTTCAATCTTATTTTTTAAGTCGTCAATTTCCGCTTCATAGAGCTTTTTCATTTCAGCATCCGTTTCAGACTTCACATCGCTTTCGCATTTAGATAAATTTTCCGTTAAATTTTTAAGTGTGACATAGGCATTTGCTAAATCTTCAATCGCACTTCTTTCTTTCACAAACTTTTTCCACGCCTTGTTGTCGGCAATCACATTTGGGTCCATAACAAGTGTGGTTAACTCGTCATATCTTTCCTTCGACTTTGCCGTTTTTTCCAAAAAATCTTTATAGTTTTCCATAAATTACCCTTTCAATTTTGTTATAATCTTTAACAATTTTAATATCCTTAAAGCCATTATCTTTCATAATTTTTTTCACTTGGCTTGCCTGCCCTTTTCCAATCTCGTAAAAAAGCATACCTCCACTTTTTAAATGCTTAACAGCGCCTGCGGTTATTTCGCGGTAAAACGAAAGCCCATCTTCGCCTCCGTCAAGAGCAATTTTCGGGTCACATTCACGCACATTGACATCAAGTTTTGGTAAATCTTTGGTTGGAATGTATGGCGGATTAGAAATTATGATATCATATTTTTTTCTTCTTTTCAAGTTATTGAAGAG
>CALVWC010000051.1 GCA_944364445.1 uncultured Clostridia bacterium | reverse complement strand
TTGCACAAAGATAGCAAGGCGACTTTTCAATGTGGAAAACACTATCGAAGATGTTGCTTTCAAAAATTTCCAAAGGAATTTCCAAAAGTTTTGCATTCTCTTTAATTTGATTGAGATTTTTTTCGTTATATCCCGGGTTCATACAAAGGTATATAACCTCAAAATTAACATCACTAATCTTTTTCAAGATTTGCATAAGTTTACTTAGAAGCATGCTGTCTTTTCCGCCAGAAACACACACTGCAATCTTATCGCCCTCTTCCACGAGGTTATATCTTTTAAGCGCCAAAATAAACTTAGTCCAGATTTCTTTTCTGAACCTTTTCATCAAACTTCTTTCCACAAGTTGTGCTTTTGTTAAATTTTTATCCATGCTTAAATAATACACTTTTTCTTCAAATTTTTCAAGGAAATATAAAAAATATGCGAAAATTTGCATATTTTTTAACTTTTTTCCTGTTTTTTTGCTGTTTTATTTGTTTTTTTAAATTCTATAAATCATCAGCATCTTGCTGTGGCGTGTCATATGGATTTTCTGGCACACCTGTGTATGAGCCGAGTGGATCAGTTTTGCTTTGAAATTTCTTTCTCTTTTTCATAATTTTATTATGTTTAAATTTCCTTATTTTATGCAAAACTAGTCAAGCTTTCTTTAACAAAATTCGCATAAAAAAGAGAAGATTATTTCTCTCCTCCGTCATTAATATACAAAATTCCCAAAGTGTTTTCACCGCAATGGCTTGATATGGTAGCACCCGCC
The DNA here is from genome assembly GCA_944364445.1 of uncultured Clostridia bacterium. Taxonomy (GTDB): domain Bacteria; phylum Bacillota; class Clostridia; order Christensenellales; family UBA1242; genus Caccovivens. The sequence goes on along the minus strand of CALVWC010000051.1, from coordinate 2,515 downwards.
TTGGTGCAATAGATGGTTTTAAAACCACGCGCCACCAAACTTTGTTTTGCCTCTTCAATCATTTTGTCGCTTGCCGTGGTGTAAGTCACAAAACCAACTGATAAATCTGGATTATTAAACTCCTCAAGAACATCCTTGCAATAGTTTGCCACCACCTTGTCCATGTTTCCGCGATATTTTTTGTGTGGTCCCATTTTGCCGTCTTTCAAAATTATTTGCGGGCGGATTTGTAAAAGATTTGCTCCAAAATATGAAAGTGCACTGCATCTGCCACCCTTATAAAGATATTCCAATTTTTTAAGCACAAAACTTGCCTGCACACTTGAAACACGCGCTTTAACTTTTTCATATATGCTTTCTGCACTATCGCCTTTCTCCACAAGAGTGGAAGCATAAATTGCAAGAAGCGCTATGCCTGTTGAAAGCGATTTTGAGTCGACAACATAAACATTTTTTAATTTTTCTGCCACCATTTCAGCATTTTTGCAAGCACTTGTTATCTCTCCAGAAAGACAGATATGCACAACAGCCTCATGGTCTTTTAAAAGTGTTTTAAAATATTCCTCATATTGCTCGCTGTTAATTGCAGAGGTCTTTGGCAAAATTTTCGTGTTATCCACGAATTCAAAAATTTTCTCTGGCAAAATTTCGCCGTCTTTAAATTCCTTATCTCCCAAAATTATCGTGTATGGTATGGTGGAGATATGATATTTTTCAAGTAATTCCTTTGGCAAATCCACCGTGCTTTCAGTTGAAATTGCAATTTTCATAATTTACTCCTTAATTCATTATAATAAAAAACTTAAAAATAACAAAATAATTTTAAACATTTTTTAAATAAATTTGCCTTTTAGTTTTTTAATGTGATAAACTCAATTTAAGGAGGAATTTATGAAATTAACAAAAGGTAAACTTGCCACATTTATTATTATGATTGCGTTGTTTCTTGCATTCAGCATTTTTGCAATCGTATATTATTATGGCGAAAGTTATAGCGATTTTTATGGCAAAACACAAGCAGAATTTACTATTCCCGGATTAGATGAAGGGTTTGTGCCACAAGGTATTGAATATGAACAAGAAAATGACATATTCTTGATTAGTGGCTACATGGCAAATGGTTCAGCGTCACGCGTCTATATTGTGAAAGGTGAAGAGGCAAATTATGTCACACTTTCATATAACAACGAGTCACTAACCAACCATTTTGGCGGAATAACCACCGACGGCACTGGAGTTTGGATTGGTGGAGAAAGCAAGGTTTATTATCTTAAACTTGAAAGCCTTTTATCTGAAAACGCCGATGTTGTGGAAGTGAAAGATGTGTTTATGACTCCTAATGGTGCAGATTGCCTGACAATTTATAAAGGAAACCATCTTATTGTTGGCGAATTCTATCGCGAAGGTTCATATGACACCGATCCTACGCATCACATCACAACTGAAAGTGGCAGAGAAAACACCGCAGTTTCCTTTGCATATCAAATCAACAACAATGAGCAATATGGACTTCTTCACCCCAACCCAGCATTTGCAATTTCAACACCAAGTCAAGTACAAGGAATTGTGATAACAAACGACCAAATCATCCTTTCAACATCCTATTCTCTTCCAAGTTCAGTCCTATATTTCTATGACAATATTATTGGAACTGAAGCTCGTGAGAGCATGGCGTTTGAAGGGCTTACAGATGCAGTTGACACATATATATTAGATGAACCAAAAAGCACACTTTCCGCACCACCAATGACAGAAGAAATTGCTGTGAAAGACGGCTCACTTTACATTCTTTTTGAAAACGCTTGCAGTAAATATAATATGTTCACACGCGTAAATTTAGAGAATGTTTACAGTTTAAGTTTAGCTGAAAATGCATGAAAAGATTATTGAAAAAAACTTTAAAATTAAATGCTAATTCTAATAAAAATTTAAATAAACATGAAAAAATAAAGAAAAAATATGCAAAAACTGCATATTTTTTTAAATTTTTATAGCTTTTTATCAAAATTTTTTAATTTTATTTATTTTCTTCCACTGTCACTTTGTAGCAAGTTGGAACATCCTCCACCCTAACCTTTTCGCTGACAGCCACGCCTGCAATCACATAAACTTCATTTCCACTTGCCAGCACTGGAATGAAGTCACGCTTTCTCACTGGTATCTTTTTATCTATAAAAATTGACTTCAACTTCTTTGTGCCACCGCCAAATTTTTCAAAGACATCGCCGTCCTCACGAAGCCGCCAATACGCATCCTTTGGCACTTTGCGATAGTCAAAATAAATGCCGTCATTGAGGTTGCAGTTTTCCACTTTCACACGATTGATTGTCACATCTCCAAAGTTCTCTACATTAAAAGTAAAGCATTTATTAGGTTTTCTTAGGACAGGTTTTTCCACATGAACATTCTCGAAAGTTAAAAATCCATATTCCTTAACCACAACAACATCAAGCGGAAGTTTAATTCTCTTGCCATTTTCAAGGTTGAGTGCCAAATTTTTAATCATTTCAATATG
>CALVWC010000050.1 GCA_944364445.1 uncultured Clostridia bacterium | reverse complement strand
GCCTTAATTTCGTTCATAGGTCTTCCACAACAAACCATAGGAACACCCGAGTCGACAAGTTTAACAGCAACATTACCACAAACAGAACATCGATAAAAAACAAGTTTTTTCATTTTTCCCTCCATGGTTAAATTATATCAAATTCAAAAAGTTTTTCAAAGTAAAATTAAAAGGTCTTAATTAAAAAAAATGTGGGTAAATTTTACCCATTCTGTTAAATTTTCTTAACCCTAAGTTATAATATGTTAATATGAATATCAATCTAAAAAAAATAGGTATAAGATTAAAGGAATTAAGAGTTAAACACAATCTGACACAACGCGAGGTGGCAAATATTTTAAATATAACAAGTTCTACTTATTCAAAATATGAAAATGGAAAGTTAGTGTTGAGTTTTAGTAAACTTATAGCATTAGCAAAACTTTATAATATTAGTGCTGACTATATTCTTGATTTTAAAGTGCCATAATAAAATTTGCTAAAATATTAGCAATTAGTTGACAAAATTGTGGAAATATGCTAATATGTTAGCAATATGAAAAATAAATATGATATTAATCAATTTGTGAATACTATTACTATTGCTTCAGTTTCAAATGGAATTGTGGAAAGGGTTAAGGACAAAAGAAAAAAAATGAAACTTTCTCAGCAGAAGTTAGCAATTCGCTCAGGCGTTAGTTATGCAAGCATAAGGCGTTTTGAAACAACAGGCGAAATTTCTTTCTCATCCCTACTTAAAATTGCCAATGCCTTAGAGTGTTTAGCAGATTTTAATTTACTTTTTCCACATGAAAAAATCACAAATTTAAAGGATTTATGGTTATGATTTAAAATTTGATTACTTATTGCTTAATATCTTTATTATCGTTTTTATTGTCGGAAATATTTGCGTCGTCTTTGATTTCTTTGCCATTATTTTCTTCGGTTTTGGTTTCAATAGGATTTACATCAATAACAGTTTTTTCTGTTATTTTTTTCTCTTTATCTTTTTCTATATGATTATGAATTATACAGGCAACAACAATGGCAATAACGCTAAAAACAGCATTTATGATAAACGAAAAATTGGTGAAAAGATACATAAAGGTCTCTTTTAAAGCCTCACCAAAAGACATATCAGTTGACATTGCAACAAAGATAAACGCCAAAATTAAAGCGAGTGCAATTTCAAGAAAGGCAAAAATGGCAATGCAAATATATCCTCTTTTATCCATGACAAGATTAAATTTTTTATATCCCCAAGCCATAACATAGACCATAAGAAACGCCACCAACCATGCAAGATAACCAAAAAAGTATACCGTTGCCCAAACCACACTGCCCACAAGCCCCAAAATGAAGGCAACAAGAAGTCCTATCCAAAAGTTTGGTTGGTCTTGCTCCACATGAAAGTTTTCCATTTTTAACTCCTTATATAATAGTTTAATCTTTAATTTAACATATGTCAAGAGCAATCTTAAATTAACATATTTTATGCTCTTTTAATAGATTAATAATGACGAGAAATCGTCAAAAGGAGAAAAAAATGTCTTGTTTTACTCGTTGTGGCAATTTTTGTTGCCCTAACACTCCTAATCCAATTTGGGTGATTGGCTCTTGCTCCAATTCCAACGATGTTATCAATCCGATAATTCCTCTGTCACTCGGCTTTTTTCAAAATGTTCTTGGTGGATCAGTTCCAACAGGTTCAATAATACCTGTCACTTTAACCACTTCTCGAGGCGGTATGGTGACACAAAGCACAACCACTTCGGGTGCTGTCACTTTAATGCCGGGGACTTATGAAATCACATATTTTGTTAATGGCACTGTGCCTGCAAGTGGAACATTAAGTGTGGCACTTCGTGCTAATGGAGTTCAAGTTGCAGGTTCAACAGCCTCTGTCACACAAACAGCGTCCAACCAAGTGGCTGTTTCAAAGACTATTGTTTTAAGTGTTCCAACAACAACCACTTTAGAACTTTATAACTCAGGAACGGATGCATTAACAATTTCCAACGCTAACATCTTGGTAAAGGAAATCTAAAATCTGTGGTTTAAGCCACAGATTTTTTATTTTTTTAAACCAATTATTTAGTATAAATTCTTTTTTTAAGATAAAAATAAATGTGGAGGTATTTATGAAATTTAACCCTTTTGAAGAAAAGCCAAAAAGTTTGGAAAGTTGTTTGATGGATTTTAAAACTATGGCAGGAAAAAGTTATAACAAACTTGAATCAAGCCCTTACACGCGTGTGAGATGCATCCTTATGAATGGCACAGAGTATGAGTCAGTATGGTTTGGGCATAACTTTCATCGCCATGTGGATGATAACGACTTAAAACGCACTTTGGCACTTGTTAGGCGGAATGAACAGCAACAACAAAAACTTATTTCTTCGCTTAAACCTATCGATGAAAACTTGCTGGAAACGACGATTGGCTACGAGCAACTTGCTGTGGATTTGACTGCTTTTTTAGCCCAACATGTGAAAGATAAAAATGTGAAAAATGCACTCGACTTTGCTCTTCTTGAAGATTTTGACCACCTCTATCGCTATGCAAATATGCTGGAAAGTGACATGGGCGCACATGCCGAAGATTATGTTGGCGACTACACCGAAATTATGCCTGCTCGTCCAACCGTTGCACATCACCGACATCCATACGACTCTGTAAAAAATCACATTGTGAACAAAAACGCCGACCCTTTTGATAAGTGTGCGGTAAACATCATCACCGCCGCAGAACAGCAAACCATGAACTACTATATGAATTTAGGTCAATTCTATAAAACTCAAAGAGGACGCGAAATTTATGCGGAAATTGCCATGGTGGAAGAACAACATGTGACACACTATGGAAGTTTGATTGACCCTTCGGCAAGTTGGTTTGAAATGTGTCTTATGCATGAGTATATCGAATGTTATCTATATTATTCCATGCTTTGTGATGAAAGTGAACCAAACGTGAAAAAGGTTTGGGAAATGCTTTTGGAACAAGAAATTGCTCACCTTCACGCATCAGCCAAAAATTTAAGAAAATATGAAAAGAAAGAATGGCAAGAGGTCATTCCAGACGGCGCTTTCCCAGAACTAATCTCCTTTAAGTCTAACAAAAACTATATAAGAAACATCTTGAAAGACACCGTCACAAACACCGCGCTTCGCGAAGGATATATAAATGTTTCTAAACTCGACGAAAAGTCAGATTTTTATAAATATCAAAAGAGAGTTATCAAAAAAGATAAAGACATGGCATCGCATCTTGTGATTGATGAGCATATCGAACGCTTCGGCAAAGATTATCGAGTGGAAGATAAATTAAATCCAGTCAAAGAACTTCAAGACCGCACCACCGACAATCTCACCCTTGGAAGAATAATTAAGAAAAAATAAAAAATATTAAAAATACAATAAATTAAATAAAATAAAAAAAT
>CALVWC010000049.1 GCA_944364445.1 uncultured Clostridia bacterium | reverse complement strand
CTTTCATCATAATTTTTTGGCATAATTTCTCCTTTATTTAGTAAAAATTCAACTTTTTTTCATTTTTTTATCAAAATTTGATATATTTTTTGAATATTTTTGTTTCATCGCTAATTTTAAGTCGACGGCCAAGTTCTGTTTGCTTTAAACCAATCGGTATCTTTCAAGATGGTGTTATTATTGGAACATTCCACTTTCGGCTCGCCATTTTCCACTTTAAAAACAACATTACCATTCATAGACTGATAAACGCCAGCGCTGTAATCAACACAAAGCGTGGTCACATAAATGTTATCCGTCCACTTTGCAACATTATTGACAAACTCTTGAGCAGGCATTTTATTGTTAGGCTCTGCACCATATTCATCAGTCCCAGCACAGCAACAAACAACAACATATTCTGGCTGTATCACATCCATAAGATAACTTGATGAAGATGTGTTTGAACCGTGGTGACCTGCCTTATACAAAATGCAATGTGGAAGAGGGTCGTCAATATCGTTATAGTAATCCACCAAACGCTTTTCGCCACCCTCTTCTAAATCGCCAGCGAAGAGGTAGTGATTGTCGCCTTGATTAAACATTACGCAAACCGAATAGTCATTCTCTTTTGACGCGTCGTTTTCATAATAGTAGTTATACAAAATTTCCATTTCCACATTTTCAGAAATTTGATAAACGCGTTTTGCGCCGTCTTCTTCTTTATAGCATTGAAGAGTGGTGTAGTGTGTTGCACCCTCTGACACTTCTTTATCTCTCAATTCAACATATTCACTATAAATTATAGAAGTAGATTCAGTGCGAGGAAAGTCGATAATCGTTTCCACATTATAGTATGAAAAAATTCCTTGCGTGTTCGCGGTGTCGCAAAAAGCGGCAATATGATCTTTGTGGGCGTGCGTGACAATCACATATTCCAAAGTGTTATCCTTAACATATTGGTCGATATAACTTGTGATTGTTGGCGCACTGTTTTCTCTTGAGCCAGCATCAATTAATATATCGGTGTCACCGCAACGAACATAGATGCAGTCTCCAGTAAACTTGTTTCCAAGTTCCAAAAAGTGAAACTCGATTTCGCCACTCACAAAGGTGTCGGACTTAAATTGGTGAATGTAAAGATAACCTCCTGCACCTGCCAAAAGTCCAAGTGCAAGAAAAAGTATGCACAAAATTGTTGTCACAATTTTGACGGTTGTTGAACTAGATTTCTTCGCCATCATTGCCTCCCACTTCTTCCAAAATTATTATTGTGCGATAGCGAACAACGCCGTTGAACCTTAAATCGTCAACCGAATATTTGATGTAATATCTACCTGCAGTCATAGTTTCAGGAAGATTTGTTTCAGTGACAATTTTATCAGAAATGTCACGATTAAAAGAAATAGCAACCGCACCTTCGTCTTCATAAGTTTCGCCAAAATTTAGTGTTATTGTGCTTTCACCAATTAGTTCAAATTTGTCATTCTTAGTTAATGCTTGCACACCGAAATAGCCAACAAGTGCACCGACAACTAAAAATAAAACCACAAGAAGAAAAGCAACAGGATGCTTACTCCTTTGTTTTTCCACTTGTTTTTCCACTTTATTTCTAATTTTATTTTTCCTTGCCATAATCTCCTCGACTTACTCATTTTAACATAAATTTAAAATATCTTCAAAATAAATTTATGTCATGAATTAAAATAATTTTTTAAAAGAAAAAACAAAAATTAAAGAAAAATATCATTTTTTTCGTAAAAAAATCAAAAAAACATATCATTTTTATAATTTTTTGATATGTTTTTAAAAAATAATATTTAAACTTCAAATAGTTTTCATCAAATTAGCCCATAAGAAAACCTTTGATAATGAGTTTCTCTGCTTCATCTTTGGAAAGCCCAAGCGTCATAAGCTTGATAAGTTCGTCGCCAGCAATTTTACCGATTGCCGCCTCATGCACAAGAGAAGAATTGCTATCTTTCGCGTCTATCATAGGTGTGGAAACGATGCGAGCATTATCAAGCAAAATTCCGTCACATTCCACATGACCAAAGCATTCGCTTTCGCCAATAACATCCGATTTAAATTCTTGATAGGAAGTATTCTTTGCCACGCTGTGCGAAACCACTTCCACTCTTGAATTTTTGCCCTTTAAATTCACTTTGAAAAGTGTTTTTGCTGTTTGGTCAAACTCAGTCAAAATGTTTTCTTGAATGTTTAAAACTGCATTGTCACCCAAGTTTGCAAAAGTTTTTCTGACAGACGAAGTGACGCCACCTAATTGCAAAGTTTCAATTTTCATATATGAATTTTCTTTTTGATATATTTTTGTGACAGGATTTAAAATTTTTCCACCCGCGCCCTTGCCTTCGCCAATGTGCTTTTCAATATATCGCACCCTCGAATTTTTGGCAAGGTGGAAAGAGTGGATGCCGTTATGTGTGCTGGTTTCCTTTGTGTCGTTATGAATTCCGCACCCTGCAACAATCGTCACATCAGCGTTTTCGCCGACATAGAAATCGTTATAAACAAGGTCATTTAGCCCACCAACAGTGATGATAACAGGAATATGAACAGCCTTATTTTTCACATCTTTTTTAATGAAAATATCAATTCCGTTTTTGTCTTTCTTTTTAACAATTTCAATTTCTTTTGTGCTTTTTCTGTCTAAAACCTCGCCATTTTTTCTGATATTGAACGCACCAAGCGAAATTCTGTGAAGGTCAGAAACTTGCTCCAAAAGCGATTTATCAATCTTATTCATCTTGACCTCTCAGTTTTCCGCAAGTGGAAGATTGAATATAAGGTTTAATTTCCTCATATTTTCCGACTTTTTGAATTTGCCCACCTTTTAAAAGCACAACAAAATCGGCAATTTCCAAAATTTTTGTTTGGTGGCTGACAATGATATTTGTGCTTTTCAAACTTTTAAATATCTTGGTTAAATTGTCGAAACTCCAAAGGTCGATTCCCGCCTCTGGCTCGTCAAAAATATTGATTTTTGCTTTGCGAGCAAGCACAAGTGCAAGTTCAATACGCTTCAATTCTCCGCCAGAAAGTTTATCGTCAAGTGGACGATTAATATAATCTTTTGCGCAAAGCCCAACTTTAGATAGATAGTCGCAAAGCGTGTTAAAGTCGTTCGTCTTGCCTGAAGCGATGTCGAGAAGTTCTTTCACTTTAAGCCCCTTAAATGTGACAGGAGTTTGAAAAGCATAGGCAATTCCACGATTAGCACGCTCATTAATAGGCAAATGAGTTATATCCTCCTCATCCAAAAAAATCTTGCCACCAGTGGGCGAAAGAATACCCATGATGTTCTTCACAAGGGTAGATTTGCCACTTCCGTTTGGTCCAGTTATCACATAGATTTTGTTTTTGTCGAACTTAAATGTGACATTATTTAATATTTCTTTTTCGCTGTTCTCATCCGCGATATTATAACTTAAATTTTCAATTCTTAACATACGAAGATTATAACGCAAAACAAATTTTCTGTCAACAATATTTAT
>CALVWC010000048.1 GCA_944364445.1 uncultured Clostridia bacterium | reverse complement strand
CTAAGTATATAATATAAACTATCATGTTAGACAGAAATTAATTTAGATAGACTAAACAATATGCTAAAGCATTGTTTGTTAATAACTTCGAAGAACGCGCGTGAATAAATAATATTATATATAGTTTTTTATATTATCTGCAATGCGCATTTTGTGCTTTCGAAATAGCAAAAAGTTTCGTCAAAAGTTTCGTCAAAAATATCTGAGTATTCGATGAATAAAGCGGTGTAGAGATTTGCCCAGTGGTCTTCCCAAGCCTGAGAGGTGGGTCCGACTCCCATTATCCGCTCCAGTGGCGAAAACGGCATTTTGGCTTGTTTTCGCTTTTTTAAGCGAAAAACTACGCTTTAACATTTGTTTTCGCCACTCCGCCACCAAACGAAATCGCACTGCGTTGGCGATTTGTGGCGACTCTATTGCTAAGCGTGAGATTCTAAGATATAAAAATAAGTATTTTTGCTTGTTTTTTCTCTATATGCAACAAATCGCATTTCATTGGCGATTATGTTTCAACTTATCTTTCGAAGAAAGTTGTTCCAAGCATAGAAAAACCATAAGCTCTAGCATTTTGGCTTGTTTTCGCCTTTTTAAGCGAAAAGCTACGCATTGACATTTGTTTTCGCCACTCACGGCCAAAAGAAAATCACTTATGCTGGCGTTTTAGCCGTGGCTTATTTGTGAAAGAAAGTTGTTCCAAGAAATATTTTAATGGTTAAGAATTAACAATTTTAGGAACAATTTAGGCACAAAATTTTTAAAAATATTTATCTGTCATTGACAAAATGCGAAAATTTATTTAATTTTTATATACCTCGCTCACCATTTGGAAAGTTTTTGAATATTTGATATAATGGTATGGGAGGCGGTATGAACGAAGTTATCAAATGTTTATGTGAAAGGAAAAGTTGTAAGAGATTTTTAAGCAAGCAGATTAAAAAAAGAGATTTGGACTTAATACTCAAGGCGGGCACTTTTGCACCAACTGGCAAGGGAATGCAGTCGCCGATTATGGTGGTTTTGCAAAACAAAGAAGACATAGATAAATTAAGAAAAATCAATGCAAAAATTTTAGGCGCGGATGTTGACCCATTCTATAACGCACCAACTGTGGTTGTGGTTTTGGCAGATAAGCGAATTTGGACGCATGTGGAAGACGGGAGTTTAGTGCTTGGAAATCTTATGAACGCGGCGTATAGTTTAGGTCTTGGCTCATGCTGGATACATCGCGCGAAAGAGGAGTTTGAAACAAAGGAAGGCAAAGCACTTTTGAAAGAATGGGGAATTGATGAAAATTATGTTGGCATAGGTCATTGTTTGCTTGGCTATCCAGACGGCAACCTTCATCCACCAGTAAAGAGAAAGGAAAATTATATTCGTTTTGTGAAATAATTTATTTAAATCTCGTAATTTCGCTTGGAATTCGCGAGGTTTTTTATTAAAATATTATCATAGGAGCGAGCATGGATGCATTAAACAGCACAACTGATGTTTATTTATATCTTAAACAAGGCAAGATGACAAAACCATTTATGCGCAATGAGGAAGTTTTTAAAAAGGTGCAATCAGACCAAAGAGTTAACACCAAAAGAAGCGAAATTGAAAGTTTAATTGCTTACATTAAACATCATTTAAAACCAAGCGAAGATGAAAAATTTAAAAATAAAAACAAGTTTCGCAGAACCGCCTCTCAAATTTGGAAAAGTGGCATTACAACAGGTTGCGCCGATAATGCTTTGGTTTTCGCCACAATGGCACGCCAAATTGGAATTCCAACAACAATTTTGGAAACAGCGGATAAAAGTTTTTTAGAAGAGTTTTCAAAAGATAGCAGTGTTAAAGCATATCGCGGTCACTTTTTCTGCGAGTGCTTTTATCGCGAAAAATGGGTGCTGGTTGACCCAACTTTTAATAAGGTTATGGAAGATTATGATGTGAATAACATCAATCTTCCCTATAATGTGGGTGAAAGTTCTCACTATGTTCCTTATTTAAGAGAAACAGATATTGGAAAAGGTAGAAATATAGCTGACACAAATCGTAAAATGGTTGAACTATCCTTAAAGTAAAAAATTTCGAGATGTAGCGCAGTTGGTAGCGCGCGCGGTTCGGGACCGTGAGGCCGTGGGTTCGAGTCCCGCCATCTCGACCAGTGGCGAAAACTGCATTTTTGCTTGTTTTCGCTTTTTTAAGCGAAAAGCTACGCTTTGACATTTGTTTTCGCCACTCACGGCCAAACGAAAATCGCACTGCGTTGGCGATTTTGCCGTGACTTATTTGTGAAAGAAAGTTGTTCCAAGGACAGAATAAATATTGGTATAAGTATTTTTGTTTGTTTTTCGCTCTTGCGACCAAACGAAAACGCATTTCGCTTTGCTACATTGGCGTTTTGTCGCAACTCTATTGCTAAGAAGGAGATTCTAAGATGTAAATATAAGCGCTTTTGCTCGTTTTCAAGTAATTTGGGTTCCCGAAAATGATTTTATTTTTGGGAAGAGGAACAAACAAACGAATGGTAAGACTTTCGTAGAAAGTTGAAATGAAGTGCCGTTTGTGACGTAGCATCGCCTTTTCGCTTGTTTTCGCCACTCACGGCCAAACGAAAATCGCACTTACGTTGGCGATTTTGCCGTGACTTATTTGTGAAAGAAAGTTGTTCCAAGCATAGAAACGGTCACGGATTACGGCGTTTTGACTTGTTTTCGCCACTCCGCCACCAAACGAAAACGCACAAAAAGAGGTCTCCAAAAATGCATTTGCACTTTTGGAAAAAGGGAAAAACGATGACAAAACTTTTGCACTGCAAAAGTTGAAGTGGAAAGAAGTTTTTGACGCTGTCGCAACTCTATTGCTAAGAAGGAAATTCTAAGATGTGTTTTTATAACCGCACTTATTAGAGATTTTGACCAGTGAAAATTATTAAGAATGCGTATTGACATTGTGGTTGAATTGTTTTATAATCTTACTGAGAGGTTGAAATGGAAAATAAAAAATTTTTAAAAGAAAATCTTGAAAATATGAAAGAAGCGGATATATTTAAAAACTTCATTGAAAATGCTCTTTTTGGATGTAATATTTTGATAAATACTCGCGAAACTTCTGAATATTTTTTAAGACCTATTTGTGAATGGGAATCGACACTGCATGTTGTTTATGACGATTATTCTATTAATATTGTGGATGAGATAACTGGAGAAAGAACCTTTTGGTCTCATGCAACTTATTATTATCAAAAAGCCTTTTTGCAATTTTTAATCAAGAAAGACAAAGAGGAAGGGCGAAAATATTTTGAAGGCTTGGAAAAGTTTATTGAAAGTCACATTGAAGAAGGAAAAGCGATTCGCGATGAATTAAAGGAAGAAATCTTCGTTCTTAATGGCTTACTTAATTTGGAAAATGTGAAATTTCCTGATAAAGAGGTTAGAGAATTTAATAAAGACTTGAAAATAGATAAACTATTTCTCAATTTATATCAATCTGCAATAGAGAAACAAGAAGAAAATAACATAGAGAAACAAGACGAAAAAGATAATGAAAAGAAGTGAAATTTGTTTCACTCTTCGTTAATATAGTTTAAAAGATAGTGGGCTTCCACTATTTTTTTCACTCATTTTTCTTTTGGAGCATAAATGAAAGTGGAGGATTTATGCTTAGAGGAAAACTTGAGGATGTCAGCGTGGGAAACATACTTGTTTTGGAGCGTGCAAATAGGAGTATCGACCGCTTGCATTGTGTGTATATGGAACTTGTTGGCGTCCTTTTATATTTAGAAAAGAATAACCATGATTTTGCTAAGTTTTTTGAACAAAAAACAAATCTTTTTCCGCGTGAAGAGTGTGGGCTTATTAAAAACAGCATATGTCGGTTTTTAAAGGACTTGAGAGTTGACTTAAATGATTTTTTGTCACAACTTGGCTATTACTCTTCCACAAAAAGAAAAGATGATTTGCCGTTTAAGTCAATAAGCGTGAAAAACAATTTGCGTTTATCCATGCTTAATTCCAAAAATTATTCGCAAGAGGAAAAGTTTAAAAATCTCTCCTCATATTTTGATTATAGGATAACTGAAATTAAGGAAACAACCAAGGCGATTGGCATGAGTTGGAAAGGAGAACAATTTCAAGATTATTCCACCAGAATGGATAATGCCATAAATTATTCCTTGAAAGATGTGCCAGAAATCTTTGGTGAGTATTCAAAAATCATAAAGGAAAAAACGCGAGATTAACAGAATAATTTTTAAGTTTTGTCGATTTACTTCGACAAGATTTTCTATTTTTTTGGCATAAATGCTTTACTTTTTTTTCATTTGAAACTATACTTTTATATGTTAAAAGGAGATGACATATATGAATATTAAACCAATTTTTGACAGAGTTGTTCTTCTTCCAAAGGAAGCGGATAAGGAGACAAAGAGCGGAATTATTTTGCCAACTGCATCCTTAGAAAAATCGCAGAT
>CALVWC010000047.1 GCA_944364445.1 uncultured Clostridia bacterium | reverse complement strand
ATTCCGGACAACGCTCGCCACCTACGTATTACCGCGGCTGCTGGCACGTAGTTAGCCGTGGCTTTCTCCTAAGGTACCGTCACTTTCTTCTTCCCTTAGATCAGAAGTTTACAATCCGAAAACCTTCTTCCTTCACGCGGCGTTGCTGGGTCAGAGTTCCCTCCATTGCCCAATATTCCTAACTGCTGCCTCCCGTAGGAGTCTGGACCGTTTCTCAATTCCAGTGTGGCCGGTCATCCTCTCAGATCGGCTACTCATCGTCGCCTTGGTGGGCCATTACCTTCACCAACTAGCTAATGAGACGCAAACTCATCTATCACCGGATTTCTCCTTTCACCCCAAGGCGATGCCACCTCGTGGTCATATGCGGTATTAGCACAAATTTCTCTGTGTTATCCCCCTGTGTTAGCCAGATTGTTCACGCGTTACTCACCCGTCCGCCACTAACAAATTGTCAGCACAAAAACGCCTATAATCTTGGCTTATCCTTTGGCTGTTTTAGCACTTAGAATTAGCCTTGAGAGAATTGATTTTAAATTCTCTTGCCTTCAAGTTTGTTGTTTTGTTGAGAATTTAAAATCAATTCTCAAACTTCAAAACTTTAAGGCGTTTTTGTGCTAACAATTTATTCGTTCGACTTGCATGTTTTAAGCACGCCGCCAGCGTTCGTCCTGAGCCAGGATCAAACTCTAACGTTAAAAAATATTTTAAGTTTGTTTGAGTTAATTTATTTTGCACCTACACTAGTGCGTTTAATCCTTGCTCGATAACTTACATTGACTTTTTACTTGCGTAAAAGTTGTTTAAATTCAACTATTTAATTGTCATTGTTCAACTGACTTTATGTTTGTCAGCACTCTTATTCTACTATATCACCCTCCCATTTGTCAACAGTTTTTCAAAAAAAATTTATCTTTTTTCAACTTTTTTTCGCTCTGCCCCCTAAATTTATATGAAAACTCGTAAAATTTGGTGACAATAGCGTAAAAAAAGAGCAAAACTGCTCTTAATCCACATTGATTTTGATAACTCTGGTTCCAACACTTGAGGTGATTGTTAACTCATAATCTCCTTTTTCTTCACTCGATAGTTCGTATAACCCAAACACCTCTTCAAACTTTTTAACTTTAACGCCTTTGCTTTCAACCTTAATATCTTCTTCTTTCATTGGTGAGATTTGAATGTTTATCAATATGCTTTTGCCAACTTGCATATTAATTTCATTTCCTATCACTTCGCCGTTTGAATAGGTTATTTCATATTCATAATCTTCGGCGACTTCCTCATTGCTGTTAACTCCTCCGCCAACCGTCACTGTCGCAGTTGCCTCGCTTATCTCGTTTCCATAAACTGCAGTGATTACCACATTTGTTTTGCCAGCACTCCTGCCATACAAAACTCCATTCTCATCCACAACAACTTTTTCTTCATCATCAACGCTAAATGTGCAAGTTGCTTTTTCAATATTAACTTTGTATGGTATCTCAACTTTTGAGCCAACTTCCAATTCAACATCTTCGGCTGAAACCGTCAGCCTTTCCGTTCCTTTTGGCACAACTAAAACTATGCCAACCACAACCGCAATTAGCACTGGCAAAATGACAAAATATTTCCAATTCTTAAGTATAAAATCTTTCATCTTTTCTTTCCGAAAGATATTATAACACTAAAAATTGAAAAAGTTAAACATTTTCGACAAAATCTCTAATCATTTAAAAGCTTTTCAAGTTGCTTGCACTTTTGTTTGTTCATATCTTCCACTTCTTCCAAGCGGTATTTAATTCCCAGATTTTTATATTTTTCTTTCGCCATGCTGTGATAAGGCAATAGTTCTACCTTTTCCACATTTTTTATGTTTGATATGTATTTTTTGAGTTTTAAAATATCTTCCACGCTGTCGTTATAGTTTGGCACAATCACTTGCCTAAGCCAAAGTTTTTTCTCTTTTTCTTGACATTTTTTTAGAAATTTTTGATATTTTTCGATGGATTGACCTGTCAGATTTTTATACTTTTCTGCGTCAATCGCTTTAACATCCAAAATCACAAGATCGCAATAATCTAAAATTTCATCATACTCCTCTCCAACCCCAGAGGTGTCAAGGCAGGTGTGCAAGTTTTCCTTTTTGCAAGCCTTTAATGCTTCAAGCAAAAACTTTGGCTGGTGAAGAGGCTCGCCACCAGAAAAAGTGACGCCACCATCCTCGCCAAAATATACCTTATACTTTAAAATTTTCTTCACAAGGTCGCTTGCTGTCATTTGAATTTTTGGTGTGTCAAGCCAAGTTTCTGGATTGTGGCAATAGGCACACCTAAGCGGACAGCCTTGCATGAAAACAACAAATCTAACGCCCGGTCCATCCACCAAGCCCATAGTTTCAAAACTGTCAATATTTCCTTTAATCATTTAACATCCTTTTAAAATGCTGTGAAAATTTATTAAGTGTAGTTGGTGTGCTAACTGCTTATCTTGAGGTGTGGAATGTGCGGGCAATAACTTCTTGTTGATGTGCTTTTGAGAGTTTGTTGAAATTAACTGCATAGCCAGAAACTCGAATTGTTAAGTTAGGATATTTCCAAGGATTATTCATGGCATCGATAAGAAGTTCGCGATTTAAAACATTCACATTTAAATGTTGCGCACCTTGAATGAAATAGCCGTCTAAAACACTGACCAAATTTTTAATTCTCGCTTTTTCATCCTTGCCAAGCGCATCTGGAACAATGGAGAAGGTGTTGGAAATGCCGTCTTGACAAACATTGCAATATGGGATTTTTGCCACTGAATTGAGAGATGCAAGTGCGCCAGATGAATCACGCTCATGCATAGGATTAGCACCTGGAGCAAAAGGTTCTCCTGCCTTTCTGCCGTCTGGCGTTGTGCCAGTTTTTTTGCCATACATAACATTTGAAGTGATTGTTAAAAGCGACAAGGTTTGCTTGGCGTTTCGATATAACTTGTTGCTGTCAAGGCAGGCTTTAAAAAATTTGACAAGTTCCACGCCAATTTCATCCACACGGTCATCATCGTTGCCATACTTTGGATAATCGCCCTCAGTTTCAAAGTCGATAATGATGCCATTTTCATTTCGGATAGGCTTAACCTTGGCATATTTAATGGCAGAAAGCGAGTCAACAGCCACAGAAAAACCTGCCACGCCGAATGCCATAAGCCTTTCCACATGAGTGTCATGAAGTGCCATTTGAGCAGACTCATAGGCATACTTATCGTGCATATAATGGATGATATTCATGGCGTCAACATAGGTTTTTGCCACAAGTTTCATGGTCTTTTGATAATTTTTCCAAACTGTGTCAAAAGAGAGAATTTTTTCGTTATTTTTCTTCAATCCCTCAACAACAAGAACGCCAGATTTTTCATCCACACCGCCGTTGAGAGAGTATAGTAAGGTTTTTGCAAGGTTGCATCTAGCACCAAAAAATTGCATTTGTTTTCCAACTTTCATGGCGGAAACGCAACAAGCAATAGCATAATCACTGCCATAAATTGGACGCATAACATCGTCGCCTTCATATTGGATGGCGTCGGTTAAAATGGAAATCTTAGCACAGAAACGCTTGAAGTTTGCTGGCAATTTTTCGGAATACAAAATTGTGAGATTTGGCTCTGGAGAAGGATTGAGATTGATGAGTGATTGCAAATATCTAAACGAATTTTTGGTCACTAAACTTCTTTCGTCGTCTAACATTCCACCCACGCTTTCTGTCACCCAAGTTGGATCGCCAGCAAAAATTTCGTCATATTCTGGAGTTCTAAGGTGACGAACAAGGCGAAGTTTGATGATGAATTGGTCGATAAGTTCTTGAGCCTCCATTTCCGTCAATCTTTTCTTTTGAAAATCTCTTTCGATATAGATATCAAGGAAAGTGGAAGTTCTGCCCAAACTCATAGCCGCGCCATTATCCTCTTTGACGCCAGCAAGATAGGCAAAATAAAGCCACTGCACTGCCTCGCGTGCATTTTTTGCTGGTTTTGAGATGTCAAAGCCATAACTTTTTGCCATTTCTTTAATTTTATTTAAGGCACGAATTTGCTCTTGCACCTCTTCACGAAGGCGGATGTTTTCTTCAGTAGAAACATCAATTTTGGCATAATCTTTCTGTTTAAATTCAATGAGTTTGTCGATGCCATAAAGTGCCACGCGACGATAGTCACCAATAATTCTTCCCCTTCCATAAGCATCAGGAAGCCCAGTCAAAAGCCCAGCCTTTCTTGCGCGACGAATTTCTGGAGTGTAGGCATCAAAAACGCCGTCGTTATGCGTTTTTCTAAATTCCTTAAAATGTTTTTCAATAACAGGATTTAAATGTTTGTTATAAGCCTCAAGAGCCTTGTCTGCCATGCGAGTTCCACCATAAAGATTGACAATACGCTTCAAAGGCTTATCCGTTTGAAGCCCAACAATAACCTCGTTTCTCTTGTCGATATACCCTGGTTTAAAGTTGGTTATTCCAGAAACAGCGTTAAGTTCCACATCCAAAAGCCCAACCTTGCCCTCTTTTTGCAAAAGTTTTTCACATTTAGCCCAAACCTTTTTGGTTTTTGAAGAAGCGGAGGAAAGAAAACTGTCATCTCCTTTATATTCTTTATAGTTGGTTTTGATAAAGTCAGCAACGTCGATGTTCTCCTCCCAATTTCCGCCTTTAAA
>CALVWC010000046.1 GCA_944364445.1 uncultured Clostridia bacterium | reverse complement strand
GTTGTCAAATAAAAAGTATTATAAAACAAGATAAAAATTTATGTACTATTAGATATTTAAACCCTAAAAGACAAAAAGGAGGGGAAAAGTCTTATTTTACAAAAGTGGCAGTTGTTAAATTTCTTGACAAATATAAAAATTAATTTGACATCTACTGACACCTACGATGGTTAAAATTGACACCTATTTTATTTTTTGAGGAGGATAGTGCTCTCTAAAATTGAAAAAAAATCGCTAAAAACCTTATAAATAAAGCCTTTTAGCGATTTTGTTTTATTGAGCTTATGACGGAACTTGAACCCATGACCTCAGCATTACCAAGGCGGTGCACTACCGACTGTGCTACATTAGCATATTTAGTTTTTGAATGAAATTTTGTTGTTTTTTAAGTGGTAAAATTTGCCATTTTTTATCTTACCAAGGCGGTGCACTACCGGCTGTGCTACATTAGTATATTTAGTTTTTGAGTTAAGTTTTGTTGTTTTTTAAGTGGTAAAATTTGTCATTTATTTTTTTTATCGAGGTGGTGTTCTATTGTTTAGTCAAAGTATCATATCTATAGGCTAACTATTAAGTTATTAAATATGTAATTTTAGGTGTTTTAGATTTTGTTAAGGCTGTGCAAATTACATGTTAAGCACGTAGTTTAAAGCGAAGTGCTTTCAATTCGAGTTGATATTAAATTTATAATTGCGTTTTTTAATATGAAAGGCGATAGAGTTATTTTTTTTGAGGTGATATTTTAAAAGAGATTTTGAAAGGATATGGGTATTGACATGAGAGAGGATTAGTGATATAGTTAAAGTGTTAGGAGGGTGGGGTGGAATCATATTACACACTAAAGAAAAACGGATACACAAGAAAGACTTTTAGTTTTGTTGCTATAATCGCCATTATAGATTCATGTCGCGAGGGAATGACAGATATTGCCGAAGAGCTTTACGATTATTCTTCGAGAAAAATTGATGATTTAGTTAAAGATTTAATCAAGTGCTATGAAAATGTGAATGAAGAATTAACTCTGCTTAATTTAAAAGTGGATGAAGATAAAAGGTACTGGAAAAAAGATTTTGTGGAAAACATTATGAATTGTTATTCAGAGTTTGAAAGTGTAAAAAGCAGACTGAAAATTAAAAATCCTATTTTTGATGATTTAAATGATTCTTTAGACTTAACTTTAAATTCTATCGATTTATACTTAAAAGATTTTTTCAATATTGAAAGTTTTGTTGAAGATGACAGAAAAAGATTTAATCCTGCCACTCAAAAAATATTATTCAAAAATGAAATGGAAAACCATCCATTTGCAACCAAAACTCTTCACAGGGGTTTCCGCATAGTTGGAGATAACAGAGTGCTTAGAAAGGAAGGTGTTCTTGTTAGGGGTAAACTAAAAGAAAAGGAAAATATTATCGAAAAATAAAAATCACAAAAAACATATTAAAAACTGCTAAAAAAACGAAAATAAAGTGAATTTTTTCGTTTTTTTATTATTTTTTTAAAAATAATTTAAAATTTTATACACTCTGAAATTCAACGCCAAATAAATATTTTCTAAATTTAAAATTATTTTCAGAAGAATTGTTTTTTAAATTAATCTATTTGAAAAATAAAAAACACAAAAAATCATTCAAAAATATCACAAATATATATTTACTTTTCCTGTGCTTTTTGCTAAAATATATTCAAGAGGTCGATATGGAAAAGATAGATATATTAGAAGAAAATGGAGAAATTGTTGGCACCACCACAATCGATGAAGCACATCAAAGTGGAATTCTTCACAAGGTTGTTCATGTGTGGATTGTTAATCGAAGAAACAAACTTTTGGTGCAAAAACGAAGTGCTTTAAAAGATTTTAGTCCGCTTATGTGGGATGTGTCATATGGAGGGCATGTTAAGGCTGGCGAAAATTCCTTGGACGCGTGTGAGCGTGAAGCAAAGGAAGAACTTGGATTAAATATTGATGATGACGAGTTAAAATTTCTTTTTTCGCTTATTGAAGAATTTGAAGGTGGGAAAATTCGCGAACTTGCTGAGGTTTACATTTTGCATAAAGACTTAGATATTTCAGACCTTGTGTTAGATAAAAACGAGGTTGAGGAAGTTAAGTGGGTGCCGTTTCATGAATTTTTTGTGACTTGCATGACGAAAAAATTTGTTCCTCACGAAGAGGAGTATAGGCTTTTGAAAGAGGTTTTAAAGTGAGCGAGTGTTTCGCGCCCATAGTGGATATGAATTCCAAAATTCTAATTTTGGGAAGTTTTCCAAGTGTTAAAAGCCGTGCAATTCAGTTTTATTATGGCAACAAACAGAATAAAATTTGGAAAATTTTTGAAGAATTTTTTGGCGAGAAAATTTCTTCGTCAGTGGACTTTAAAAAAGAGTTCTTACTTCGCCACAAAATTGCTATGTGGGATGTTGTGAAAAAGTCAAGCATCAAAGGTTCAGGCGACTTAGAACTTGTGAAGAAGGTGGAAGAGGTTAACGATATTCCTTTGCTCTTAAAAATATATCCAAATATTAAAAAAGTTTTTTGCAATGGCAAAGCAAGTGTGGAATTGATGAAAAAATATTTTCCAAAAATAGAAGTTAGTTATCTTCCTTCCACAAGTCCTGCCAATGTGTCATTTAAAAAAGAAGAATGGTTTAATGCACTTTCGAATGTTAAATAAGTTGACAAGAAGAGAAGAAAAATATATAATGAATGTAATTTCAATTTAAGGAGTTAGTATGTGGGCTAATGATGTTGCACAAAAGATAATTAAAGAAAGACCTAATGAAAAAGTTTACACAATCGCCTCGGGTGTCAGCCCATCTGGATTTGTGCATATTGGAAACTTCCGCGAAATTGTCACTCCATATTTTGTGGCAAAGGCGCTTAAAAAACTTGGTAAAAATGTGCGCTTCATTTTATCTATCGATAACTACGACCGTTTTCGCAAAGTGCCATATGGTTTTCCTGAGGAATATGCGAAATACATCGGCAAACCATATGTCGACATTCCAAGCCCATATTCCGAAAATGAAAGTTATGCTGAATTTTTCCAAAATCGCTTTTTAGGCGAAATTAAGAAAATGGGAATTGAGGTGGAATGTATTTTCCAAGCGGATGAATATCGCAAAGGGAGATATAACGGAAAAATCAAACTTGCACTTGATAAACGCCGTGAAATTTTTGATATTATCGACGCTTTTCGCACGCAGGATGCCGAAGAGGGCGAAAGGGAAAATTTCTATCCAATAAGCGTTTATTGCGCTAATTGCGGAAAGGAAACCAAGAAGATTTTAAGTTATGATGAAAAAACTGGAGATATAACCTATTCTTGCGAGTGCGGTCACACCGAAAAAATTAATGTTAAAACGGCAAGAAACCTAAAACTTCAATGGAAGGTGGATTGGCCTATGCGTTGGCAAGTTGAGAATGTCACTTTTGAGTCGGGCGGTATGGATCACTCAACTTCGGGCGGTAGTCACGATGTTGCAGAAAGAATTTCTAAAGAAATTTTTGGCTATAAGCCACCAGTCTATGAGCCATATAACTTTATCGGCATCAAGGGTGGCGGAGCAAAGATGAGTTCCTCGAAAGGCAGAGTTTTAACACTGACAGACTTACTTAATGTTTACGACAGACATCTCATTTTATGGTTCTATGCAAAATATAAGCCAATGCAAAGTTTCAACTTGGCGTTTGATAATGATGTTATCAGATTTTACAGCGAATATGACCGCATGGTTAAGGCATATTTCAATGGCAAACTTGATGCTGGCAACAGCGAAATTTTATCTTACACCGATGTTGAAGAAGATTATTTAAACTATCCAAATTTCAGTTATCTTGCCACATTCTTGCCAATCGTGAATTTCAATGAAGAAATGCTAGCAAACCTTATGAAAAAGGAAAACGCTGACCCAAATTCAAGTTTTTATAAAGAAAGATTAAAACGTGCAAAATTCTGGGTGGAAAACTATGGCGCAGAATATCAGGTTAATTTGCTCACTGAAAAGAACACAGAGTTCTATAACACTTTAAGTTCCGAGGAAAAGAGTTGGGTAAAGAAAACATTATCTCTTCTTGACCGCGAGTATAAAACAAGCGACGAACTTCAAACGGCGCTTTATGAAGTGGTTAAATATTTGAACCTAGAACCACAAGAACTTAAAAAGACGCAAAAAAGATACTTTGAAATTCTTTACAACCTCTTATTAGGAAAAGAACAAGGTCCAAAACTTGGCATCTTCCTTATGGCAGTTGGCAAAGAAAAATTAACAAATCTTTTCACATTTTAACAAAAAAAACGAAGAAAAATCTTCGTTTTTTTGATTTTTTTATAAAATATGTTGTATTTTTGCTTTTGTTTATTTTAATTTAAGAGATAAACACTTGCACAATTTTTGTAATTGTGATATACTACAATAAATTTGCGGATATGGCGGAATTGGCAGACGCGCTGGATTTAGGTTCCAGTTCGAAAGAGTGCAGGTTCAACTCCTGTTATCCGCACCAAAGTTGCTAAACATTCGTAAAATATGGATGTTTAGCAATTTTTTTATAACTAAAATAATTAAAATGTTTTAATCATTTTGCCACAAAAAATCAGAAAAAATCGTAAAAAAACTGTGTCAAAAACTGTGTCAATCTAGGCAATATAAATTATTATATAATTTAAGCACCTTTTCTTTACTCAAATTGTAATCGATGTCTATGTAGTTGGCGTCTGTAATTTGACTTGTTGTGTGTCCCATTTCTCTGGCAATCAAAAGTTTATCTTTGCCGAGATAAAAACAATTCGTGGCAAAAGTGTGTCTACATGTGACAAGACTCCCACTTATTCCCAACTTTTTCAAAAACTCTTTGAAGTGGTCACGGGCTAAGCGTGCAGTGTATTTGTGAAAAATTTCGAGATTATCCATAATAATTTTAACCATTGCCTCTGAAAGTTTGATTTTTTTATACCGCACCACCCTATCGCGACCTTTCAAATTCACTGTTGTTAAAATGTTGTCTTTAATGTCTTTCTCAATGCTTTGGAAATTAAGTTCGTTTTTCCTGAGTCCAGTTGTCAAATATGTCAAAATGATTGGCTCCAACTCTTTGCCTC
>CALVWC010000045.1 GCA_944364445.1 uncultured Clostridia bacterium | reverse complement strand
CTCATTTAAATTTGATAACCAGTCAATAAAATCTTTAACCTTACAACTATAATTTTGATTTTGATAATTCCATACAACAACAGCATCTTCCTTCCTGTCTTTTTCTATAATTTTCATTTTAAATATTAATGTTTGAAAATCCATTTTCTTCTCCTATCGTCAATCATATTATACAACATTTTCCGCAAAAGTCACGACACTTTCACTCACATTTGAAAAAAAATTACTAAAAAATTAAAAAAATAATGCCGATGATATTGTTTTTTAAATGCACAAAAATAAAAAAGAGAACATATTGAAAATTGAAGTCAATATGTTCTTTTATTTATGCACTTAATTTTAAACTTTATAGTGGCAAGTCTTTCTTGTCAAATCTAAACACGCCGATGATGAAGGTGACAATGCCAATGCCAGCAAGAATGGCAAACTTCCATAAGAAGTCGATTGTTCCATTAAGAATGGAAACCGTGTCGAAAAGCGTAATTATGGAAACATAGTTAAACACATTCATAGCATCAATTCTCATTGCTGCTGGCACAACGCTGGAACCAAACAGACCCAAAATTGTGCAAACAAGCATAAATATGGAAATTCCGCCACCAATTGAAAGTGAATGTTTTGTTCTGTTGAAAAGCGCCGAGCACATAAAACAGAAACCAGAGAAAGCAAACATAGTTAAGAACGCACCAAGGTTTAAAAGCAAGATTTCTGCAAAATTAATGGCAAACGCATCGCCACCCACAATCCAAATGGAAATGACGCTTGTCACCGTGACGAGTGCAAACATACAGAAAAGGGAAATCATAAGGTAAGCCATTTGAGTGACCGTCACCGTTCTTCTTTTGATTGGTGTGGAAAGAACATACGCCATTGAACCGCTGTCCACTTGCCCTGCAAGAAGTCCGTTTGCCACCATGATGACATACACCATTGGAAGAAGAAGACCTGCAATTTGATAGAAAATTGAGCCAATTATCAACCCATAAATATCCATATTTCCAAGTTCTTCCAGTGCTGATGCCACATCTTCTGGAATTTGGTCGGTTATGCTGGCAGTTGCCTGTTCTTTTGCATACTCCTCTTTGGTTTGCCCTTCTTCAAGAGGAAGATTTTCTTCATTTAGATAAAATTCGTAAGTGTTTATTGCTGTGTTTGTCATAACCTTAACAGCGGTCGCAGTGGTTCTTGCTTCATCGTCAGTCATACCGCCGTTAACAGACTCGGTGTAAACTTGGTTGAACATATAGTCATTGATAATCTCATTTGCCAAAATTGACAAATCCTCAGGCAAAGTGATTTCTGGATCTTTGTAAGTTTCAATTGATTTTTCGGCAATATCGCGAGCGCCTTGTGCTTGAACTAAAGCGGAAGCCTCTGCAATTTCGATTACCTCACTTTCAATCGCATCTTCTTTTGCCATTTCTTCTTGATAGATTGCATCATATTCAGTTTGATAAGCACTGTCATACAAGAAATTTAGATAGGTATTTTCAAAAATTCGCTTAACACCATCTGCAAAATCTGCGTCATCTGAACTAACTTGCCTGCCGTCTTCGTCATACGCTCTTAAAAAGCAGTCAGCAAAACTGAACATTTGTTCATCGGTCATCTCCATGCCAAGCAAAGGAAGAAAACCACCAAATGTTTCAGCAAGTGATGGCGTAAGTTCCGCTCTAACTTCCGCTTTTTCTTCTTCGGTTGCAGGTGTTCCATCTGCTTCAAGTTCTTCTATTGCTGTGTCATAACCTGAAACCGCCTCAGTCCAAGTTTTACCAATCAAAAATGAAGCTGTTTGCGAAGTTATATAAGTTTGAATAGTATCTTCAAACTCTAAAGTTTGGTCGCTTAAAGTGTAGCCGTCAATCGCGTTTTCTTGCACAACTGATTGCATTTCCGCATCCTGAAAAACAGATTTAAGCGAATCGCGAATGTCGTTGATTGCCAAACTTCCAAGCACAATGATAACAATGGCAAGCATGGCACAAGTGGCAACTGTCACACACGTCCACTTAACCCAATTTGCTTTCATGGATTGTTTAAAAAGCGCTCCACTAAACATTTTCTCCTCCTTTTTTTGTCAAAACATCCTTAAAGTGTTTTTCCAAATTAAATTTGACTTCTGCAATAAATTTCACATCATATTTAGTCAAACTCTTAAAAAGTTTATTAATATCTTTATCTTCAATCTGCACAGTCACCTGAAAGTATTTTTCTTGGTCACGAATGATTTTGTATTTTGTTCTTTTGAAGTTTTGATAGTCCGTTTTGTTTTTAAACTCCACCTTATACGCTTTCACATGAGAATTTTTAAGTGCGTTGATGTCGGCAATATCAATAATTCTTCCGTCAAAGATAAGTGCCACACGGTCGCAAGTTGCTTCAAGTTCATCAAACATTTGGCTGGACATCAAAATGGTCTTTCCTTTCTTTTTTTCTTCTTTAACAAGTTCCAAAAAGGTTTCTCTCATAAGAGGGTCAAGTCCTGTTGTTGGCTCATCCATAACAAGAATATCCTTATCTGCCATAAGCGCCGCCACAATCGCCGTTTTTTGCTTCATACCTTTACTCATGCGTTTAAGGTTTGCCGACGGGTCAAGTTGCAACCTTTCGATAAGTGTGTTGGCATAAGTCCAGTCTTTAAGTTTCAATAGTTCCGCCTGTGCTTTCAAAAACGCCGTGCCGGTGTATAGGTCTGGGAAAGCAATTTCGCCAGGAATATAGGAAACATATTTTTTAATTTCGCAAGAGTCCTTCCACGCATCCATGCCAAGCACTTGAACATTTCCTTTTTGTGCTTTAATGAAGCCCATAATGTGACGAATGGTTGTTGTTTTTCCGCTTCCATTTGTTCCCACAAAGCCAAAGGTTTCGTGTTTTTTCACTGAAAAGGTAATATCAAAAATTCCGTGCCCGTTTCCATAGTCTTTTGTGAGGTCTTCCACTTTGATTACTTCTTCTTTTTCTTCCATTGCATTGCACCTCCAAAATCTTTATCTTCCTTATAGAACTGCATGAAATAGTCTTCCAAAGTGAACTTTATTTCTTTAAACGACTTAACCTTGCACTTTGTGATTAAATCCAAAAACTTATTGACGCTTTCATCGCGGAAAACGATGTTGGCAGTGAGATTTTTCTCGTCCACCTTCATCACACCCATTTTTTTAACCACGCCTTTAACAGTGTGCCCTTTAGGAGAAATATTCACAAAATTTTTTAGGTCGCTTAAAGTTTCAAATTCAATTTCATATTCCTTGTTTTCGTTATGCTTGATGAAATTTGTTTCAAATTCTGAAACAATGCGTCCGTCTTTAATTATGGCAATTCTGTCGCAAGTTGCTTCGACCTCGTTAAAAATATGAGAAGAAAGAAGAATAGTCTTTCCCTTTTTCTTCTCTTCTTTTATGAAATCAATAAAAACTTGTTGCATAACTGGGTCAAGTCCGCTTGTTGGCTCATCCAAAACCAAAACCTCAGGGTCATCCATAAAAGCAGTGATAATGGCAAGTTTACGCTTGTCGCCCAAACTCATTCTTTTTGTTTCCATGGAGGGATCTAACTTAAATTTGTCGAGAAGATAGTCTAACCTTTCCTTGTTTTCGCTCTTTCTAAGTTTTCCCATCATATCAATAAATTCCCAGCCAGTCAAGCCTTCTGGAAGGGCAATTTCACCGGGAAGATAGCCAACATCTGCCAAAATTTTAAAGTAGTTATGAAACGACTCCATGCCAAAAACACGCGTTTCGCCACTTTGAGGACGCGAAAAGCCCATAATATGCCTGATTGTTGTTGATTTTCCAGCGCCGTTAGGACCTAAAAAGCCAAAAACTTCGCCTTCCTTAACATTAAACGACACATCGAACACGCCTCTGCCATGCCCATAGTCTTTTGTTAAGTTGTCAACTTCAATAATGTTCATGCGCCCTCCTTTTCATATAATATATACAAAAACACAAGATAAAATTTCTAATAGATTTTAAATATTTATGCTTGGAATAAAAGAAACTTATCAAATATATTATAAACCAGAAGAGTAAAAATAGCAAATATTTTTATTAAATAAAAAAATTTGTGTAATTATTTGACATATAACACAAAAAATGTTAGTCTAAGCATTGACAAACAAGTTTTGTTTGTTGCTTGAATTAAAAGGAGGTAAAAATGACTAATTCAAGAACTTTAAAAAAGGCGTTAATTGGAATTGTGGCAAGCGTTTTCTTAGTTATCTCAGCAATCCTATTATCAGCGTGCTGTGGAACAAATGCAACAAATTACGATTATTCAGCCTTTCAAAACGATTACCAAGGAAATACTAACTTAGAAGAGCGTGCTGATGACGGAATTATCATGGTTAGAAACACAGAGGGAGAAACTTGCGAAGGAAGTGGAGAGTTTAGAGAATCTGGCTCAACTTATTTCAATGAGAAAGATAAAAATTTGGATTGGGATGGCACACAAACAACCATTTCCTTCGATTTAGACTTAAAAAACATTGATGAAGGAGATTTTACCGCTTGGATACTTTCTTTCAACAGCGCTAACACAACGGAAGAAACAACAACTTATAGCCACACCTACGAAATTAGACTTGGAGTTGCAAAAACTGCCGAGGGATACAAAGTTGCTGAGCTTGGAGGAATTTTCTGGAGCGAACAAGACTATAACAACATAATTGCATCAAACACTTTGGTTCAAGACGAGGACGGAATTTTAGATGTTAGTTTCGTGGTTTCATACGAGAGCGAAACACTTACCTATTCCTTCATTGTTAACGATGCAACCATTGAAAACACAGCAAATGCCGACACATTCACAACTGGTGCGATTGTTGGATTTAGATCACTTTGGAACGCTGTCACAAACACAGATGATGTTGTGCTTTTAAATCTTCAAAAAGCATAAAAAAATTTAAATAAAAATTAAAAAACTTTATCAAAATGGGGTTCGCTCCAAAATGATAAAGTTTTTATTTTTCAAATTTATATAAATAACTTTTTAAAACTATCAAGCCACACAAACATATTCTGTGAAGCGGATGACAAATTGCACACCGCGATATTCATTTGCAAGGCGTTGAGTGTCCTTTCCAGCACCATTAAAGCAAGTGATGTTGTTATAGTTTGAACCTAAGTCGCGAGTGAAGTAAACATTTGTTCCGCCATAATATTTTATGATATCTTTCGC
>CALVWC010000044.1 GCA_944364445.1 uncultured Clostridia bacterium | reverse complement strand
TATCTATGGAAGAGATTTCCAAAGAATTTGATAGTTATGCTAATCGTCAATTGCGTCCATATGTAAATGATACCTCTTCAATATCTAATGAAGAAGTGGATGATTTAGCAAGAGAATTGGTGGAAGAATTCCATAGAATTGTTGATAAAAAAAGAGAAGAACTTGCTGAGAAGCAAAAAATAGTGGCAGGACGCAAGGCGAGTGTTAGCGGAATTATCGGTGATGGTGCGAAATATCATCACAAACCATTTAATCAAGTTAATCAAGGTTTAGGGGTAGAGCCTGGTGTGCATAATCACGGCGGTGGCAGAGAACTTTAATTGAAAACAATATCGCCACAAAGCACATCGAAATAGGAAAAGGTTTGAAGTTTTTCATCAACCTTAATTGTGAAAACGCTTGGATAGACATCGTTGATTGTTGCGGTCACGATGTCTATTTTTTTGCGTCCGCGGTTTATGCTGAGTTTTACGCTTTGACCTTTTAATTCCTTTATTTTTTCTTTCACTTCATTTAAACCATAAACTGCTTTTCTCATTAATACCTCTCTTTTAACTATTGACAACTTCCTAAAATTTTAAACAATTTGTTCTAAGTGGAAGTTTTGGAAAGTATATTATAATAGTTTTTGATTTTGGAGGGGTTATGTCTTTTGAAAAAAACAAATTTCAGGTTGTGAAGAAAAAACGATTACCAAAGAGCGATTTCAGTGTGGAATGTAATATTCCTGTCGAAACAGAAGTTAGCAAAATTTTTTCTGTGTGCCACACGGCAGAGGTGGAAAATGCTGAGGTTTTGAATGGCGTTGTTAATTATAATGGAACGATTGATTTTTGCGTGATATTTCAATCTGTTGATGGAGAAATTCAAACCAGCAATTTTTCTTGTCCGTTCACATCAAAGTTTGAGGATAGCCAAATTTCCACAGGTGATAAAGTTGAAATCGATGTGGAGGTTATGGATTTCTCGGTTGACAGCGTGACAAGTTCCAACATAAAAATCACCTGCCAAGTGCAACAAAAATGCACCATCATTTTCTGTAGAGATGTGGAAATTATCGACTCGTCCGATGAAGACATCTGCACAAAGAAAGAGGAAATTTATGTTTCCACGCTCATCGGAGAGGCAAGCGAGGTTTTCACTTCCGACAGCGAGGTTTCCATTAAAGAGCCTGTTAGAAAAGTTATTCTCTGCGACAGTCAAGTTTCAGTGAAAACAGTGGAAAGCGGAGTGAATTTTGTTTCAGTGGCTGGCGAAGTTGTGAACAGAATTTTGTATTTGACCGAAAATGACCGTTATGAAACTTCATATTTAACTGAAAACTTTAAAGAGGAAGTGGAACTTGAAGGCGTTTCAAGAGATTCTATTTCGGAGGCTGTGGCGTATGTTAAGAAAAATCAAGTGAAGTGCGAAGTTGCCGAACAGGAAAAAGGTGTGATTGTTAAAATCTCTGTGCCAATTTGTATTAAGGTGACGGCGTTTGAAGAAAGAGCGGTGGAAGTTGTGAAAGATATATACTCAACTTCTGGTGACCTTGAAGTTTCCACAGAGTCTTTTGACATGACACGCGAACTTAATCATGACTATTTTGAGGCAAAAATAGCCGGAAATTTGACGCTGAATGATGATCAGCCTCGCGTGGACAAAATTTTATTTATCGCTGGCACAAATCTCACAATTTCAAATGCCTATATTCAAAATGGTGAGGTGTTTGTGGAAGGTGTGGCAAAAGCAAATGTTGTATACCTAAACGATGAAGAAAATTCAAACAACTCTGTCACCATGGAAGTGCCGTTTGTGGTTTCAGATAAATCAAGTGCCACTTGCGACGAGCCAGCAATTTCAGTTAGGGCAATACTTTATGATGTTGATGTTGTGGTTAAAAAAGGTAGAGATTTATATTTTGACGCCAAATTAAAACTTCATATATCCTATGATTGCGATGAGGTTTCTGCGGTTATCAACAATGCAAATGTGGCAGGCGAAGGTGTGGAGAGAGATTGTGCTGTGGAACTTGTGTTCGCAAAAGCGGGCATGGAAGCGTGGGATATTGCAAAGCACTTAAAAGTTCGTGAAGAAGTTTTGATGCTTCAAAATCCAGAGATAACCTTTCCTCTTCAAGAAGATACCAATGTTGTGGTGTATTATAAAATTTCAAAATAATATATAAAGAATAACCTCTCAAAGAGTTGTGCAAAAACAACTCTTTTTTTAAAAACTGACAAAAAACACCTTAAAAATGCGAAAAAATCGCAAAAAAGCGTCAAAAACAGCATTTGAGAGGTGAAAATGAGATATTTGCTGTCATTTATCAGTGTTTGCGCTATAACTTTAATTATAGTATTTTGCGGAAATGGAGGCGCTCAAGAGGAATATTTTAGAATTCATATTCGAGCAAATTCAAACTCAGAGGCAGACCAAAATGTTAAGTATATGGTGAAGGATGCTGTGGTGGATTTTCTTATTCCACTTCTTAGTGATGTGGAAACAAAAGATGAAGCCGAGGATGTGATGAATGCAAATCTGGATAAAATTGAAGAGGTTGCAGATGAGGTTTTATTTGAAAACGGCTTCACTTATAAAAGTTCCGCATACATTTCATTTGAAGAATTTCCAACTCGTGAATATGATGATTTAGTTTTGGAAGAAGGGTATTATGACGCTTTAATATTAGCACTCGGCACGGGCAGTGGTGATAATTGGTGGTGTGTTGTTTATCCACCTTTTTGCTTTCTTGAAACAAAAAAATCTGAAAATTATGTGTATATTTCTAAAATTTGGGAAATTATAAATAATATCATAAATTGAAGGAGGAAATATGAAAAAAAGAATTTTTGCCCTAATCACCGCTTTAGTTTTTGCTCTTGTCGGTGCTGGCACGATTACAACTTTGATTTTTACATATAATAATGTCAGCGTGGTTTCGGCGGCACTTACCACAAGCGAAACAAAGTTGGTGCAAACAAGGCTTAAAAATTGGGGGTATTACACAGGAAATGTGGATGGAATTTTTGGCAGTAAAACCCGAAGCGCTGTTAGAAAGTTTCAGCAAAACAACGGGCTTCAAGTGGACGGAATTGTTGGTCCAAAAACAGCGGCAGCGATTGGTTTTTCTCTTAAAAGTGATGACAATTCTGTTTCCAACAATGACCTATATCTTCTTGCAAAGTGTGTGCATGCAGAGGCGAGAGGAGAAAGTTATGTTGGTCAGGTTGCTGTTGCCGCTGTCATTTTGAACAGAGTGGAAAGCGATAAATTCCCAAACACGATTGCTGGCGTAATCTATCAACCTTACGCTTTCACTGCGGTTAGTGATGGACAAATCAATTTAGAGCCAGACCAAACGGCATATAATGCAGCGCGTGACGCTCTCAATGGTTGGGATCCAACTTATGGAAGTTTGTATTATTTTAATCCTGCCACAGCCACGAGTTCTTGGATTTGGTCGAGAAAACAAGTTGTGACGATTGGCAAGCATATCTTTGCAATATAGGAGGTTAAAATGAAAAATGATGTAAAAAACACTGAAAATGCAAAAAAAATGCCAAATAATAACAAAAATGATGTAATTAATCATGATTTTTCAGAAAATAAATATTTAAAAAAAGATTTGCATGAAACAAAAAAGGAGAAAAAAGGACTTAAAAGTGCAGTTGTTGGTCTTTCGGTTGCAGTGGCGATTTTAGGTGTCACAACAACAGCGCTTGGTGTCGCTTATGGCATTACTCAAACGCAAGCAAACACATATGGCACGCAACTTGAAAATGTCTATCAAAAAAGTTATTATGAACTTGTGGATAGTGCCAATAATGCTGACACTGATATGAGTAAGCTTTTAAATTCCAACAACTCCACGTATCAAAAGAAACTTTTAACTGAAATTTCCAGCACGGCAAAAAGTATGCAAAGCAACATTGCTCTTCTTCCTCTCACTGGTGAAGATATATTGGAAAGCGTTAGGTTTGTTAATCAACTTGCTGGCTACACTTCCACTTTGGAGGAAAAGGTGGCAAAAGGAGAAGATTTATCAAGCGACGATTTAGCCACTTTAGAGGAATTACATATGGCGCTTATGAGTATGAAAGAAAATTTGAACAGAATTTCCATGAACATGAGAAATGGTTATAGTATTCTCAGTGCTAGCAATGAAATGAATGGTGATTTGAACACATTTTCCATTGACTTTTCGCAAATTAAATCTAATGATGTGGAGTATCCTACCATGATTTATGACGGACCATTTTCAGACTCTGTTGTAAACAAGAAAATTGTCGGGCTGAAGGGTGAAGAACTATCAAAAGAGGATGTTGAAGTTAAGGTGAAAGAAGTTTTCAAAGATTTGTTGAAATGTCAATACACAGGCGACACAAATGGCAATTTTGACACATATAACTTCAAGGTGGAAACATCTGATATGCAAGGTCTTTTTGTGCAAGCGACAAAAATAGGTGGACATATTTTAACTGTCAGCGGTCAAAACAAGTCTGACTTAAAAACAGTGGATATGAAAAATGGTGAAAAAATTGCTCTTGAATTTGCCAAGAGTAATGGAATTGAAAATGCAGAAGTTGTTTGGCAAGAGGAGTTGAATAATCAAGCATATTTCAACATCTCACCAAAGCAAGACGGCGTCATTCTATATCCTGACCTTGTTAAAGTGAAGGTTGATTTGGAATATGGAAATGTTATCGGCTATGATGCAATATCCTATTGGACAAATCACAAAACACACGACCTTGCCAGTGCAGGCGAAGTTTCTGTTAGCATTCCTAATGGTTTTACTGTTAAAACAAAGAGGTTGGTGCTTGCTCCACTTGATTATAATCGTGAAGTTTTGTGTTATGAATATCAATGTGAAAAAGATGGTGTCACATATTACTTCTATTTCAACGCACAAACTGGTAATGAAGAAAATATTTTAAAAGTTTTGCAAACTCAAGACTCATCAAAACTTATGTAATTCAAAAAATTCAAAAAAAATAACATAAATTCCCTTAAAAATCTTAAAAAAATGTTAATTTTTAATAAAAACTCTTATAATTAATGTAAAAATAAATTTTACTTAGATTTTATAAGAGTTTTTTCTTCGTCTTTATTAATTTCTTTAATTTTCCTTAAAACTTTTTTATAGGTGTCATGTGCGCGGTTTGCAGTTGAAATTGGCATTTCATTTTTCAAAGTTTTGATATAAAAGTTTTTGGAATTTCTTTTTATTACCTTATAAAAGTTTTTTGAAAAATTGCGATTTGTTAGATATAGAAAAATTTTGGGGTCGCATTGAGAAATTTTAAGAAAGGTTTCTTCGCCAAATGTGTCAAAAATGGCGTTTGCCTTTTTAGTTAAATTTTCTTTTGTTTCAAATATATCATGCCAGTGAATTGTTATGTTTTCT
>CALVWC010000043.1 GCA_944364445.1 uncultured Clostridia bacterium | reverse complement strand
ATGGAAATTAAAATCATCAAAAACAGAGGCTGGAAACTTGATGAAATGATGATGGAAATCAAAATGCAAAAAATCAAAAACAATCCGCTTCCAACAACTTTTGCACTGGCATAAAACTTGTCGTATTCTCGTTTCGGTGCTTTATTTTCTGTGTCAATTTCCTCCATTTCAAATCCAACAAATCGGTCAATTCTTGTGACATATGAAAGGTTTGTTAAACTGGACAGAAGATTGAAGCAAGTGGTGTTAAAACTTATGGCTGAGATATCTTCAAAATAGTAAAAAGCAAAAATCTTCTTAATCAAATTTTTCCAAAGATTATGCCACCAAGCCGAAAACTTATTTCTTTTTTTCTTTAAATACGCAATATCTTTCTTGCTTGTTTTAAGTTTATCAAACTCTGTTTCGCTCACTGGTCGCCTTAAGAGGATAATCTTTCCGCTTTCTTTGTCTATTGAATGAAGAGAGTTTATAATTTCCTCCTTTCCGCTTCCATTTTTAAAGAATTTGATGATGACATTTTTTTCTTTAAAATTTAACTTATCCTTAAATTCTTCAAGTGCGCCAACAAAAATGATGGCATCCTTATCCAAGGCAATCTTCTCAATCATCTTCTCATATTCAGTTAACCTATCCACAATGGGAACAAGAACATTAATCATCATTTTTCTCCTGAAATTTTCTTTAATCTTCTTGCATGTCGTCCACCCTCGAATGGAGTTGTTAAAAACACTTTCACAATGTTTATAGCTTTTCTTCTTTTTAAAAATCTTGCTGGCAAACACAAAACGTTGGCATCATTATCCTTTCTTGCCAGCATCGCCATTTCTGTGTTTAAGCAAAGTGCCGCCCTTATCTTTGGATTTCTGTTCGATGCCATACTCATGCCAATTCCTGAGCCACATATGAAAATTCCCACGTTATTTTTGTTTTCCAAAACTCTGTCAATTCCAAGTTTGGCAAAATCAGGATAATCCACTGGTTCTTTTGAGTATGACCCAACATCAATGGTAATGATGTTCTCTTCATTAAAAAAAGTTTTAAGTTGCTCTTTAAGTTCATATCCTCTATGGTCGCTTGCCATAATAATCATAATTCACCTCTCAAATTTTCAATTTTATCTAACAAAACATCCACATTCTTTTCAATGATTTTTGCTGAAAGCCTGTATACGTCAATACTCTGCCCAAAAGGGTCTAAAGCCTCTTGAAAAAGTTCGGAAAACGACAAACATTTCTTTGCACCAAGTTTTTGCTTATGTGCATCCGTCATGGCAACATACAAAACATTTGGCTTAACACTTTTAAATTTCACGCTTTTCCTGTCTCGCCCGTCATAGCCAAGTTCCTTTAAAACTGTTTTTGCATTGTCGGTTATGTTTTCTCTCTTTGCCTCCAAACCACAAGATGAAAATTTGATGTTTTTCATCTTCCTTAGTTTTGCTTTTTTCTTGGCAATACGCTCTGCCATAATTGAACGACAAGTGTTGCCTGTGCAAACGAAACAAATTTCCATTATTTTCAACCTTAGTGTAATTATAACCGAAAAACGAAAAAAAACAAACTAATTTCACGCCATTTACAAAATTTATTTAAACTTTCTTTCAAAAATTATTTGACAAATAATATATTTATTAATTAAAATATATTTAAGGAGAAAATATGACAAGTTTAATGGATGTTCCAGAACTCAAAAAAATTTGCATAGCGTGGCTAAAAAAATATGAAAAAATGCAATATCCACAAGGAAATGTGCAATACCTTTTGACTGACGATATTCTTCTATATTTACATAGCCTTTTTGAAATTGAAATTGAAAAAGAATGGGAAAAATGCAAACATAAATATCCTAAAATTGAAAAAGAGTGGAAGGAACGCGACCTTGTTATGCGTCTAACAAAATTAATTAAATTCAGCGACTTTGAAGGAATAACCATAACTGGTGGGCAAATAAATTATCAAAGGCGTGGCGAAGATTATTTTGAAGACTTAGAGTGTGACATAAATAAAGAAGATTTATCTCGCCTACTAAAGAAAAACTTTATTGTTAAAGAAAAAAACAAGCAATACCTTTTAAGGCTAAGAAGCGACCTTCAATAATACATATAAAAAACTAAGGATAGAAAAACTCTATCCTATTTTTTGTCAAAACTTGCTCGTTAGTTGTGATTTAAAAAATTCAATTTAGTTTGCAAAACATTTGACCGAAAAACCTATAAATGCTAAAATACTTAAAAGGAGAAATTTATGAATGTGATGTTTAATATTTCATATGGCCTATACATATTAACAGCAAAAACAGAAAAACTTAACGGCTGTGTTATAAATGCGCTGTCGCAAGTGACCTCAACCCCAAACAGAATTATGATTGCGGTTAACAAAAACAACTTTACTTGCGAGCAAATTTTGAAAACAAAAAAATTCAATGTTTCCATTTTAAACGAAGAGGCGAACTTTGATTTAATTAAAAGATTTGGTTTTTCAAGTGGTAAAAACACAAATAAGTTTGATGATTTTTCAAACTATGAAATCGCTGAAAACGGCATACCTTTTATAACGCAAGGAACAAATTCATATATATCAGCAGAAGTGGTTGAAGTTCGCGATTTAGGCACGCATTATGAATTTTTGGCTGAAGTTGTGGCAGAAGTAATGTTAAACAACATTCCGTCAATCACCTATTCTTATTATCAATCTAACATAAAGCCAAAAACGCCAACATCCACACAAAAAAAGGTGGTCTACATTTGCTCTGTTTGCGGTTATGTTTATGAGGGTGACCCACTTCCTGATGATTTTATTTGCCCATTGTGCTGGCACGATGCAAAATATTTTGTGCGAAGTGAGATTTAAAAATTAATAATAACAAAAAAAATGGTGACATTAAGTTTACCATTTTTTCTTATTTCTTTGAATTTATAAGTTTAAATTTCATTGGCTTATAAAGTTTGTCGAGGTTATATTTTTCTCGCACCTTTGGCAAAAATATGTGAAGAGTGAGTTTTTCAAAATCGAACACAATCCACTCGCCTTTGTTGTAGCCTTCAATCTTTTCAGAGTAGTCATACTTTTCTTTAAGGAGGTCAGAAACCGCCTTACTTGTTTGCGCGCTCATGGAAGAGGCAATCACAACATATCTATCCTCGTTCGATAAATTATAAACTGAAATGTTTTTCAATTTATTATCTTCCAATGTTTTAACAAATTCGTTTAAATCTATCATAAGAAAATTTTACCAACTTTTTCCTAAATTGTCAAGGAAAAATGGTTAAACAACCGCTAATTTGTCAAAAATTTTCACATGAGAAAAATTAATTTTATCTTTCAAGAGGTTTTGAAGTTTCTTTTAATCTTCCTTTTGATGTTTGTTTGGATAAGATATTTTTTAAGAAGTCTGTGGTTGGCGATTTTGGTTTCGACTCTTGTTTCCGCTGTTATTTACGCAATTTTATACTTCATTTTTCGCAAAAAAAAGAACAAGGAAGGCTTGAAAATCAAGGAAAAAGAGGATGCCGAAAATATGTTTTTATCGCTTGCGTGCAACGAAAAAAGAATGAATTTTTTTGCAGAACTAGCCTTAAAAAAACATAAGGATGTGAGAAGATTTAGTAAATACATTTTAATCACCCACGAAAACAAAACGAAAACACTTCTATATCCCAAAATGGACTTTGAAAGTTTAACCATACAAAAGTTGTTGGAAATATATAACGCTGTGAAAGGAAAGGCAGAGAAAGTTGTCATCCTTTGCCATTCTTTCGACAAAGATGTGAAAGCGTTTACCAATAATTTTGACATCTACTTTCTCATTCTCGACCGCTTTGACACCTATCAAAATCTATATAAATTCTATAACTTTTTTCCAGAGGTAAAAGAGAAATATAAAAAAGACAAAATGCTTTCATTTAAAGATTTTGTGGCGTATTCGTTTAATAAAAAAAGAGCGAAAGGCTATCTCCTCTCCGCTTTTTTATTAGTGCTTTCCGCGCTTTTTGTGCGCACCACAATTTACTACTGCATTTCTGCCACCATTCTCATCATCTTTGCCATAATTTCAAGATACAACAACATCTTTAATTTTAAAGACAATGGCGAAGTTTTGTAATTTAATTTTAAATAAAAATAGACCAAAAATTTCAAATTATGGTAATTCAATATGTTTAAAGTTTTTGCGAGTTGATTTTTTATATAAAATAATTATTGCACCAATAACTTGAACCACATCAGAATTTGTGGCGCTCGACAAACTGTTTGCCACTTCTTTTGCCGTTAAATCGCAATTTTTAAGCACTTTAATTTTCACAATTTCGCGCGCTTCCAAAAGAAGATTGACCGAAGTTATCAAGTTCTCCGACAACCCCTCTTTTCCAACTTGAACCACTGGGTCAAGCGCATTGCCAAGCCCTCTTAAATATGCTCTTTGTTTTGTTGTTATCATAATAACCTCCATATGTGGTGTAGTATGCAATGCATATCACACCATATTTTGTTTTTATTCTTCATAAATAAACGACAAATCTTTGATTATCACAGTGTCGCCATTTTTCATACCTCTTTCTTTTAACATATCAATAACACCCATTTCTTTCAATCTTGTTTGGAAATATGCAAAAGATTTTGGGTCGGAAATAACAACACCTCGAACAAAACTTTCAATTCTTCCGCCATAAACTTCGAAAGAACCGTCATCATTTCGTTTAATTTCAATGGAGGAAACATCCTTTTTGTCGAAGTCAAATTCTTCCACTTGAAGAGGCGCTGTTTTTGGAATTTTTTTCAAGTTTTCAAGTATCTTCTTTTTAAGTTCCTCTACCCCTTGGAAAGTGAAGGAAGAAAGGCAGATATAGTCTTTAATTTTAAACTTTTTCACAAACTTTTCAATCTTCTCATTTCTCTCTTCTTCACTAATTAAGTCGCATTTTGAAAAGACGATAATTTGCTTTAAAGTGGTCAGTTTTTTACTGTATTTTTCAAGTTCCTTATTGATAATTTCATAGTCGCTTTCAATGCTTCTGCCCTCACTTTCTGAAATATCGATAAGATGAACGATGAGGCGAACACGCTCGATATGCTTCAAAAAGTAATGCCCAAGCCCAAGCCCTTCACTTGCGCCTTCAATAAGCCCAGGAATGTCTGCAACCACAAAACTTTCGCCAAAAACTTCGCAAACGCCAAGATTTGGATATATTGTGGTGAAAGGATAGTTGGCAATTTTTGGATTGGCATTTGAAATAACGGAAAGTAAAGTGCTTTTGCCAACATTTGGAAATCCAACAAGCCCCACATCAGCAATCGTTTTAAGTTCCAAAATGACCTCTTTGCCTTGCACCACTTCGCCAAGTTGTGAATACGCTGGCGCTTGCTTAATAGAAGATTTGTAATAGTTATTTCCATGTCCGCCAACGCCTCCGCGAAGAGCCACAAATTCAGCACCATTTTCGCTTAAGTCAGCAATGATTTTGTTTGTTTTAGGGTTAATTAAAACTGTTCCTGTTGG
>CALVWC010000042.1 GCA_944364445.1 uncultured Clostridia bacterium | reverse complement strand
TATATTTTAAGATAAAACTTAATTTATACTCTTTTCTTTCTCTAAAAATACCGCTAGTTTCAAAATTGCTTGACTAAATTACCTCATTTTTTTAATTATTTTTTGAAATTTGGTTGATTTTTTTGCATTTTTTGCATTTTTTGCATTTTTAAGAAAGTTTTCCGTAATTTTGTTTGGTTTAATTTTGTGTATTCTCTTTTAAAAGTTTTTCCAAAAATTCTTTATTTTTTGCTAGTTTTTCTTGCTCGCTTGCCACCAATTTTTGTGGTGCTTTGGAAACGAAGTTTGGGTTTGACAGCATCTTTTCGCTTCTTGCAATTTCAAACTTCAAACTTTCAATACTCTTTTTTAGTTTCTCTTGTTCTTGTTTTTCATCCACAAGGTCGCCCATTGGCAAGAATATGGTGCAAAGTTTGGTTATGATTTTTGCAGATTTTTCCATTTCCTTTTTAACAATCTTTACCTCGCTTCCGCCTGCAAGTTTGTTTATTATCTCGCGGTTTTCACGAATTAATGAAATTTTCTCGTTTGGTAAAATGTTGATTGTGACTTTCTTGTTGTCTGGAATTTGATAGTTTGCACGAGTTGTTCTAATCGCCTTAATAACTTCAATAATTTGACCAAAACTATTTTTCTTAGCAAGTTTTTTGTCGTAAACAGGAAAACTTGAACGCATAATCGTCTCTTCATGCACGCTTAAATTTTGATAAAGTTCTTCCGTCACAAATGGAATGAATGGATGGAAAAGTTTTAATAAGTTTGTGAAAACATAAAGAAGAATGTTTTGCGTCTTTTCTTTCTTCACCTCATCGTCGCCATAGAGGTCAAGTTTGGAAGTCTCGATATACCAATCACAGAAATCAGCCACAGTGAAATCAATAAGATTTGCCGATGCCACCCCAATGGAATATTTATCAAGGTTTTTGCAAGTCGATTTAATGAGGTTTTGAAGTTTATTTAAAATCCACTTATCTTTGCTGTCAAGTTTAAACTCGTCAAGCGAACGAGGCTTGATGTCGGCAGTGTTGGAAATAACAAATTTTCCAGCGTTATAGAGTTTGTTGATGAAAACTTTGCTGTCGCGTGCCTTATCGACACTGTAAGCACAATCCATGCCAAGGCTTATACCATTCACAAGTGAAAGCCTCAAACTGTCTGCGCCACATTCGGCAATAACTTCCATAGGATCAATGCCGTTGCCGAGATTTTTCGACATTTTTCTCCCTTGAGCGTCACGCACCATGCCATTTATGATAACATCTTTAAATGGAAGTTTGTGTGTGAAGTGAAGCGCACTAAACACCATTCTAACAACCCAAAAAGTTATGATATCATAAGCAGTCACAAGCACATCAGTTGGATAGAAATAGTCAAAATCTTTCGACTTTTCTGGATAGCCAAGCGTAGAAAATGGCCATAGCGCAGAACTAAACCAAGTGTCTAAAACATCCTTATCTTGCTCGATATGTTTGCTGTGACATCTGTCGCACTCTTTAACATCTTCCACACTCGCCTTAACATAACCGCAGTCTTGACAAGTGAAAATTGGAATTCTATGCCCAAGCCACAACTGCCTTGATATGCACCAGTCTTGAATGTTGTTAAGCCAATTTAAATATTGTTTTTCATATCTCTTTGGCACAAACCTAAGTTCACCAGTTTTCACCTTTTCAATCGCAGGTTTTGCGAGGTCTTTCATCTTAACAAACCACTGCTCAGAAATTTTTGGCTCTGTCATTTCTCCGCAACGCTGACAGCACCCAACCTTGTTTTTATATTTCTCCACTTTAACCAAAACGCCAAGCCTGTCAAGTTCTTTTTCAATTTCATCGCGTGCCTTAATTCTGTCTAACCCTTCAAATTTACCAGCATACGAATTAAGTTTTCCAGCATCATCAATAACAGTTATAATTGGAAGTTTGTGCCTAAGTCCAACCTCATAGTCGTTCACATCGTGTGCTGGCGTAATTTTAACGGCTCCCGTTCCAAACTCCATTTCGCAATAGTCATCAGCGATGATTGGAATAGGACGATTAACGATTGGAAGGATAACATTTTTGCCAACAAGTTTCTTATACCTATTATCCTTAGGGTTAACAGCCACAGCCGTGTCGCCAAACATAGTTTCAGGTCTAGTTGTGGCAACAATAATTCCGCCCGAACCATCTTCAAGAGGGTATTTTATATGCCAAAGTTTTGTGGTTTGTTCCTTATATTCATTTTCAATATCAGAAATTGAGGAACGGCAGTTAGGGCAATAATTAACCACCCTCTTTCCTTTATAAATGTAGCCTTCATTGTAGTAATCCACAAAAACCTTTCTAACGGCGCGATTGAGTTTTTCATCCATAGTGAAACTTAACCTATCCCAGTCGCAAGAAATGCCAAGTTCCTTGAATTGTTCACAAATGATGTTGCCGTATTTTTTATACCACTCCCAACCGCGAGCGATAAAATCTTCACGAGAAATATCATCTTTTGTGATACCTTCTTTTTTAAGCATATCAACAACCTTTGCTTCGGTTGCGATTGCTGCGTGGTCAGTTCCAGGTATCCAGCAAGCCTCATACCCTTGCATACGCTTATATCTAACCAAAATATCTTGAATAGTGTTGTTGAGAGCATGTCCAACATGTGCCTTTCCTGTCACATTTGGTGGAGGCATAACAATTGAAAACTTTTTCTTATTCTTATTCACCTTTGCTGAAAAATATTTTTTATCCAGCCAATTTTTATAAATTCTCTTTTCAAAATTCTGCGGATTATAAGTCTTATCCATTTTCTTCTCCTATTAAGTGTTAAATTTTTGCTTATATAATTATAATACATTTTGAATATTAAAACAAGTTTTTTCCTTTATTTTCAAATATAATTCTTTATTAGATTTTGTATCATTTATCTTTATAACTTTATGGTCAAATATAAAAATAGCGGAATAAATTTTCCACTATTTTTGCATTTTTAAGAAAAAACATATAAAATTCGCTATTTTTTTAAAAAAATTGCTTAAAAAATTGATTTTTTAATATTTGCTTGCTCTATCGTATATTTCGTCTATATCTTCTTGTGAAAAATATGCACCATATTCACTTTGCATAGAATTCCAAATTTTATTGAAATTACTCACCAAATTGATGCGATCATTTTCTGAAACCAAACCTCTTCGTTCATAATCCGCCATTCTTTTGTTGCAAAAATCTGGAATATATTTCATAATCAATTTAACATTTTCAGGCAACAACTCGCCTGTTTTTTGATAATGCATAAAAAAAGTGTCTAGTGATTGAGAAAAAGTGCGCCAAGAATCATCACCCATATATTTATCAAACTCTTTTTCAATGTGCAGAGGGTCAAAAACAATACCATAAAGGAAGTCGTTAGCTTTCACAACCGAACCGTCACGAAGTTTATAATTTTGATTAAAAATACTTTCTCCAGCATCCACTTTATCTTGATATTTAAAATTTTTATCTCCAACATTCGAAAATGCAGCAATCATTAATCTGGTGAGAGATGTGAAAAATGTGTAGCCTGTTTGCTGATTTCCTGTTGTTGTGTAATTTTTGCTTAAAACATCATCAACAGTTTTATATGTGATTTCTGGAGCAAAATTGTTTAT
Source organism: uncultured Clostridia bacterium (assembly GCA_944364445.1). GTDB lineage: Bacteria > Bacillota > Clostridia > Christensenellales > UBA1242 > Caccovivens. Next base: position 2,100 of record CALVWC010000042.1, on the reverse strand, counting down.
TGCCATGGCAGAAATAATATCCATCATTGTTTCGTTGAACATCTTGCCATAATAATGATGATCGACAAACTCACCTGTTTTTTGATCAGTTTCTTTAATTAGTCCCGCGTGGTTTTCTCTAACTATCCCCTTTTTAACAATTTTTTTAGAAGTTGATAATGATAGAATATCAACAAAAGCATGGCACATTTCATGCACACCTTGGTGTTCTATCCATTTATATTTATCAGTTGGAGCGTTTGTATACCCCCACATTTCAATTTCTATTGCATCATTATCATCATATTTACAAATACCCGTTGCTGTTGAACTAAGGTCATCAGTGTCAGTTCCCCAAGGATAAATCGCCACCTTTTTAACAGCCTTACTAAACATATCTCTAAATATTGAAGTTTTCTCTTGGTTGTCTTTCGAACCAAAAATCATTTTTTCCATATATAAATAGGAATTACCAATCAGATTTTCATCTGTTTTAGAACGATAGATAAATTTTGTCATGTTTCCTCCTGATTATTTAAATCATAACATACGGGGGGGGGAGTGTCAAGAATTTACCTTATTTTTTTTGATTAAATCTAAAATTTAATGAATTTTTATTTGATTTTAATAAGTTAAAACATTATTTTCCTTTTCAACATAAGATTTATTTGTAAGGAGGAAAAATGAAACTTTGGAAAAAACTTTCTGTGTTGGGACTATCTTGTTTAATGGCACTTTCCACTGGACTTTTAGTTGGTTGCGACCAAAAAGATTACAATGTCATTGAACTCAACGAAGTGACTCACAGCATTTTCTACGCCCCGCTATATGTTGCCATTAATAACGGCTATTTTGAAGATGAGGGCTTGACGGTCAATTTAACAAATGGTGGTGGCTCTGACACATCAATGAGTGCACTCTTAACAGGCTCGGCTGACATTATTTTGGCAGGACCAGAAACAGCAACCTACACAGACCAGCAAGGTGTGGAAAATAAACCTGTTGTGTTTGGTCAACTCACACAATGCGACGGCTCGTTTATTGTGTCTAAAGAAGAAGATGAAAATTTCACTCTTGGCGATATGGTTGGTGAAACCATTATTGGAGGTAGAGCCGGCGGACTTCCTGCAATGACACTGCAATATATCATCGAGTCGAATGGCTACACGATTGGAGAAGGTGCGGACGAAATCAATTTAAGAACCGATGTTGCTTTCAATTTAACTGCAAGCGTTTGGGAAAACGATGCAAGCGTGAAATACTGCACACTTTTTGAGCCAACCGCTACAAATGTTGTGAACTCCATATCAGGCTCTCAAATTGTGGCAAGTTTAGGTGAACTTTCTGGTTCCATTCCATACACCTGCTTTATTGCTCGCGAAAACTATGTCAGCGAACACAGCGATGTTGTTGAGAAATTTTTAACAGCAGTTAAAAGAGCGTATAACTACATTGTGACAAACAACTCCTATGCTGTTGCACAAGCACTTCTTCCATCTTTCGACGGAAACACCGTTGAGGAACTTCAAGTTGCTGTTGAGCAATATATTGCCATCAACGCATGGAGTGAAACCATGATTATGTCAAGCGAGTCTTTCGACAACCTCATGAATGTTATGTTGAACGCTGGAGTTATCACAGAAAAGAGCGTTTATAGCAATGTTGTTGACAACACATATGTTGAAAACTTAAATCAGGAACAAAATTAAAATTTTAAAATAAAATACAAAGAGGGACTTAGAAAATCAAGTCCTTCTTTTTATTTACTAAAACTCTAAAATTTCAAAATCTTATGATAAAATGATGTAAAAATGCACTTTTTTTCAAATTTTTATCAAAATTTAATCCATTTTTTCAAGTTCTTTATTTTAAAAACATTTTAATAATCTTTTCTTTAAATTTTGAATATGGTTGATACCTGATTGGTAGGTCAATATAATTATATTTTTTCACTATGCTTTTTTCATGAGAAAACAGCAAGAAACTTCTTTTGCCATGATACGCACCATAACCGCTTTGTCCAACTCCGCCAAATCCCATTTGAGTTGTGGCAAGATGAATAATTGTGTCGTTTATGCACCCACCTCCAAAAGCAACTTTATCAAGAAAATAGTTTTGAGC
>CALVWC010000041.1 GCA_944364445.1 uncultured Clostridia bacterium | reverse complement strand
GTCATATATTTCAACATTTATTATAGAAAATTTTTTTGACAACCAATTTCCACAATAAAAATTTGTAAATATAAAATCTTTAACAATTCTAGTTGTTATTATAAATTTTTACAAGAAAAATGCAAGATTTTTGCAAATGGGGTGTTTTGTATTTTATTTTGTAATTTTTGTATATCTATTTTTATAATAAAAAAATTGACACAATATTAAAAAATAATGAAAATTTTGTAAATTATTTAATATAGTGTGATATAATCGGATTGATAGGAGAAAAGTTATGAACAAAAGAGTTGATAATCTTTATAATTTTTATAAAAATAGAAACGATGAAAAATTTGAAAATCCTTCAAATTATGCAAAACTTGAAAGATATATAACATGTTTATATTTGAACAAATATATAAAAGAAGGAGATAAAGTTATCGAAATTGGTTCAGGTATTAAAGCTTTTACTCCAGAATTATCAAACAGAAACATTGAAATCACCGCAGTGGACATATTTGGCAAATATTTTTCGTCTTTTCCAAAGAAACAAAATATAAAAACAGTTATAGCTGATATAATAAACTTAAAATCAATTAAAAATGAAAGTTTCGATATTGTGTTTGTAAATGGAGTTCTCTCTCATTTTTTTGAAGAAAAAGATATTAAGAAAGCCATAAGTGAAAGTGTTAGAATTTGTAAAAAAGGAGGATTTGTTTTATTTACCTTTCTTTCACCTACAGCAATTATAATTAGATATGGACTTATAAATAAAAATCTAAAAAAATGTAAAAATTTATTTAACGATATAGGTTATTTTAAATCTTTTTCTGAAGATATTTATAAATCATATTTTATTGATGAATTTAAAAAATATGTTAAAGACGCAGGATTAAAACATATTAAAGATATTTCTACTGATGGGTTATTTGAAATTTTAAAGGAACATTCAAACCAACTTGATGAGGAGGAATTTGAAATTATAAAAGATTGGCAATTAAGAGTATGTGAAAAAAAAGAAATGCTTGGATTATCAACGCATATATTGACAATAACAAAAAAAACATAAACAAGATATTTTAAAGAATAAATTTTAATAAAAATATTTATTATTATGCGTAACCTCATTTAAAAAACAAATTAACATAGCTTAAAATGTTACAAATTTTTGCAAGAAAAATGCAAGACTTTTGCAAACGGGGTGTTTGTGTTGTATTTTTAGGTGGAAGTATTGTATAGTATTGTTTGATAAGAAGAAGTGGCGAAAATGCTGAAAAATAAAGGGATTGAGAGATTTTTGATATGATATTTTATGGTAAATATGATACGAAAAGTCGAACTCTTGGCATTTTCAGGTCGCCCCTTCGGAACCATTGAGGAGGGTTCAAGTCCTTCTGGGAGCACCAAACAAAAATAATCCGAACCGATAGGTGAGGATTATTTTGTTTGTACTCTTGTTTCTTATTTTTTCGTTTTTCACTCTTCTTTAATTCGAATTATTTTTGAAAGAAGAAAGAAAAAGAAGAAAGAAAAGTTGTGGATGGTTTATATAGTGAATTATTTTTTGTTTTTTTCTGACTTATAAAAATCGTAGTTTCCTAAGTATGTTTTAATCGTACCATTTTTAAATTCAACCACCTTGTCGGCAAGTTTATTGATGAAATATCTATCGTGCGAAACAAACAAAATAGTTCCCGAAAAATCGTTTAACGCCTTTTCCAAAACCTCTTTTGTTGAAATATCAATATGGTTAGTCGGTTCGTCAAAAACAAGACAATTAAGTTTTTGTTGCAACAGAACCGCCAACCTCAACCTAATTCTCTCGCCACCTGAAAGATTTTTAACTTTTTTGTCAACATCGTCTTTGTAGAACTGAAACGAAGCTAAAATTCTTCTTGCCTGTTCTTCGCTAATACTCGCCTCTTCTTTAAAATAGTCTAAAATGGTGAACTTGTCGTTTTCAAAACTTATGATTTGTGGAAGATAGCCAATTTTAACGCTTGGTCCAATAATAACCTCTCCTTCATGCCTTAGTTCCTGCGTTCCAAGAAGGGTTTTAAGAAAAGTCGTTTTTCCGCTTCCATTTGCACCAATCAAAGCAACGCGTTCACCTTGAGTTATAATGAAGTTTATGCCATTTAAAATCTTTCTTCCGTCTGGCGTAAAAACGGTTAAATTTTTCGTTTCAAAAACACGCTTACTCGATTTCTTTTCCCTGTCGAAAGCAAGTCTTATCTTTCTTGGTTCAATCGGCTTTTCAATTTTGTTATCAAGTATCCTTGAAAGTTGGGTTTGCATGGCTTTTGCCCTGTTTAAAAGAGTTGGGCTATCTTTTGCCATTCCCATTTCTGAAAAATATTTAATTTGCTCTCTCAGCCTTTTGATAACAAGTTGCTGGTCTTTATACGCCGAAAGTTGCTTTTCAAAATCACGCTCACGCTCTTTCAAATAGCCTGTGTAGTTGGTGTTATAAATTTTAGGTTCAACATTGGTTAAATCTAAAATCTTATTTGACATTTTGTCTAAAAAATATCTGTCGTGCGACACAATCACGCACGCACCTTTAAAACTTTTAATATAACTTTCCAGCCATTCAATACGCTCGATGTCAAGATGGTTTGTCGGCTCATCCAAAAGCAATAGGTCGGGTTTTTGCAAAAGCGCCTTGGCAAGTTGTATTAAGGTTTTCTCTCCTCCACTTAAAGAGGTGTAGTTTCGATTAAAAAGTTCTTTTTTTATATTAAGCCCAGAGCAAACAGCTCCGATTTCCACATCCACATCATAACCGCCAAGGCGAGAGAACTCCTCCACAAGTTTGCAATACTTTTCCAGCGTCTTGTTATAATCTTCCACTGGATTTTGCATGAGATTTTCATAATATTTCAATGTGGCGCTCATGTTGTTTATTTCCGTGAACGCGTCTTTCAAAATGTCAATGACCTTTCTGTCATCCACCTTATCGGCAGAAACTTGGTCTAAGTATGCCACCTTTACGCCCTTTTTAATGAACACCGAGCCACCGTCTGCGCGCTGTTCGCCAGTTATCAACTTTAAAAGCGTCGATTTTCCGCATCCGTTTGGACCGACAATAGAAATCGTCTCTCCCTCATTTAAAGAAAAAGAAACATTTTTGAAAAGTTCTCCAAAGCCGAAACTTTTGGATAATTTGTTAACATCTAAAATAATCATAGCCTGTCACCTTGAAAGCATTACAGAATTCATTTAATTTTTATTAACATTCTTAACTCTTCGTTTGAAAACATTTTTGCGGTCGCCTATAAGATAGAAAGCGTTGATGTAAACCAGCATGAAGATGATGTAAATTGCAAGATACACCCCAAATGAAACGCCAAAAATGTCCATAACATCATTGCCCGGCATGAAGTAAAGTGGATCGCTTTCAATTTTCAACGCATAGATTTCAAGAAATGCATAGCCAAAAATTACCGCCAAACATATCGCCTCTTTCCAAATTGATTTATATTCAAATTTAGTAAATTTAAGTGTGATAAAGGAGATTGAGGTGATAAGCAAAAGTGTATGTGTGGCAATGGAGTATAAATTTTCAAAAAGGATGTATTGGTTATTAAATCCAACAGAAGGATAGGCAAAAAACACCAGCGCACACAGAAGTGCCGTATAACTTGTCACATTATATAAAAAGGTTTTGTTGAAAATTGTGCTGATAATCACACACCAACAAGAAATGGCGCACCAAGGGCGAGGAAGAAGAATGTATAGCACATTATTCCAACTGTAATCAGTTGTCTTACACAAATTGACCACTCTTCTTGTTATTTCAAATGCTAATATTAAAACTGTCAAAATCCAAATGACAATTCTTCTTGTTTTTTCGCTTCTTTTTCTAAACAAAAGTGCTATAGCAACAATAATTGCAATTGCCAAAACTAAAACCGTGATGTGAAGCCATCCCCATCTTCCATCCACACTTGGATTTGGATAGGAACTATTTATCCAATCAATAAAACTCATTTTCTTTTTCCTTTTTGTCAATAGAGATTATATCATATAAATTTAATATTTGCAAATAATTTGTTTTTATTTTTCACATAATTGTGCTATATTAATTAGAAAGGAAGCTACTATGAATATACAAATGTTTAATGGCTGGTATTTTTTAATGCTTTTTATCTGCATAGGCTCTGTTGTTGGACTTTACTTTCTTTTACGCAAAAGGTCACCTAAAACACAGAAAATCGTGCTTTTTTGCATACTTTTATTTGGACTTATTCTTCACTTTTTAAAGTGCTTTATTCCTCCTTATTCCTTGGATGCAGACAGGCTTTATAGAGATATATTTTTCATCAATATCTGCGGTGCAAACATCGCTCTTTTCCCTTTCTTTTTTCTTATTAAAAACGATAGAGCAAAAGATTATATGTTCTATATCGGTGTGCTTAGCGGACTTATCTCCATACTTTATCCAATGGAACCTATGGCAAAAGTCAATCAGTCGGCTGAATGGCTGGATATTTTAAGGTTTTATTTTCATCACACAATGCTTTGGGCTGTGCCTTTACTTATGGTCATTTTTAAATTACATAAATTAAGTTGGCGTCGCGTCCTTTATGTTCCAACCTATCTTCTTGGAGTTATGCTTTTTATCATTGCAAATCAGGTTCTTCAAAGTGAACTTGGTTTAATACCTCTTAGGAATGACGACTTTTTCAATATAAACTATAAAAACTCATCAATGATTTGGGGGCCTAGTGGCGCAATAGGAGATTTTCTGGCTATATTTTGCCCCGCCTTTTTTAAATATGTTCCAGTTGGTGAATACGCAGGAGAGGCAAAATTTTGGCCATGGTTCTGGCTTATCTTTCCAGCATACATATTGATAACTCCAGTTGCATTTTTAATAAGTCTAATTTTTGATTATAAAAACTTTTTAAACGATATGAAAAATTTAAAACAAAAATTTGAAGTGGTCATTTTAAAGAAACAACCAATAAATGAATTTGGCTATCGTGAAGTTTCGCAAAAAACAACGGATAAAACAATCGCCAAGGTTTTACATACTCATAAAAACTATATTGAATAAAAAGACTAAAAATTTTTCATCAGCATTTAAAGGTTATATTGCGACAACTTAAAATGTTTCTATACAAGCACAAATGTTTTGCAAAAATATCTTTAAAATTTTATTGCAATTTTAAAATCTTTGTGCTATAATATTAGTCGTGCAAAGAATGAAAATGGTTTGACAAACAATTTGCAATTTGTTGCGACGGCGTCGAATACTCACAAACCTGCAAGCAGTTCCTTCTCCTTGTCTTAGAGCGTCTCGCTCTTAAAAACCTTACCACAACAATTTACTCCATCTATTTTCTAAACTTAATATGCGCCATTAGCTCAGCTGGATAACAAATTTGCAATTTGTTGCGACGGCGTCGAATACTCACAAACCTGCAAGCAGTTCGTTCGCCTTCTCCTTGTCTTAGAGCGTCTCGCTCTTAAAAACTTTACCACAACAATTACTCCATCTATTTTCTAAACTTAATATGCGCCATTAGCTCAGCTGGATAGAGCGTCTGTCTACGGAACAGAAGGTCGAGCGTTCGAATCGCCCATGGCGCACCACCAAACCCCTTTATTTTAGGGACTTCTAGCGATTTTGATTGTCGCTAGTTTTTTTTGTTTTAACCACAAAATTATAAAAATAATTTTTATAATAAATTCATTTTTAACCACAAAAATAAGAAAAATCTAAATAACACAATTTTTACCAAAAAAGAGTTAAAAATGGGCAATGTCTACGAATTGTCTACGAATTTTTCTAAAATTTATGCAAATTATGTTTTGTGTTATATTTTTTTTAAAATGTGCAAAGATATTAGTCCCTCTACTTATATAACCAACGCATTTTCAAAATCGTCAGGGTATTTTTGCCCATTTTTGCAAAAAAAGTTTAAAAAAATTTTTATTTTTGCCATTTTCATACCCCAAAATCAAAACATCCCTCTACTTATATAACCAACACTTTTTTAATTTCGTGGGGTCATTTTTGCCCATTTTTACAAAAAAAGTTTAAAAAATTTTTACACAAGCAAGCAAAAACTTACTTCTACCAACATATTAGAAAATTTTTCTTTATTATATAAAACAAAAGAATTCTGTCGACATTTTGCTTTTAGCACTTTTTTTATTGTGTTGAAATTTATTTATTATTAACAGCTTTAAATACTCTTTCTAAAATGTTTATTGTTATTTGATATGCTTCTGGACATTCGCTTTGACGCGGACCACCGATGTTTAAGGTAAGTTCTACTCCCAATGTGTTTAGCCAATCAATAATTTTGTCA
>CALVWC010000040.1 GCA_944364445.1 uncultured Clostridia bacterium | reverse complement strand
AAAAATAAAGTAAAACAATTTCTCGGGTTATAATAAAAATCGGGATTTTAAAACGGGATTATTAAAAATAAATTAATATATGTTAATAAAACTTTTAAACAGAATAATTTGCGAAAAACGAAAGATACTAGAAAAATGAAAAGAAATAAGTTTTGGTCAACATATATTTTTTTGTGGCTAACTTGCCTTCTTCTTGTGGCATTGCCAATTTTGGATATATATAAAATTGAGAGTGACTTTTTGGTTTCCTATGAGGATGTCAATTCCGCCAATGAAAATCATCTTTTTGGTTCGTTTATAAATGGCGAGTTAAAGCAAAAGGAAAGCGAGGTCAGCACTGGCAAAGCAAAGAATGGAGAGATTGTTTTTAAACTTTTTGGCTTTATTCCCATTCGCAAAGTTTCCGTCGTTATGACAAACGATGACGATTACTATATCGGTGGCGTGCCAATAGGTCTTTCCATTCAAACCGATGGCGGAATTGTTGTTTCCTCTGAAAATTCACTTAAAGAGGGGGATATTGTAATAAAAATTAATGGAGTCGATTTGGAAGATATAGAGGATTTTCAATCTGTGCTTTCAAAGTCAACTGAAGCAGAGGTGACATATTTAAGAAATAACAAGGAAATACGCACGCTTGTTCCAATTTTGAAAGATAAGGATAATAAGTATAAACTTGGGCTTGTTGTGAAAGATAATGTGACAGGTGTTGGCACACTCACCTTTGTTAACAAGAAAACAGGAGAATATGGCGCGCTTGGACACGCGGTTGTGGATGAAAATAGTTCCACTATTGTGCCAGTTAAAGAGGGAAAAATTTACTCCTGCAATTTGATTGGAATTAATAAAGGAGAGAGAAATAATCCTGGCCAACTTAGGTGTTTATTCCTTCAAAACAGCAAAAACAAAGGCGATATTGTTTCCAACTCCAAATTTGGCATAAATGGAAAAATGAGCAATCTAGACGGACTTGTGGATGAAAATTTGACCGCAAAAATCGGTGGGCGTCTTTCGGTGACACCAGGAAAGGCGACAATAATTTCAGATATAAGCGGAATTAAAGAGGAGTATGAAATTGAAATAATAAAGGCAAACTATCAAAAAAAGGCTAACGACAAAAGTTTGGTGTTCCGTGTGAAAGATAAACGACTTCTTGACCTCACAGGCGGAATTGTGCAAGGAATGAGCGGTTCACCAATTATGCAAAACGGCAAGATTGTGGGCGCAGTCACGCATGTGTTTTTGTCAGACCCAACAAAAGGATATGGTGTTTATTGCGATTGGATGATTAAATGAAATTTATTTCCTCATTTAGACCTAAATTTTTTAGGTCTTATTTTTTAGTAAATTTTTTATAAGTTTAAAATTAATTGGAGATTTTTTTTAAGTTTGATATAATATAGTTATGAAAAACTTATCATATTTTGAAAAAAGAGATTTATTGAATATGCAAAGAGTGGGCAAATATTTGGAGGGGTTGCCAGAATACTGCTTTGATTTTTTCACAGGAATCGAACTTAACACTTCCTCTTTAACGCGTGTGAACTATGCCATGGACCTTGCCATTTTTTATGACTATCTTTCCAAATATATTTTTAAAAAGGATAAAAGTGAGGTGACGCTAAAAGACCTTGACACTTTAGAGGCAAAGCATATTGAAGCGTTTATATCTTATCTATCTTTTTATGAACTTAATGATAAAACTTTCAAAAACACGGAAAACGGCAAAGCCAGAAAACTTGCCAGCGTGAGAAGTTTCTTTAAATATCTTTTTAATCACGACCTCATCTCCAAAAATGTTGTCAGCAAAGTGCCAACGCCAAAACTTCACACAAAAGAAATTGTGAGGCTTGAAGTAGACGAAGTGGAAAAGATGCTTGATGCTGTGAATGACCCAACTACGTTTACAGAAAGGCAAAAAAATTACAACAAAAACACCAAGGTGCGTGATAATGCCATGGTGACGCTTTTTCTTGGCACAGGCATAAGAGTGAGCGAACTTGTTGGGCTTAATGTGGAAGATTTTGATTTTTCTCAAAATGCTTTTAAGGTGACACGAAAGGGTGGAAATCAAACGATTTTATACTATCCAAATGAAGTTAAGTATGCGGTTGAAGAGTGGCTTTCAATAAGAAAGACTCTTCCTATTAAAGAGGATGAACACGCACTTTTTCTTTCCCTTCAAAACAGGCGTATATGCACAAGGTCGGTGGAAAATGTTGTGAAAAAGTTTGCTAAAGAAAGCACTCCACTTAAAAAAATTTCTCCTCACAAACTTCGCTCCACTTTCGGCACAAATCTATATCGCGAAACAAACGACATATATATTGTTGCCGATGTTTTGGGGCATAAGGATGTGAACACCACCAAAAAGCACTATGCAGCCATTGGTGAGGACATGAGAAAGAATGTGGCAAAAAAGGTAAAAATAAGTTCATTTTAAGGAAATTTTTTCGACTTTATCCGATTTCTTTCTTAAGATTGTCATCACAAATTATTCTATTTTAATGATTTTCGACAAATTCCGACATAATCTCTAAAAATAAAACAAAATATTTTGGTCATAACATTTGATTTTTAGAAAAAAATGTGGTAGAATGGTGTGTAATGCTTTGAGAGTAAATGCCTCTCGTGCTTTCAAAGTAAATTTTTCACGAAGGGATGGTTTGATATGTATACCATTAAACAAGATAAAACAAATGTAATAGTCACAGTTTCCATTGACGGAAAAAACTGGAAAGACGCAGAACAAAAAATTTATGAAACCACAAAAGGCAAATTTAATGTCATCGGTTTCAGAAAAGGTCACGCACCTAAAAAAGTTATTGAAAAGCAATACGGCGAAAATGTGTTTTTTGACGACACGCTTGATTATTTTCTCCGCACAACAATGAACGAGGTTTTGGCAAAAGACCCAAATCTTGAACCTCTTTCATATCCAAAAACTGCCATTCAAAAGTTAAATGCAGATGGCGGTGTTGAGTTCACTTTGGAATTTGAAGTTATGCCAGATTTCAAACTTTGCAAATACACAGGGCTTGACTTCACAAAACGCTCCACAAAGGTGACAGATGAAGATTTTGAGCATGAACTTGACCATCTTCGTCAACAGTCTGCAAAATATAACGAGGTTGACCGTGCCAGCAAAATGGGTGACAGCGTGGTCATCGACTTCGTTGGCTCTGTTAATGGCGAAGAGTTTGAAGGAGGACGCGCAGAAGATTACGCACTCACTTTGGGCTCACACTCTTTCATCGACAATTTTGAAGACCAACTTGTTGGCAAGAAGAAAGGTGAAACAGTGAAAGTTGAAGTGACTTTCCCAAATGAATATCCAGTTGATAACCTTGCAGGTAAGAAGGCTGACTTCTTTGTGACAATCAAAAATGTTCGCGAAAAGACTTTGCCAAAAATAGACGACAAATTTATTTCTGATGCGACAGAATATGAAACTCTTGAAGAGTATAAAAACCATGTTTCTAAGCATATTCAATATATGAAGGAGCAAGAGGCAGACACTGCACTTAAATCCGACATCTTAAAGTATGTTATTGAAAACACGGAAATGCTTGTTCCTCAAAGTTTGATTGACTATGAAGTGGAGCGTGATATTCACGAAATTCAAGAGGCTTGCAAGCAATACAACATGCCTTTAGACGCATATCTTTCCGCTGTTGGAACAACAATGGAAGAGATTAAAGATGAAAGTGCAAAGCGTGCCGTTAGAGGAATTAAGGGCAGATACATCATCAGAAAAATTATTGAAGAAAATAAAATCACCGCATCTGACGAGGAAATTGAAGAGAAGTTAAAGGAACTTCCTCCAATGCGTCACAGTCACGCTCACGAAGGTGCAGATGAAGACAGAATTTATGCTGAAAACAGCGTGGTGCTTGATAAGGTTTATAAACTTCTCATTGATAAAAACAACATTAAGGAAGAAGAAGTAAAAGAAACCACGAAAACTTCGACCGAAAAGAAAACCACGGCAAAATCTGGCACAAAATCTTCCACTTCAAAAAGTTCGGAAAAGAAAACCACAAATAGTAGTGGAACAAAAAAAGCAACACCTAAGAAAACAACTAAGAAATAAGAATTTTGTGTTGCATCAAAAAAATTAACTAATGACGATTAGGAGGTAAAATTATGTTAATTCCAATGGTCGTTGATCAAACAGGCGCAAACGAAAGGTCTTATGACATCTACTCTCGTCTTCTTGAAGACAGAATTATCTTTTTGTCGGGAGAGGTGACAGACGACAGCGCGAATATTGTTATTGCACAGCTTATCTATCTTGAGGGAAAAAATCCTGATAAAGACATTTTCCTTTATATTAACAGTCCCGGTGGTTCTGTTTCTGCTGGCATGGCAATTTACGACACCATGAACTATATCAAATGCGATGTTTCCACCATTTGTGTGGGACTTGCAGCATCTATGGGTGCTTTCCTTTTGTCGTCAGGTGCTAAGGGAAAGAGATTTGCTCTTCCAAACAGCGAAATCATGATTCATCAACCACTTGGCGGAGCACAAGGACAAGCAAGTGACATTGAAATTCAAGCACGCCATATTCAAAAAATTAAGGCAAAACTCAATCAAATTTTAAGTGAAAACACAGGAAAACCACTTGAAGTGATTGAGAAAGACACCGACAGAGATAATTATATGTCCGCTGAGGAAGCGAAAGAATACGGACTAATTGACAACATTTTCTATACAAGAAAAGCGAAGTAAGGAGTTTTATGAAAGATATGGATTTATGCTCATGCTCATTCTGTGGTAAATCACAAAAGGATGCCAAAAAACTTATCGCCAGCCCTAATGGTGAGGCGTATATTTGTGATGACTGCGTGAGAGTTTGCGCTGACATTATTCATGAAGAAATGGAAAAGGTGAAAGTTTTTAAGGACCTTGAAATCCCTTCACCAAAAGATATTAAAAAGAAACTTGATAACTATGTGATTGGTCAGGAACAGGCGAAGAAAGTTTTATCTGTGGCAGTTTTCAATCACTATAAAAGAATTAACTATAACTATCACAACAAAATCGACGGCAAAAAGAAAAAAGAGGACAATAACAAAATTGAACTTGAAAAAAGCAATGTGCTTATGATTGGACCAACAGGTTCGGGCAAAACTTTGCTTGTTAAAACTTTGGCAAAAATTTTGGATGTTCCTTTTGCTTGCGCTGATGCCACAACCTTAACTGAGGCGGGGTATGTTGGCGAAGATGTTGAAAATGTTCTTTTAAAACTTATTCAAAATGCCGATTATGACATTCAAAGAGCTGAGAGAGGAATAATTTATATTGACGAAATCGACAAAGTTTCCAGAAAAAGTGAAAACCGCTCTTTAACTCGTGATGTGGGTGGTGAAGGTGTGCAACAAGCACTTTTAAAAATCATTGAAAGCACCATTGCTTCCGTTCCACCTCAAGGCGGAAGAAAACATCCTCATCAAGAGATGCTTCAAATTGACACCACAAACATTTTGTTTATTTGTGGCGGTGCATTTGTTGGGCTTGATGACATTATCTATAAACGCATGGCATCATCTTCACTTGGTTTTAATGCGGAAATTAAAAATTCTAATGAAAGGGCCAAAATAAATTATTCGCAAGATGTTCAACCAGACGACTTAATTAAATATGGCTTAATTCCAGAATTTGTTGGCAGACTTCCAATCATCACTGGGCTTGATAACCTTGATGAAATTGCTTTGGAAAGAATTTTGGTTGAGCCAAAAAATTCATTGATTAAACAATACACTGAACTTTTCAAAATGGATGGTTTTGAACTTGAGTTTGATAAAGAAGCCATAAACTATGTTGCGAGAAAGGCTCTTGAACTAAAAACGGGTGCAAGAGGTATTCGCACAATTATGGAAACAAGGATGACCGAACTCATGTTCGACCTTCCAGACCCAAATGTGTTTGAAAAAGTGATAATAACAAAAGACTTTATGGAAAAAGGCAAAAAACCAATTCTTATTAGGCGTGAGCAAAAAAATGTGGCAAATAGTTAAGGAGGATAAAACCTCCTTTTTTATTTTTTTTGTTTGATAATTTTAAAAATAATCCATCTTTTATTTTTTAATATTTTTTACATCAAAATGGCAAAAATGCAACTATTTTTTAATTTTTTCTTAAATTTAAGGCAATTTATTGAGTTTTTTGTTAAACTTAATGTTTTTCTTTGTTAATAATTCCAATTTTAATTATCTAGTTTACTTGCAAATTAAACAACATTTTGATATAATAAAAAAGATTGAAAAATTTATAGGAGTTAATATGATTACTGATGTTGAACTTAAAAATCTATGGTTTAAATTTTTTGTTTTTTAGGGCTTTAAACGCATTGAGGGTTATTCCATAATTCCTGAAAACGACCCAACTGTTTTGTTTACAACGGCTGGAAT
>CALVWC010000039.1 GCA_944364445.1 uncultured Clostridia bacterium | reverse complement strand
AAGTCATAACAAGGTAGCGGTATCGGAAGGTGCCGCTGGATCACCTCCTTTTAAAGAGAGATGTCGATGAGGGGTAGGAATACCCCAACAGGTATGCGAGATAACTAAAATTCAACTATTTAACTTGTAAAATTAGAGTGAGCATTTCCTCACTCTTTTTTTATTTTATTTAGTTTAAGGTTCACAGAAATTTAAAACAATTCATAAAGTAAAATAGATTTTCAATTTTAGGTTGATTTTTTGCTTTGTTTATTATAAAATATATTAAAGGAGAAATTATGATAAAGAAAATAATTCAAGGCTCACATACTTCAGTTATTGATGATTTTGGAAATGTTGGCAACAAGATTATCACAGATTTTTTCACCAAAAATCAAGTTGCGGTGCGGTTTGACGACGTAGGAAATGAGTTAAGTGCTGACTATTCGGTTGAGGAGGTTATGAAACTTCTTTCTGTGGCACCAGAACTTTTTATCTGTTTGCCAAGTGCCTACTTTAATGGTAAAGATAAAATTTCAAGCGACCAACTTTTTGAACTTTATAAATCATCATACACAGCCATTTTAACCTCAGTGAAAGAGGATGCAAATTATGAAGAAAACATGATGGTTTCAAATTCTGTTAATGCTATTGTTAAAAAGAAAAAAGAGTATGAAAATAGATTGCTTTGCGATGAAAAAATTAAATAAGGTTTATAAAGATTGATGTTTTGTAATTAAATTTCTAAATTAATTCTTCCAGTTTGGAAGAGTTTTTTTGTGCTTCTTTTATTGCTTTTTGGTGAGCACTATCCACTTTTTTACTGCCATGAGTTTTCGAGTTTAAAAAGTGTAAACAAATATGCCCATCGAGATTGCTGTTTAGTTTTGAGTCGCCATGCGGATATGCACTCATGCTGGCAGATAAATAAACATTGTCGGAAAGTTGCAAATATACTGGGCGTCTTTCCCACGACCAGTTTTCGCCAGTGATAGCAAAAAGTGTTTTTGTGTTTTCTTCGTTTATTGTTTCAATATCGGCATGCTCTATGCCTCCAATTCTTTCAATTAAAAAGCTTTCACCAGAATGTAAATCTATAAGGCGATAGATTTTTTCTTGTTCTATTAGGGCGTCGGCAATATTCCAATCCACAAGCAAAGTTTTAATTCCGCTTTCTGTTTGCGAGTTTACTTCGGTTTCTTTGAAGTTGGAGATTTCAAACATATTTGACTTTGTCACATTTGTGTAGGGTGAAAATATTGGGTAAGGAAAAAGACTGGCAAACACACTTGCTGAAAGAAAAAATATAAAGATATAAACTACCAATTTCTTTTGCATGATGCTAGTTTTTGTCAAAATTCAATTTTAATTCTTTTTCCGTCTATTTTGATTTTCGTTTTCATAAAATTTCTTATGAAAAAAGTTTTTTTATGCGTTTTTCTTATTTTCGGCACGATTGTTGGCTCTGGATTTTCTAGTGGAAAGGAAATTTTTGTGTTTTTTAGTCGTTTTGGTAAATTTTCATATTTTTATATCTTTCTTGCATCAGTTTTGTTTTTTCTTCTTTTTAATCTCTTTTTGCGTAAAGGAAAATTTGTTATTGAAAAATTGGAAAAGTCGAAAATTTTGAACTTGATTTTGATTTTTATATCTATTGTTTTCACTTCTTCTATGTTTGCAGGGCTTAAGAGTTTATTTTCTTTTGCTGGCTCGAAAATTTATCTTCTTTTATGTGCCATTCTCCTTGTTGTGACGGTTCTTATCACTCTAAAAGGTCTGCGCACTTTGGAGAAAGTGACAGCTTTTCTTATGCCGATTTGCGCCTTTATTTTTTTGGCGGTGCTTATTTTTATATCCTTTCAAAAAACTGAAATTTCAATGGAAATAAGTTTTCCTTTTGGCTATTTTTATTGTCCTCTTTATGTTGCGCTCAATTTTTCAACAAGTGCATTTATCGTCAGTCGTGCAGGTGGTGAATTAACAAAAAAACAGACCATTTTTGTCAGTCTGTTTACTTCGCTTCTGCTTTTTGTGTTTCTAACTTTTGGAAATTTTGTTTTAAGAAATCATCCTGAAAGTTTTTATTCGGATATGCCTTTTTTATATCTTAGTGAAAATAACGCTTTCATGTTTGGACTTTGTTATGCAGTTATTTTGGTGGGGTGCATAACAACACTTTTCTCCCTTTGCTTAACCCTTCGTGAGTCGTTTAAAAATTTTGTTAAAAGTGATGCTGTCAATCTTTCGCTTTCAGTGTTTTTACCATTTTTAATTTCAGAACTTGGATTTTCGGAAATTGTTGGCAATCTTTATCCAATAAGTTCGGTGCTTGGGGTGTGCGTGCTGTTGTTTTTCATGTTTTCTTTTCAGCGAAAGAAAAGTTTTAAGAATGAAGATAGGAAAGAATGAATTTAAATTGACATTTGTTTTTTCTTTTTCGCTTGTTTTTTTGGCTTTGACGATATCACTTGGTAGTATTTCGTTTTTTGAGTGTCAGCATAAAACATTTCTTTTGAGATTTTACTTTTTTCAAGATAAAAAAGACCTAACACATTTTTTACTTCATATTTCAAAATTCCATCTTCCAGCGATTTTCTAACATAAGTGGTTTGCGCTTTTTTGTTCCGATTAATTTTTGTCCACTTAGGCTTAGAGAATGCACCAAGGCACATCGTCACGCAGTATACAATAGTGAACAATGGAAACATCAATGCGCCATCCATCAAATCTCTTCTTCTCTTAGCGCCAAGTTTTTTGTAATCCAAGGCGACAAGAAGCATACCTTGACCAATGCCAGCAAGCAAGAATAAGACAAGCAAAATGATGCCAACCAAAATCAACTGATTTGTTGCACCCATTGCATTTATGCCGACGACTGCGGTGTTTGCATCTGTGATATATCCCATGCTCCAAAGATATGCAAAATTATAAATGTAATAAACAGGTATCCAAGTGCAAAGAATGACGCAAATTATATTGAAAAAGTATGTTAAAATTTGTTCTATAAAGGAAAAATTGCCTGTGCAGAAAAACTTTCCTATCATCTTTGGTGAATATTTGCCAAGAAGTCTTATATTTCCTGATGCAATTCGTTTGTTGCGGGCGAAAGTGTCGTTAAAAGTGGATGGTAAGTCTTCATAAACTATGGCATCTTCAACAAAGTGACATCTATAACCTTCTAACATACGCTTAAAATTAAACTCTGTGTCTTCAGTTATGGAGGTGGTGTCATAGCCTCCAATTTTTTGTATGATTTTAAAATCAACCATACTTCCAGGTCCATTCACATGGGCATCCATATGCAATCTTTCGCGAACCCTTGAAGAAAATCTGCTGTCGAAAGTGTAGTATAGACCACATGCTTTTGTGTAAAGATTTTGCGTCATGTTTAAGGCACTTTCATATGGTCTTGCAATTTGGCATCCTGCTTGAAAGGCGTCGTTCATAAGGCTGAAAAAGTCGTCGTTTAGGTGGCTGTCTGCGTCAAGACGAATGACGAAGTCATAAATTCTCCCTCCCGCTAAAATTTGCTCGTAGCCATGTTTAAGGGCATAACTTGCTATGTGTCTTGATTTGTCGGGGTCATTAAACTCAAACACGGTTGCACCAGCTTTTCTTGCAAGAGAAGCGGTGTTATCAGTGCAGTTATGTGCGACAACATAAACATCAAACAGCTCTTTTGGATAGTTTTGAAGTTTGAAAAGGCGGTTGACAGTGTCGAAAATCACATCACTTTCATTGTGTGCAGGAATAATAACACAAATTTTGCCTTTTTTATCACTTTTTGGAAAGGTCTTTTTTGGAAGCCAGAATAAGAACATATATATAAATTGCAAAAAGAATGGTATGCCGATAAGCACTAAAATGATATTGTTTATAATGAAAAGCACATTATATAAATCTACATGCCACATAAATTCTCCTTAATATCGTATAGTTTACATTATTCGACAACATTTGTCTATAGTTTTGCAATATAATTTTAAAAAATCTTTCTGCTGTTAAACAGAAAGATAATTTTGTAATTTAGTTATTTTTTATATCTTCGCTCTAGAAGGCTGACAAGATAATACATCACAAACGCCAAAATGCACAGAACAAAGGTGGCAGACATGACAAGGTCAATTTTGAAAATCTGACCGCCATATACAATAAGGTATCCAAGCCCTGCACGACTTGTTAAGTATTCACCCATAATACTTCCCACCCAACTCATGCCAACATTGATTTTTAAAACAGATATGAAGTCTGGCATGGTGGCAGGAAGCACAAGTTTCCATAAAATTTGAAATTTGTTGGCGTGCATACTTTTAAGGAGCAATATTTTTCCTTCGTCCACCGCAATAAAGGCGGAGAGCATAGTCATTGTGGTGATGACAATGCAAATTAACACGCACATCAAAACAATGGCATTTGTTCCAGCGCCAACCCAAAGGATGATGACAGGTCCAAGTGCAATCTTTGGCAAGGAATTTAAAACAACAATGTATGGTTCAAAAATCTTCCTAACTTTTTCGTTCCACCATAATGCCACGGCGATGAGGTAGCCTAAAACGGTGGCGATTAAAAATCCAATAAGCGTTTCATAAAGCGTCACCCATGCGTGATGAAAGAGGGTTCCAGCACTGATTAATTCGCCAAGTTGAGCGATAATTCTTGATGGGCTGGAAACAAAAAAAGGGTCTAAAACCTTGAAGTGTGTCAGTAGTTCCCAAAGCCCTAAAAATGCAACTAAAATAAAAATTCTAAAAAAAATCACTAAAAATTTATCTTTTTTTAACTTTTTAACGTATTTTTGATGTGATTTTGAAAAATTATTTATTTTCTTCTTCATTTGTTAGTTCTCTCCATATTAAATCAAAATAGCCACGGAATGACGGATCATCTCGTTTTTTAAGTGGACTAGTTCCGCTTAAATTTAATTTTATTTCATCCTTGATTTTTGCAGGGCGAGAGGATAAAACGATGATTTTGTTCGACATAGATATAGCCTCAGAAATATCATGTGTCACCAAAATTGCCGTTTTCTTTTCGCTTTTTAAAATTTCGTAAACATCGTCGCAAAGTGTTAGGCGAGTTTGAAAGTCGAGAGCGGAAAATGGCTCGTCAAGAAGAAGGAGTTTTGGTTCCATCACAAGCGTGCGAATAAGCGCCACACGCTGACGCATACCACCGCTTAGTTCTCGTGGCTTTTTATTTTTGAAGTTATAGAGGCTGTATTTTTTTAAAAGTTCTTCTGCCAATTGAAGTTTTTTCTCTTTGTCGTCAGGTTTTTGAAGTTCGATGCCAAGGGTGATATTTTTCCAAACGCTTCGCCAGTCAAAAAGCATATCGCGTTGAAACATATATCCAATTTTTTTGGTGTCGATTTTTTCCGAGCCGTCAAGAATGACTTTTCCAGAACTTGGTTTAAGTAAGCCAGCAATTAAAGAAAGAATGGTGGTTTTTCCGCAACCACTTGGACCCACTATGGAAACAAAATCTTCTTCCAAAACATTGAAAGTGATTTTGTTTAGTGCAAAAATTTCATCCTTCTTTGTTTGATAGAAATAACTAACATCGTTAAATTTTAAAATTTCATTCATATTCTGCCTCTACAATAACATCATATTTGCTTAGAAAAATTTTGTGAATAGATGTCATAAAACCTTGTTTTTTAAATTTTTTGCCATTAAAATACCTTGCGAAAGTTGCATTAAAAGGAGGTATTGTGGAAGATAGCGACTTAAAAAAAGCACTTTTAAAAAAGGCACTTGGCTTTGTCAGTGACGAGATTGTGGAGGAATACACGCTTGATGAAGAGGGGAACAGCGTGCTTAACAAAAGAAAGGTGACAAAAAAATATAACCCTCCTGACCTATCTGCAATGAAAGTGTTATTGGATAAGGCTGACATAAGTGACGAACTTTCACATATGACTAATTCACAGTTAAAGCAAGAAAAAAAGCGACTTTTGAAACTTTTAAAGGAGGAAAATTTTAGTGAAAGTTGAAAAGTGTCAACACAAGGTTAAATGTGACTTCATGGGATGCAGAAATTTGGCAGATTTCTATGTTTCCACCCGAGGATTTGTGCGAAATGAATTTGCTTTTTGCTCCAGTTGCATGAAAGAACTTTTTGAAGAACTTTCAAAATTGTATGTTCCAAAAGCTATTGAGTCACATTTCAAACCAAACAGAAAAAGGAGGAAGGATGAAAAAGATTAATGAAACTGCAAAAGAAGTGCTGAAAGATTTTCAAAACAGAATGGAAGAAAGAAAAAGTTTTGATTTGAAATGGCAATTAAATATGAACTTTTATATGGGAAATCAATTCTGTACAACAGGTTTTGGTGGAATTATTGAAGATTTAGATAGGCAATATTTTTGGCAAGAAAGAGAGGTGTTTAATCATATTGCTCCAAAAATTGATATTCGTCTTGCAAAGTTATCCAGCATCAAACCAAAACTTCA
>CALVWC010000038.1 GCA_944364445.1 uncultured Clostridia bacterium | reverse complement strand
AAAAAAATGTTTATTAGTATTTTGAAAAACCCAGAATATGAATATTTTGTTTGTGATGATATTTCAAATAAGCATGTGCCATGCTATTACGAAATATTAGATTAAGGAATATATATGAAAAACGACAAAGAAAAAAGGGAATTGGAAAATGAAATTGTGGAGTTTTTCACTCAAAATATTCCAGATATTCAAGAGTATGTTAAAGACAGTTTTGATGAATATTCGGATGATGAAAGTGTTGGACTTTATAACTTATTTCCAGATATTGTGAGATACTTTGAAGATTGCGTGAAAGACAAAAATAAGGAAAAAACAAAAAGGTTTATTAAACTTTTGGAAGAGTTTTGCGATAAGTTTGGTAAGTGTTATCACAAACTGACCACAGAAACTATGGACAATTTTATTGGTGTTGCTTTCTTTGAAGATTGTGTGGACGGATTTAATAAAGAAGAAAATAATTTTGTTTTGCCACTTTTTAGCGAAAAACTTGCAAGCGAGTATAAAGAACATAAGACGGCAGAGCACCAGATATTGATTTCCTATTTAGAATCTTTGTTAAAAGGGCATGTAAAAAATTTAAAAGTGAAAGATGGCAATATGAACAACTACAGAATTTTTGATGTTGAAACAAAAAGTGATGTTTCAAGCAAAAATATAGTTGATTTTATATCCTTAACAAACAAAGTGTTTTACATCACGCAATCAAATGACTATTGTTATTTAGGTAAACTTATGAAGAATAACGAAATTCACTTGTTTTATTAAGACACTTTACCAATGCACTTATTACAAAATGCACCAGATGAAATTTTTAATTAAAAGGAGTTTGTATGAAAAAGAAAAAATATATTTGCCCTGTTTGTGGGTATGATAGACTGGAAGAACCAGTATATGATGAAATAGGCGAGCCAAGTTTTGAAATATGTTCTTGCTGTGGCGTAGAATTTGGTTTTGACGATTTTGATATTAAAAATTTAACTTTTGTCACTGTTCGTGAAAAATGGTTGAAAGATGGTGCAAAGTGGTTTGATAAAGCAGCAAAACCTAAAAATTGGAACTTAGAAGAACAATTAAAAAATTTACAACTTCCAGAAGTCAAAAATACAATTGATGACATAACAAGAAAATATGCGGAAATGTATATGAAAAGCAAAAATTAAAAAAATTATCTAACTAAATTACGATTTAAATAAAAATAAGCAAATTTTGTCTATAATTTTTTGAAACTATTTAAAAAGAGTTTTACTCTAAAAGTAGAACTCCTTTTCTTATTTTTATTCTGCTAGTTTCAAAAGGCTCTAGCCTTTCAAAATGCTTTTTTATTGTTAGCAAAGATTTTTAGTCAAGGTATGGCAAAAGGCGGTCGATGTTTTCGCGTTCAAAGTTATTGAGTTTATCTATGATTTCATCAAGTTCTTTGCTTACGCCTTTGTGGTCGTGCTTATCTTTAAGGCAGGTTATAATGCCCATGAATGTGCCGATAAGCATAAGTTCGGCGATTTTGCGGTTGGAATTGTCGGTTATGGTGGACATATTCACACTTGCCCACAACTTTGCCTTTTCAATCCAGTTGTTATCCTTAAGGTTTTCAATTTTTTCCGCTTTAGCAAAAACTTCGCATTCTTTGGCAAGGCAAGAGTATTCATCTTGCTGTTTTGATAGTTCACTAATAAAAGCGTCATCCTCAACTTTTGGAATTATATCTTCAATCGACTGCACTGCGGTTCTTATATTTTGATAGATAGCATTTAAATATTTTGTGATTAATTCTTTTTCGTCCATAATTTCTCCTTTCCCTTATTGTTGCCAAAATTCGACATATTATGCAAAAATATCGTGCATACAAAGAAAATTTTTTCAAACACTAAGAGCATGAAAACTTCTATGAAAATTATGCTTATTGTGAATATCCTTTTGCTTATTGCCAACATCTTTTTGATTAGATATCTAATCGAGGCGATTGTGCCAACTGGCGAGGGGTTCTCTTTCAATTTCTCTGCACTTACTTGGGTGGCGCTTGTTGTTTTTGTGCTTTTTCTTATCTCGTCTATTGTGCTTTACATCATGATTTTGAGGCGACTTAGTTTATCAAATCTTATCTTCTTTTCCATTCTTCCTTTGGCGCTTGTTTATGGGGTTTCGGTTTCGTATTTAGCGCAAGTCAACAATTTAACGGATGTGACGGCTGAGTCAATTAAAGCAACCTTAAATTTGAATAGTTCACCAAACATCAATATCCTTTGGATAATTCTTTCCACAATTTTCTTCCTATTGGGAGTGTTCACACTTCTTCTGATTGCTTGTAAGCCACTGAAAAATGTCGAAAAAATTACGCAAAATCTCGGCAATGGAAGGTCAAAGGTGGAAGATTTTAAAGTGGGAGGAAGTAAGCAGTTTCAGGAAATTGAACATTCACTCAACAAGATTAACTATATCTATAAAGAGAATGAAAACAAAATTAAAGTGGTGTCATTAAAGGATATCTCAAAAGAAATGCAAAAATTTTTGGGGAAAGATGCCATAACAGAATTGGAACTTGGGCGAAGCGTTCAAAAGGAAGCCACAACTTTGTTTTGCGATTTGAAAGCGTCGAAAACTTTAAGTTTAGAGCAAAATTTTAACTATATCAACTCATTTTTGAAAATTGTTGCACCACTCGTTAAACGCTATGACGGCATTGTGGACAAATTTCTAGGCGATGGGCTTCTTGCCACATTTTCAAAAACGCAAAACGCCATAGAGTGCGCGCACGCCATTGTGAAAGCGATAAATAATCGAAATAAAATTCAAAAAACAAACATCTCAGTTGGCGTTTCAATCGACTTTGGAAGTTTAACTTTTTCGCTTATGGAAGAGGACGGAAAGAAATATCCAACCATAACTTCCGATGTTTTAACGCTTGCCATGAAAATGGAAGAGATAAACGAATATATCGGTTCAAAAGTGTTGATTTCGAAAAAGGCACTTTCAAGTTTACCTCAAAATTTTTCCTTCAACTTTCGCTACACAGGCACGCTTAATCATGAAAAAACTCAAATTCCATTATATGAAAGTTTGGAATATTATCCAAAGCGTAGGCGTGATAAACTCATAAAAATGAAAAATGTTTTTGAAAACGGCGTCAGATTTTATAACGAACGCAAATTTAGTGAAGCCAAAAACTCTTTTGAAGAGGTTTTACAAGAAGTGGCAGATGATAAACCTTCCTATGTATATTTCAATAAAGCCAGCGAAAAACTTCAAGAAGCGGTTTAAAAAAATGCAAATATTACACTTTCTTTTTTAACAAATAATTAACAAAAATATTTTGAAATATAAATTAATGTTTGAAAAAATCAAAAAAATCGCAAAAAAATGCGATTTTTTATGCGTTTTTTATTGATTTTATGTATTTTTTAGAAAATTAGTCAGTGTTAATTAAATTATCAAAAACAAATTCATATATATTCGGTGCTTGTTGGCGCCATTTTTTACAACACTCTTCAGCACTTTGCCTTGTTGGTGCTTTAACCTTAATTTCAAAAAGTGGGGTGGTGATTAAACTTTCATAAATACGCATTGTCACAAGATATGAGCCATCATCACTGTCGGTGTAATTTGCGTAATATTCTTGTGAAATTTTGATGTTAAGTCGGTTGGTTTTGACATAGTCGGTGATTTCATCGCGAAGAGAATTTGGAATTCTCTCATAAAAATATGAAAGGCAGTCGCGACCTTCAAAAGTGAGAGTGTAGCGCATTTCACCTTCCTTGCACTGAGTTTTGTATATAAGTTTGGACTCGGAAAGTTGATATAATAAGTCAAGGCAATCCATATAGTTTATCCAGTTGTTTTTCACCGCACAAATTTCAATGATAGAATTCTCGGTGAGTGGCATCTCAACTTTGTCTAGAACGAACAAAATGATAAGTTTATTTGTGACAGCATCGTAATTCATTTTTATCTCCGCTATGATTTTAACATGTTTTGCAAGAAAAAGCAAATATCTTCTTATTTTAATTTGATTTTTTCGTCATTTGTGCTAAAATGAGAATTATTGGAGGGAGAATATGGAAGAATTTGATAAAGCGCAAGTGGAAAAATTTGTGGCCTCATGTAATGATATGCTAAGTGGTAAATTTTTGAATATTAAAAAAGCACTTTCAAACATTGTTGACAGTGTTGCCGAAAGCGACGATATTTTATCGTTTATCGCCGAAAGCGTGCCTGACCTTGAAGATATTGATATATATGAAAGTGTGTTCACAATCGACCCAAAAACAAAGGTGGGAAAAATTGCCCTGCCAAGTGACGAAAAGGAAAAATTGGGAATAACCACAAAGGTTTTCAGTGAGTTAAGCAGTGGCAAACTTAATTTCACCAAATTTTTGGAAACATACTTTAAAAATCCAAATTTGTCACCAACTCAAAGTTTTCTCGACAAATTTGTGAAACCTTTTAGAGATATAATAAGTAAGCATTTTCAAATTGACGAAGAGTTGACTTTTAAGGATATTGACAAGGCAGAAAAGGCTAGTATTAAAGAAGTTAATAATAAACTTGACAAGGTGCAAGAAGAGGAAGAAATTTTTGAAGAAACTCTTCCAGGTATTTGTGATGTGAAAAAAGAAATTGAAAGAATTGTTGGTGAAATGCAAGCAAGTTTAAAATTTGAAAGAAAACATCAAAACGAAGTTGAGGATGTTGATATGATTCTCAATGGGCTTTTAAAAGCGTGCGAATCGGATGATTTACTTATCATCAATTCGCTAATATTAGGAATTAAACACGCCACCAAAAAGATTAAATCGGTTAAGCATCTTGTTTCTGAACTTGAAGATTTAATATATGACTATTGTGATTATCTTGCAGAAAGCCAAAAGGAAGAAGTTAAAGAAGAATACGAAGAAGAATAAAAAAATGCTTTTCAGTCTTTAAAGATTTGAAAAGCTTTTTTTAAAAAAAGTTAAAAATTTTGCCAATTTTTTAGAAAAAAAGTCAAGAAAAGTCGTTTTTTATCAATTTTTTTCATGTTATCATGTTATTTAAAAGTTTTTCATAGAATGATAGCATGAAACCTATTTTTGCTTTAAATTTCAAAAGCCATTACATTAACATTTTAATTTGCGTGATGCTTGTGGCGGTGTCTTGTTTTGCCGTTCTTGGAATTAGCATTGTTTCCACTTCTTCCAACATCGTTAATGGTGTTTATTATTCTGGAAATCAAAACAGCAACAAAATTTCGCTTATGATCAATGTTTATTGGGGAACGGAGTATCTTGATGGCATGCTGGAAATTTTGGAAAAATATGATGTTAAAACCACTTTTTTTGTGGGTGGAACTTGGGTGGAACAAGAAGAGGAAATGTTAAAAAAGATATATGACCAAGGACACGAAATTGGCAACCATGGCTATAAGCACAAAGACCAAGATAAACTTTCTTATGCTGATAATCAAACAGAAATTTTAACTACGCATAATCTTGTCAAAGATATTCTTGATGTGGAAATGAATTTGTTTGCCCCGCCAAGTGGAGCATATTCCAAAACCGCTGTTGAGGTTGCGGACAGTTTAAACTATTCAACGGTTATGTGGACGCGTGACACGATTGACTGGCGTGACCATGACGCAAACCTCATTTACGAGCGTGCAATTAAAAATGCCAAGGGTGGAGATTTAATTTTGATGCATCCAACAAAATGCACGCTAGATGCTCTTGAAAAGATTATAACCACACTTCAAGGAAGAGGTTTTAAATTGACAACAGTCAGCGACAATCTTTCTTAAAAAAGTAAAAAAACAACAAAAAAATCACTTTTTTTCAAAAAAATGCTGTTTTTTATTGGATTTTTGCAAACAAAAAGAAAATTTGACGAATTTTTATTGAAAAATTCAAATTAATATTTATGCAAAAAAAGTTAATAAATATACAAAAATATTTTGAAGTTTTTTCTTGAAGTGCTATAATTAAATAAACGGGGGAACTATGGCAGTTTATAAACTTAACTCCAAAAAGAAAGGTGGCAGAGATGTGAAGAAAATTGTTGGCTTCACATTGATTGGCATTTCTTCTTTTGCATACCTTTTTTTAACTGGCATATGGGATGTTATGTTTGCCTTTCTTTTGGGTGTGTTTGGAGTTTTTGCCTATCCTCTTTTTCTTATTTTGTTTATTGTTGGACTTGCTCTTGTGAATAAACGACGATATGTTATGGGCAAACGTTATATGGTAAGCATGATTCTTATGGTGTTTTTCTTTTTGTGCTTAATTCAACTTATCATTGTTGGCGGAAGAGGTGAACTTTCGTTCTGGCAGTATTTGGCACTTAACTATTCAAAGATGTGGACAGCTGGAGGTGTCATCACAGGCATTATCACAACGCCACTCATCTTTCTTGCCACAGAAATTGGTGCATATATTATTGTGATTGTTGCCTTTCTTCTTTGCCTTGCACTTTTCTTAGATAGTCTTAATGTTTTCAAACGCGTATCAAATCG
>CALVWC010000037.1 GCA_944364445.1 uncultured Clostridia bacterium | reverse complement strand
GCGAAAGATATCATAAAATATTATGGCGGAACAAATGTTTACTTCACTCGCGACTTAGGTTCAAACTATAACAACATAATTTGCTATAATGAGGCGGGTTTTGACAGTCAACGCTTCGCCACAGAATATCGCGGAGTGCAATTCACTCTTCGTTTCACAGAATATACTTGTGTGGCATAATAATGTTAAAAATATAGTAAAAAGTTGCACTTCAAATTTTAATTAAAAAGTAAAGAGAAATCTTTACTTTTTTCTTATTTTTATGCAAAAATCTTTACTTTTTAATTAAAATTTAAATCAGTAAGTAAAGATTTTAAATTTCGAATGTTAAATTTAATAAACATTTTCCTTAAATTTAGACAAAAAGCGACTAAATGAGTTAAGTTTTGCCTTTGTTTTTACGGCTTGTTCATCTATAATTGTGTTTGAGGTGATTGAATTGGCAAGAAAAATTGTGGTGACAAGTGGTAAAGGTGGAGTGGGCAAAACAACAATTTGTGCAAATTTGGGCGTTTATCTTTCTCGCCTTGGCTTTCGAGTGGCAATGTTGGATGTGGATATTGGACTTAACAACTTGGATGTTGTTATGGGCTTAGAAAAGCAGGTGGTTTTTGATATCACTGATGTTGTCAGTGGAAAGTGCAGAGTTAGGCAGGCACTTGTGCAAGATGTAAATTTTCCTTCGCTTTATCTTTTGCCGTCCTCTCATTCCTATGCATCCAGCAAGATTACTGGCGAGCATATTAAAAACATAACCGACATCATCGACCATTCTTTTGATTACATCCTTTTGGACTGCCCAGCGGGTGTTGAGGCGGGCTTTCATCGTGCGGTTTATCCAGCAAATGAGGCGATTATTGTTGTGACGCCTCACTTAAGTTCCCTTCGTGATGCCGACAAGGTGCTTTCAATAATTTCCTCTTATCACATTGAAAGCAAGTATCTTGTTATCAATCGTATGCGTGGCGACTTGCTTCTTTCAGGCGAGATGATTAACATTGAAAGTATTGTTAAGGCTATGAATATTCCACTTATTGGTGTTATTCCAGAGGACGACTCGGTTGGAAAAATGTCGTCAAATGGCAGAATTTTGACTGACTCAGAAAGTGCGCGGGCTTTCACTTTGCTTTCCGAAAACATACATAACGGAAGCAAAAAGATTTTCGATTGCACTTATAAATATCGCGGTATTATGGGTTATTTCAAGCGAACAATCAAAAAACGAGTTTAGGAGGTTTTTATGGAACTATTTCGACTGGATGAGGTTTTGGTGAACGATAAATTTTCAAATATAAGTGAGGTGGCGAGGCTTTTGGAACATGAAATCACACCTATTTTGAAAAATTATTTATCGCTATCTCAAGAGGTGGTTGTTAGATACAAAAAATGCGGAAATGGCTATCGCTTTATGCTGGAAGTTGATGCGGAAAGAATTAAACCTTTTGGAAAAATATTATAACAAAAATTTTAAAATAGTTTGCAAACGGAAGTTGTGCAAAAACACTATAAACAACTTATTTAGGTTTAATTAAATAAAAAAGACTTCATTTCTGAAGCCTTTTATTTTGAAAAATATACCATTCCATAACAACCGGGACCTGCATGAGTTCCAACAACGCAACCAATGCTGTGATATTCTTGACTTTTTGGGTCAACTTCAAGTTCTTTCGAATATTTTTCCACGAATTTTCTTATGTTTCCTTCATCAGCGGAGTAGCCAAAATAGATTGGATAACTTTTATCGCGGTTTTTCACGCAGTTGAGCATGAATAGATTTGCTTGTTCTCCACGCTTTTTGGCAATATTTGTGACTTTTCCACCCTCCAAAGAAATTATAGGTTTAACATTGAGCGCTGTTCCAAGGGCGGCAGCAACACCACTGATTCTTCCGCCTTGCTTAAGATATTTAAGGTCATTAATAACGGCGACGAGTTTGATTTTGCTTTTAAGCCTTTCAAGTTCATCAATAACTTCTTGTGGCTTTCTGTCTTTTTCGTTGATAAATTTCACAATTTCCATGATAAGCGCGCCTTCTGCAAAAGTTGTCATAAGAGAATCGCAAATATACACATTTTTCATGTTAAGTGCGTCAACTGCATTTTTTGCTTGTGCAATTGTGCCTGCAAGATTGGAAGAAATTACAATTGTCAAAACAAACCAACCATCTTTGTTGCAATAAGGGGTAAGTGCATTTTCAAATTTATATTGGTTAGGTTGGCTGGTTTTTGGAATTATGCCAGTTGATTTAAGCTTGGCATAAAATTCGTCATTAGGCATGCCTTCAGGATAGAGTTCTCCGTTAAAGTTAACCTCTATTGGTAAAATTGTGATATCATTTTCTTCAGCAAATTTTTTAGGCATATCAACAGACGCTTCTGTGACAATTTTATATTTCATATATACCTCTCTTGAATTTTATTTCATATATATTATAAAAAAATTGCTGGCTTTTGGCAAGCAATTCTTTGTTTTATTTAAAAAATTTTTAATTAATTTCGCTTAAACAGTTGATTGGTGAAGTTGTATAGTGCAACCATAAGCACAAGGTAGTAAGTGATGGAAATGTAAAAACTTCCGCCTGCCACAAGCTTGGTTGTTAAGAAACCGAAGTTTACCGCTCCTCCTCCGAAGAAAGTGAATAGGTTGGAATGAACGAATGGGAAGATTGTGTAAACAAAGAAGCCACTTAAAAAGATGTTCATAACAAAACTTGCACCAAACACAAGAAGAGAAATCGCAAACATAAGCTCAAATTTTCTTGATAAGTTCATGATGAGCATGGAGAGGATGACATAGAAAAGAATTTCAAGTTCGATGCAAAAGAATTTAATTAAAAGGTAGAGAATTGGACTTATCGAGAAGGTTGTGGTGTAATTAAAAACTGTTAAGATTGGCATAAAGGTGACGCCGTATATGAGATAGCCAGCAATTAGGTATAACGCAGAGAAAAGGAAAAGTAAGAAGAGAGTGCTGAAAACGATTGCTAAGAATTTGCCACCAAAGGCAGAGTAGAAAGAAACATTTTGCGAAAGCACCATGTCCATTTTGCCAGTTTGTCTGTCGCGTCCAAAAAGTTTGTAAACAAAGAAAATGGCACAAATTGTAAGCACAAAACCCACTATGCACATCTCGTAGTATGCAAAATCATAAGCGGTGATTTCGCCGGTTGCTTTGTTAAAATCCATAGGCGAGAGATAATTTTCATAATACAGCTCTTCCGAGGAAATTATGCTGTTTTTAAGTGCCAAGTTTTGCATCAATTCCACTTCTTCTTGCGTTTCATAGCCTATGAAATTGGCATAAGTTGGAAAACTGTGAATAAGTTCGATGTAAAGAGAATCATTTAAAGCACTTCCTGCACTTTCTGCCACAAGTTTATAGTTTAAAATTAAACTTTCTAAATCTTTTAAACTTCCATTGTTTTGATATAGCTTTAAATATTCCTCTTCAATGTCATCTAGTTTTGCTTGTGCGTTTGTCACAAAACTTTCCTCAAGCGAGTTTAAAACTTCTTCATCAATTTGATAATTAATAGGCTCTAACGATGTGAAAGCATAATATAAATCTCGTTGAGCCCACACTTTTGCGTAAATTGTTCTTATGGAATCGTTATTATAAGCAGGAAGAAGGGTG
This sequence comes from uncultured Clostridia bacterium, assembly GCA_944364445.1. Taxonomy (GTDB): domain Bacteria; phylum Bacillota; class Clostridia; order Christensenellales; family UBA1242; genus Caccovivens. The sequence continues at coordinate 5,501 of CALVWC010000037.1, read as the reverse complement.
GAAGATAACATATCAGCAAGGTTTGTTAAAACTTCAAGGTCGCTTTCTGTGAAAAATAAAGTGCTTTCAAAAACTTCGGCGTTTTTCACTTTTTCCACAAAATCTAAGTATTCATTTCTTTGATTGATATCTTCAATATTGTTATATAAAGTATCGCCGTTAGGATAGGAAACGTATATTTGTATTTTTTCAAAAAGTTCATCAAGTGTTGCTTTCACGCTTTCAAACTCTGTGGCAATTTCGTTGGTGCGTTGTGCGTCAATAAGATTTTTGTTGTTTTCTATAATTGCTTTTAGGTTGTTTTTGGAGTCGGCTTCATTAGAATTATAAAAGTTGTTGAAAAGTTCATCGCTGGTTTCGCTTTCATAGGAAAGAGAATAGGCGGGAGTGATGGTTGGACTATAGAAAATTCCTAAAACTGCGGTTAAAATGAGAATAATTCCTATTCCAAAATAGGTTATTGGGTTAAAAACAAGGCGTTTAAAATCATAAAAGGCAATTTTTAATGTTTTCATTCGTTATCCTCCTCTTGTGAAAGATTTGGAGCAAGGCTAGCAAAAATCTGTTCTGTTTTATCAGTCAAAGTTCCAGCGCTTTTAACTTCAATTTTCTTTTCAGTTAAAAAAGCGATAAGTTTAGCACATTCCTCTTCGTCGCAATTTGTTAAAAGAACTTTGTTGTTTAAAAGTTTAACTTCCAAACCTTTTTCATCACGCAAAAGTTTGCCAGCATAGTTTGGGTAAGGTGTTTCAATAAAGGTGTAGTTTTCTTCATCGGCAAAATTTTCAACATCTTCGTTTGGCATAATGGAACTAACAGTTCTGTTGCTAAGCAATAGGAAAGTGTCGCAAACATCTGTCAGATTATCAGCGGATTCGCTTGTTAAAATCACGCTTCCACCTTTTTTTGCAAGTTGTCGCAAAAATTTTTTAAGTTTATATGAAAATTCTTCATCAACATTTTTAAATGGTTCGTCAATTATATAAACGCGAGCGTCGCTTATGAAAGTTAGTGCGATTGCCATTTTTTTCTTCTCATAAAAATTGAGCCTAATAACCTTTGAGTTCTTTCTTTTTTTCATCTCAAATTGTTCAAGAGAGGAAAGTGTTTTTTGCTTATTATAATGATTTTTTAAACTAGACATAAATTTTAAGTTGTTTTTCACACTTTGATATTTAAAAAACATTGGCGGGTCAAGACAAAGATTGATTTCCGATTGCAATTTTTTGTTCTTAACAAGGCTGATGCCGTCAAGATAAATATCACCCTCAGAAACTGGGAGAGCATTTGAAATTGCCTTTATAAGACTTGTTTTTCCTGAGCCTTTTTCGCCAATCACACCCAAGATTTCTCCTTCGTGCAAGGAAAAAGAAATGTGATTTAGCAAAAATTTTTTCTTAACAAGCGTGCTTAAATTTTCCACACTTAAAACAACTTTTTCTTCCATAATTTTATTATATCAAATATTAGTTAATTTGTAAAGGCATATTTTAGAAATAGTTATTTTACAAGCATAGTTTGATAAAGATTAATATTCTTTAACGCTTAAAAGGAAAATGGAATTAAAACAAAATTCTGAAAATTTTAAGCGGTTTTTGTAGATGAGGTATTGACATGATGTTGGTTTTGTTGTAGTATAGTCATATGGATAAAAAATTAGTTGAAAGAGTGAAACTTATTGATGAAAAAATTAGGGCGGTGGGTGCTAATAAATTTTTTGTTAGCATGACCTATCAAACTATAAATTATGTTGATAATGTCTATAATTTTTTGGTGCATTATTGCAAATATGACACCGCTTCTGAAAGGCTTGTTAAGAGGTCGGCTGTTGGTGGCAAATTCAATTCGGAACTTTATAATCGACTTTTAAATTTAGATAATTGTGTTAAAACTGGAAATGGTGTTTGCAAGCAATTCAGTCAACTTTTTTGCTTGCTTGTTGGTAATTATTTGGGAAAAGAGGGTGATACTTCTGTTAAATTTGGCTTTATAAACACCAATGTTAATTATGTAAATAGTTATGGAAAGTGGTTTATTGACCCTCATTCACTAAATTTTGTTGAGGTCTATGGCAAAAAATATTTTTACGATATTGCCATGGGAATAATGGATAGTGTTAAGCGTCAAAACGCCTATAAAGAATTTTGTCGTGTGGATGCTAAAAAATATCAAGAAAGTTTGTTTAAATATGATAACAAATCAACTTTGAATATGCAAAAAGAACCGATTGTTGTTTATGTAAAGCCAAATGGTGTGGAAAAAATTTATGAAACTTTGACATCTAACTTATATATTAAAACAACGCAAGACTATTCTGCTAAAAAAGACGCTACCTTGTTTAAATTTTAAAGAATGTTTTGCATGATTTATGAACAATGTTAAGTTTTCTTGACAATTTGGTGGATATGTTTTAAAATATTCTTATGAAATTAACTTCGGAAAGAAAAGTGTTTAAAAGATGCCCTAGGTGTGATAATAAATGCTTGCAAACAGCACAAAAGTGCGATGAGTGTGGGCTTCTTTTTTCCCGTCTTGATTATGCCACAAACACAGCGGCTAAGAATTTGATAAAAAAAGGAGATAGAGATTATATCCTTTATACCTCCAATCTTCCAAAAGATTTAAGCTACACAAAACTTCTTCTTTACACTTTGTTTTTGGGGCTTTTTGGCGGGCAATATTATTACACTGGGAAGTATATCAAAGGCTTTTTGATGAGTGCCATGATGGCATATGCCATTGTTTGCGTCATTTTCAATGCCTATCTTGTGGATGCGCTTGCGGTTTTATATGTGCCGGTGGGTGTTGGTGTTTTGGCGTGGATAATTAGTTGCGTGTATGTTATAAGCAAAAAGTTTAAGGTTCCAGTTTCCATTGAAACAACAGAAACTGGTGGCTTTAAGGTTTAACGGAGGGGAAATGAGAGTTGTTGTTGGAATAAGCGGTGGCGTTGACTCCAGCGTTGCTGCCTATCTTTTGAAAAAGGCTGGGCATGATGTTATCGGCTTGTTCATGATTAATTGGGACGAAGAAGATGGGCAATGCACGGCAATGGAGGATTATGAGGATGTTAAGCGTGTGTGCGATAAGATTGGAATTCCTTATTACAGCGTTAACTATGCAAAAGAATATTATGACCGTGTTTTTAAATATTTTTTGGAGGAGTATAAGAACGGCAGAACACCAAATCCAGATGTTTTGTGTAATCGAGAAATTAAATTTGGACCCTTTCTTGAAAAAGCACGAAGTTTGGGTGCGGATATGATTGCCACTGGGCATTATGCAAAATCGTTCACAAAAGACGGATTGACTTATTTATGCAAAGCCAAAGACTTAACAAAAGACCAATCTTACTTTCTAAATCAACTTTCACAAGACCAACTTTCTTCTGTTATCTTTCCTCTTGCCGATATTGAAAAAAAAGAAGTTCGAGAAATCGCCAAAGAACTTGGGCTTTCCACTGCTGAGAAAAAAGACTCCACTGGAATTTGTTTCATCGGCGAAAGAAATTTTAGGAAATTTTTAAAACAATATTTGCCAGCAAAGAGCGGAGAGATAAGAACGCTTGACGATAAGGTGGTGGGTAAGCATGACGGACTTATGTATTACACCATAGGTCAGCGCCATGGGCTTAATCTTGGTGGCACTCATAACGGAAACGGCGAGAGGTGGTTTGTTGTTAAAAAGGACTTAAAAAACAATGTGCTATATGTTAATCAAGGCGAGTGCGACGAACTTTTCTCAAATGGACTTATTGCCACTGATATGAACTGGATACCAAAAATTCCAACAAAAAAAGAATTTGAGTGCTTGGCAAAATTTCGTTATCGTCAACCTGACCAAGAAGTGAAAGTGACTGTTTTAGAGGATAATAAAATCAAAGTTGACTTCAAAAAGAAACAACGCGCGATTGCCGAAGGTCAATTTGTTGTGCTTTACACCAGCGATGGTCTTTGCCTCGGTGGAGGCATAATTGACGAAAAATATTGATTTTTTTAAATTTTTTTCGATTTTTCGCTTAAAATTTCGCGTTTTTTGAAATCTAATAAAAAATCATATATAATCATATTTTCTTAATTTAAAGAGGGATTCGCTCCGCGGATAGTTCGTCAAGTTAAGTTGTTCCGCTATCACGCCGGGGCGGGCAAACGCAACACTGTTGCCTTTGCTATTCCGCCCGTTCGAATCCTTGCATATCCTGATTAATAAAAAAGCAGACTTTTTCAGTCTGTATTTTCTGGCGCAGAAAGAGGGATTCGAACCCTCGGTGCGATTTCTCGCACACAGCCTTTCCAGGGCTGCACCTTAAACCACTCGGACATCTCTGCATATTTAGTTTAATTAGGAAATGATGATGTTTGCAACCTTAAAACAAATTGCGTGGTTTAAGGTGCATAATTGCCCCCCGAAAATTGAAAAATTTTTGGGGAGAAGAGAAAAACAAACGAAAGGCGAAATTTTCAAACTTGATTTGAAAATGAGCAAAAAGTGAAGTTTTTCTCGCAAACCACTCTGGTCTCTGCATATTTGGTTTAATTAGGATATGATGATGTTTGCGACCTTTACGATTTGCATATCGATTATAACATATGAAAAATAAAAAATCAATCAAATTTAAAAATTTTAATTCTCTTTTTTTAAATGTATGAGAAATTCTGTGTTTCCGTCACCACCTTTTATTGGTGATGTTATTATACCTTTCACGATAAAACTTGCATTTTTAAAGGAATTTTTGACATTTTCAATAATCTTTTTGTGCATTTTTTCGTTTTTCACAATTCCCTTATGCTTTTTTGCATACTCTTTTCCACATTCAAATTGAGGTTTGATAAGGGCGACTATTTCAATGCTATCAAAGTCATTTGCCAGTTTTTCGGCAAATTTTGTAAGGCTGACAAAGGATACATCAATAACCACAAAATTCACATCTTTAAATTTTTCGCGAGGTAAAGTTAGATAATTGGTTTTTTCAAGATTGACAACGTTTGCATTATTTTTTATGCTGTCGGCAAGTTGCCCCATTCCAGTGTCGACAGCATAAACTTTTTTAGCGCCATTTTTTAAACACACATCGGTAAAGCCACCAGTGGAAGCGCCAATATCTAAAACCACTTTATCATTTAAATTTATGTTAAATTCCTCAAGTGCTTTTTGAAGTTTAAAGCCTCCACGCGAAACGAACTCAAATGGGAGGGTGGAAATTTTTGTGTTTTCGTCGAATTGTGCGGAGGGTGTCAAAACAACATCGCCGTTAACTTTAACTCTTCCAAGTTTAATTGCCTCTTTTGCCTTTTCGCGCGATGGATATAAATTTTTTTCTTGAAGAATGATGTCTAATCTCTTTTTCATATTCATATTATATATTAAACCGAAATCCTTTTTCAACTCAAATCTTAAATATTTATTAAAAAAAGAAAAAACAGATTAGTCAAGCAATTTTGAAACTAGCGGTATTTTTAGAGAAAGAAAAGAGTATAAATTAAGTTTTATCTTAAAATATA
>CALVWC010000036.1 GCA_944364445.1 uncultured Clostridia bacterium | reverse complement strand
AATGCATATTCATAATACTCCTCAAATTTTGGGCAATAGCCAAGGTTTTGAATTTGCAAATTCTCATAAAAAGCCTTCACCTCATCATTTCCAATGACCTGCGACGGCATTATACGCGTGAAAAGATTGGAAAATTCTGTTTCAATGTTTTCAGAGTAGTTATTCAAATGAACATCGCCAGTTGTTATGTCTGAGTAAACAACAGAAAGTATGCTTCCTTGTTTTGTTAAGCACATGAGGTAGTTATTTTTTCGCTCTTCCAGCATACTGTCTTCTGTCACTGTGCCAGCGGTAATCACCCTAACAACATCACGGTCGACAATTTGCCCGGGTTTTGGGTCTGTTAGTTGTTCGCAAATTGCCACCTTATAGCCTTTGTTGACAAGTTTCGCAATGTAGTTATCTGCCGCGTGAAACGGCACTCCGCACATTGGCGCTTTTTTTCCATTTCCAGCATTTTTCTCAGTTAGCGTTAGGTCTAAAACTCGGCTTATCTCCACTGCATCTTCAAAAAATAGTTCATAGAAGTCGCCAAGACGATAGAATAAAACGCAATCATGATAGCGTTCTTTCATTTTTTTATAATGCTCTATCATTGGAGAATATTCATCTTTGTTATCTTTTGCCATTTCTTTTTTCCTCTTGAATTTCCTTTTCCAGTTTTAAAAGAGCATTAACTCTTCTTCTCTTTGTTTTTTGGTCAATTTGCCCTTCCATTTTTTCCGCCACCGTTCCTTCGCGCGGAGAATACATAAATGCAAATATGCCGTCAAATTTCACTTCTTTAACCAAACTTAGTGTGTCTTTAAACTCCTCTTCCGTTTCGGTTGGAAAGCCAACAATAAAGTCGGAAGTTATTTTGCAATTTGGAATTTTTTCGCGAATTTCCTTTATGATGGAAAGATATTTTTCTCGTGTATAGCGCCTATTCATAAGCGCCAAAATTCTGTTGTTTCCGCTTTGCGCTGGAAGATGAATTTCCTTTAAAATCTTTTTTTCTTTCGCAATCACATCAATGACATCGCTTGTTAAATCTTTTGGATGAGAAGTCATGAAAGTTAAAGAAAAATCGCCGTCAATTTTGCAAATATCCGAAAGAAGTTTACTGAACGACGAGCCGTCCTTCAAATCTTGCCCATAGGAGTTGACATTTTGCCCTAAAAGCGTGATTTTTTTAAACTTTTTTTGTTTAACAATTTCTTTAATCTCGTTTAAAATGTTTTCTTCTTTCCTGCTTTTCTCTCTGCCTCGAACATACGGCACAATGCAATAGGTGCAAAAATTGTTACATCCTTGCATGATGTTAACCCATGCATTGTCGCGGGCGGAACGCTTGTAAGGCACCGTTTCGTCAATTTCGCCCTCTTTCAAAATTTCCAGTTGTCTGCCTGTTTTAACCGCCTCAATGTAGTGTGCAAAATTTGCAAGATTAAAAGTGCCAAGCACAATATCCACAAAAGGAAAAGTTTGCATAATGTAATTTGCGGTTTGTTCCTTTTGCGTGGAACATCCACAAACGGCAATGATAATGTTAGGTCGCATTTTCTTCAACTTTTTAAGCGCGCCCACATTTCCAAAAACTCTGTCCTCTGCCCCTTCTCGAATGGCACAAGTGTTGAAGATGATTAAATCTGCCTCCTCTCTTTTATCTGTCGGCGTGTAGCCAAGTTGTTCACAGATATAGGCAAGTTTTTCACTTTCATGCACATTCATTTGGCAACCATAAGTAATAATAATATATTTCATGCCTATATTATACAGGTTTTTGTCGATTTTTGCAAGAGAAGAGATGTATTTTTGTGAAAATATGAAACATACTAGAAAAATGAAGAAAATTGTCAGAATATGTCTAATATCTGTTTTGGTCATTTTGCTGGCGCTTGTCATGTTTTGTGGCATATATTTTCTTGTTGAATACTTAAAATTTTCAAAAATACCACTAAACGCTGAGGCATTGACCTCTCCCTCACTTGTCATCGAAGTTTACGACAATGAAAATGTTTTGCTTGACGACAACAACAACTTCAATATGCCTTATATTTCCTCAGAGGATATTCCAACTCACACAAAAGAGGCGTTCATAAGTGTGGAAGATAAGGAATTTTATCATCATCACGGTTTAAACCCAAAGCGAATTTTAAAAGCGTTATATAACAACCTCAAATCGCTTTCACTTAAGGAAGGCGCTTCCACCATAAGCCAACAACTCATCAAAAACACGCACTTATCCAACGAAAAAACCTTTGAACGCAAAATAAAGGAAATGGTTTTAACAAAAAAATTGGAAAAAGAATTTAGTAAGGATAAAATTTTGGAATGCTACTTAAATGTCATCTACTTCGGTAATAATTGCTATGGCATTGAAAGTGCATCCGAGTTCTATTTTGGAAAAAGCGCCAAAGACCTCGATTTAAACGAAAGTTGCACGCTTGCTGGCATGATTAAATCGCCGAATAAATACTCTCCCATAAATCATCCTGAAAATGCACTTAAAAGAAGAAATCTGGTGCTTGCCGAAATGGAAAAGGACGGAAAAATTACAACTAATGAATACTTGCAAGCGGTGAATAAAGAAATTACGCTTGATGTCAGCAGTCACACCGAAAACAAACTTAATTCCTATTCGCAAGCAAGCATTGATGAAGCATCAAAAATCCTCAACTTGCCAGCAAAGCAAATTGCGATTGGCGGTTTTCAAATTCACACCTATCAAAACGCAAACAAACAAAAATCACTTGTTGAGGCCTTAGAAAAGGAAAAATTTGAAAGTGATTATGCAGGTATTGTGATTGACAACCTAAGTCACGGCGTCAGCGCTTATTATGGCTTAAGTCCATACAAAATTTTGGAAGCAAAAAGGCAAGTGGGCTCCACCATTAAGCCGATTTTGGTGTATGCACCCGCCTTGAATGAGAATGTTATCACACCTGAAACGGAAGTTTTGGATGAAAAAATTAAAATTGGAGATTACTCTCCAAGCAATGTGGGAGAAAAATATAACGGCTACATCTCCATTAAAGACGCCGTCAAAAATTCCGTCAACACGGTTGCCATAAAGGTTTTAAGTTATATCGGCATCGACACTGGCAAGATGTATGCCGAGCGTATGGGGTTAACCTTTGATGAAAAGGACGATAGTTATGCCATTGCACTTGGCGGACTTACCTATGGCGAAAATTTGAAAACTCTAACAAATTCCTACACCACTTTTGCAAACAACGGCACATACAGCGACGCGAAATTTGTTTCCTACATTCTCGACAAAAACGGAAAACTTGTCTATAAGCATACACCGATTGAAAAACAGGTGTTAAGAGAGGACTCCGCTTTCCTCATGACCGACATTTTGAAAGAAACAGCAAAAACAGGCACAGCAAAAAAACTTAGCACAATTTCAAACACTGAAGTTGCCTCCAAAACTGGCACAGTTGGAAAGAAAAACAGCAAACAAAATTTGGATGCCTACAACATTTCCTACACACCAGAAGTCACAATCGGTGTTTGGTGTGGAAATTTGGATAACACTCCAATTTCTTACACTGGCGGTAATCAACCAACGGAAGTGGTTAAAAATTTTTTACAAGAGGTTTCCTTTAAAAAAACAAGTTTTGATAAGTCGCCTCATGTTGTGGAAGCAAAAATTGATTTAATCGAAAAAGAGGATAACCACAGAATTGTGCTGGCAAGCCCTTTAGCACCAGAAAGATATTCAAAAAACGCACTTTTTTCAAGGTTTAATATGCCAAGCGAAGTTTCGGATAATTTTGTGCTTCTTGCTGACATTGAAGCGGAGTGCAAACGCGAAAACCACAATGCCGTTTTAAAATTTAAACCAAAACGACATTTAAAATATGATATCTATCTTAACGGCGAATTTTACCGCACAATTAAAGACAATAACTCCGACCAACTTATCACCATGCCACTTAAACAAGAGGAAAATGAAATCAAAATTAAATATAATTTCCAAGGCAAAACGGAATTTGACGACAAAGAAAAAACTTTTGTGATTTTAAATAAGGAAAAACCACAAGAAACATGGTTCAAAACGCAACAACCTTTCAGTTTTTAAATTATTCTTAAAATATAAAAGCATATCGATTGATATGCTTTTTTCTATTCTTCCACCTTTTCCTCTTTCTCGTCGTCAGATGAAGTTAAAACATTTTCGCCTGCGCTTGTTCGCTCTTTAATTTTGTTTTCAATTTCTGCCATGAGTGCTGGGTCTTTTTCAAGAGTAAGTTTAGCGTTTTCCTTGCCTTGCCCAATTTTTTCGTCATTATATGAAAACCAAGCGCCTGATTTTTTGATGATGCCAAGCGAAAGAGCCATGTCCACAACACAACCAGATTTTGAAACACCCTTGCCATACATAATGTCGAACTCAGCCGTTTTAAATGGAGGAGCAAGTTTGTTTTTAACAACTTTCACCCTTGTTTTGTTGCCGATGATGTTTGTGCCGTCTTTAATCACATCAACTTTTCTAACATCAAGGCGAATGGAAGCGTAAAATTTAAGCGCTTTACCGCCAGTTGTTGTTTCTGGCGAGCCAAACATAACGCCCACTTTTTCACGAAGTTGGTTGATGAAAATAACCGTTGTGTTAGATTTGTTTGTGATGGATGTAAGTTTTCTTAAAGCTTGACTCATCATTCTTGCTTGCAAGCCCACATGATTATCGCCCATTTCGCCGTCGATTTCTGCCTTTGGTGTGAGTGCGGCAACCGAGTCCACAACAATAACTGAAAAAGCACCCGAACGCACAAGCGTGTCGCAAATATTTAATGCCTGTTCGCCGTTATCTGGTTGAGAAACATAAAGTTCGCTTATGTTCACGCCAAGTTTTTCGGCATAGATTGGGTCAAGCGCGTGTTCAGCGTCGATAAAAGCACAAGTTCCGCCAAGTTTTTGTGCTTCTGCCACAATATGCAGAGAAACGGTGGTTTTACCAGAAGATTCTGGTCCATAAATCTCCACAATTCTTCCGCGTGGAATTCCACCAATGCCAAGAGCAACATCCAGCGTTAAGCATCCTGTTGGAATAACTTCCACTTTCTGCACAGTTTGATTGCCAAGTTTCATAATTGCGCCCTTTCCAAATTGTTTTTCAATTTGAAGAAGTGCTTGGTCTAATGATTCTTCTTTTGTTAACTTCTTATCTTTTTCCATAATACTCTCCAATTTTACAACACTATTATAACCTAAACCTAAGAAAAAATCAAAATATTTTTCATAAATAATTTTTATTAATATGATAAAAAATAGAGCCTACGCCCTACTTTTTTTCTTCTTTAGCCACAATTTCTTCATTGTCGGTTTTTGTGGTTTTCTTTTCCTCTTTCTTTTTCTCTTTGAAAACCTCTTTATTCTTAATCATATAGTTGCAACCTGAAATGATTGTTAAGATGATTGTGATGGCAAGAAGAATGTAGCCAACAATGCCAAGCACAGTGTTTGCCACGCCTTGTATTGCATAGAAAAATTCTTCCACAATAAAAGAGTAAGCAAGATAGTAAATAATGGTTAGAAATTGGAAAGTGGTTTTAACTTTGCCATACATATCCGCCTTTAAAACAATGCCGTTTGATGCTGCAAGCGTGCGAAGAGCGGTTATCATAAATTCGCGTGCTAAAATTATGCAAACAGCAACAACACCAATATAAACTGGATTAAGAATTGGCATAGGGTCTAAACTTCCGCCATTCGCCGTGACAGGATATGCGATAATGCAAATAAGACCACTCATCACAAGTAATTTATCGGCAAGTGGGTCCATAAACGCACCAAGCGTTGTCACCAAATTGCGTTTTCTGGCAATTTTTCCGTCAATTAAGTCAGTTAAACTGATAAGTGCAAACATAATCGTGGCGATAAGTTTGCCATAAGGAATGAAATCTGCAAGATAGAAGAAAAGAAAAACTGGAATTAAACAAATTCTTGCTAATGTTATCTTATTTGGTAAATTCATAAACCTCTCCTTTAAATGCGCTTCCGTCAAACGACATAAACTTGACGGAAACAAAATCTCCCGCTTTTATATTTCCATTATCCACAATTTGCACTTCAAAGTCAACTGTTGGAGAAAGAAATTCTGTGTGACCTATGTAAACTCCTGTCGAATTGTCGAAATAGTCTATTAATGTTTTAAAAGTTTGCCCTAAAAGTTTCTTTGCTTTTTCGTAAACAATCGCATTTTGAATTTTGGTTATTTTTTTAAACCGTTTTTTCTTAACCGTTTCAAAATGTTGTTTTTTAAGGTAGAAACTTGCCGTGTTTTCTTCACGATAGTAAGGGAAGAAACCTGCATAGTCAAATTTAACATCTTTAATGAAATTGCATAATTTTTTAAATTCGGCATTGGTTTCGGTTGGATAGCCAACAATGAAAGTGGAACGCACTGCAATATCTGGATATTTTTCTTTTATCGTTTTCATAAGTGCACGCGTATCCTCTTCATTAAGACGCCTATTCATGCTTTTCAAAATTCTGTCATCGATATGTTGAAGAGGAATATCCACATACTTACACATCTTATCGTTTTCTTCAATAAACTTAAGAAGTTCCTCTGAAGTTTTTTCAGGATAGATGTAATGAAGCCTTATCCACTCAATCCCCTTAATTTTTGACAACTTTTGAAGAAGTGGAATAAGTTTATTTTCCTTATATAAATCTTCGCCATATCTTGAAACATCTTGCGCCACCAAAACAAGTTCTTTAATTCCACGCCCTGCAAGATATTTTGCTTCATCCACAATGTCATCCATAGGATAACTTATATATCTTCCTCTAATTCTTGGAATGGTGCAAAACGAACAGCCATTACTGCATCCGTCTGCAATTTTAAGGAAGGCATAACTTCCACGCGAGGTCAAAACTCTGCCCAAATCCTTTTTCTGCTTTTGATGACTGACACCATATAGATTTTCTATGATTTCACAGATGTTTTCGTTGTCTTGAAGGGTCAAAAACGCGTCAACTTCCTTAATTTCCTTCTCAAGTTGTGCCTTATACCTTTGCGAAAGGCAACCCGAAACTATAACTTTTTCCACTTTCTTTTTCTCTTTCAAGTTGCACATTTCAAAGATGTTCTCAAGTGCCTCTTCCTTTGCTGGTGTGATAAAAGCACAAGTGTTAACAATCACAATGTCAGCGTCTTCCACATTTTCCACAATTTGAAAGCCGTAATTTTCTAGGCGAAAGAGCATTTTTTCTAAGTCCACCCTGTTCTTATCACAGCCAAGGGAAATTGCTGAAATCTTTTTATCCGTTATGTTTTCCATTTTCACCTCTTTTGCAAAATTAATCGTATTGGTCGCCAAATATCTCTCTAAATTCTTCCTCTGTGGTGTAAACCGTTCTGCCTTTCACGCCGTCAGCGGTGGAAATGTAGCCTGCCGCTTCCATTTGGTCGATAATTCTGGCTGCACGAGGATAGCCAATGGCAAACTTACGCCTTATCATTGTTGCCGAAGCCTGCCCACAATCGATTGCCGCTTTAAGTGCCAAAGGAAGAAGTTCGTCGGTTTCGTTGTTGACAAGTGCATTTGGATTGACATTTTTGTTTGGATTTAAAATTTGCTCCTCAACTTCTTTATCAAAAATAGGCTTGTTGTTATCGCGAACATAATCAACAATGCGGTTGGTTTCTGCGGTTGTGATAAAGCACGCTTGAACACGCTTAGGTTCTTGTGCGCCCACTGGATAGTAAAGCATATCACCCTTGCCTAAAAGTTTTTCTGCACCCACTCGGTCGAGAATGGTCATAGAGTCCACTGCACTTGTGACAGCAAAGGCAATACGCGATGGGAAGTTTGATTTAATAAGCCCTGTGATGACATCGACGGATGGTCTTTGTGTGGCAAGAATAAGATGAATGCCTGCTGCACGCGATTTTTGTGCAAGACGAATAATTTTTTCTTCCACTTCTTTTTTACCAGTCATCATAAGGTCGGCAAGTTCGTCCACAATGATAACGATAAAAGGCATCTTTTTGATTTTGCCTGAAACAACATCTGGCGTTTGGTTATATTCATCAATATTCTTAACACGCGCAAAACCAAGCATTTCAAAACGGCGTTCCATTTCTGTCACCGCCCAAGCAAGAGTGTTAATCGCCTTTTGAGTTTCGCACACAACATTTGGCATAATAAGATGTGGCAAGCCGTTATAGGAAGTAAATTCCACACGCTTAGGGTCAACCAAAATGATTTTCACTTCTTCTGGTGAGGCTTTATAGATTAAACTTAAAATGATGGAGTTAAGGCAAACCGACTTTCCAGAGCCAGTTGAACCTGCCACCAAAAGATGAGTTAATTTTTGCATATTGCAAGTTATGGTGTTGCCTGTGATGTCTTTGCCAAGAGCAAAAGTTAGTGGAGAGGAACTTTGAGTAAATTCCTTGCTTTCCAAAACATCTCGCAAACTAACCGTGGCAATACTCTTGTTTGGAACTTCCACACCCACCACGCTTTTGCCGGGAACTGGCGCTTCAATTCTTATCGAGCCTTCCGCCGCAAGAGAAAGTGCGATGTCATCTGCACGATTTTTTATTTTTGAAACGGAAACGCCTTGTGGCATTTCAAGTTCATATCTTGTGACCGCAGGTCCAACCACCACACCCTGAACTTTTGCTGGCACACCAAAATTTTCCAAAGTGTTTTCAAGAAGAACGCGTTTTTCTGCCACATCTTCGTTTAAAGTTGAAAGGTCAACCGATTTTGTTGTGATAAAGTCAAGAGGCGGTTTTTCATAAACATAAGGTTCGTTATCCTCTTCTTTTTCTTCCTCTTTTTCTTCTTGCTTTATTTCGTCTCGCCTTAAGTTGAAGGTGGCACGCTCGTCACGCGATGGAAATTCTGGTGCAAATGCACCATCGCGTCTAAGCAATGAATCTCTTGAATTTCTTTCATGAAAAGCTTCTTCTTGAGGTTTTTCTTCTTCAATATGTTCGTATATCTCAGGATTTTCTGCTTTTTCTTCTTCCACTGCCGAGCGGATGATGTCGTCGGCCTGCGAAATTATATCTTCATCAAAACTTTCTTGCACAAAAGGATTATCAACATTTTGAAATTCATCATCTTGCACCACTTCCTCTTGCGTTTCATTTGGTGTTTCTTCATTTTTCAAAGCAGAAACATTCTCGTCAACTTCCTCTTTTTCTGGTGCTTTTGGCTTATTGATTTCTTTAAAATATTCCTCATAGTTAATTTCTGGCGGAGTTAAAATAAGTTCTCTTAACGATTTTGGCGTTTGCTCTTCTTTTTTAACTTCCACTTTGTTTTCTTCCTGCGGAAAATATTCATATGCCTTATTTCGCTTCTTGTCAAGACCTAATAATTCACGCGTGGAAAGCGCCTTTTTTTCTTCTTTTTCTTCCTCTTTCAAATTGCCGTCCAAAACAACATTAACTTCCTCTTTCACTATTGGAGTTGATTTAACAGCGGAGATAGGATTTTCCACTCTTTTTTCCTTAACCTGCACAACTGGCTTTTCGCGATTTGATACGCGTTTGAAAACATTAAGACTATCTAAGAAAAGTGCAAGGCAAAGAAGAAAGGCAACAATCACAAT
>CALVWC010000035.1 GCA_944364445.1 uncultured Clostridia bacterium | reverse complement strand
TGCATTATCTATCATGGAAGAATAATCACCTTTTTCAGTTTTTTCGTAAAAAAGTAAGGTGGAATACTCCGTTAAACTCTCATCCAACCACGCCTCAGAGTATTCATTATTACCAACCACAGAATACCACCACTGATGTGCAATTTCATGAACAATGACATATTCATAGTTCTCTAAATCGGTGACGGCGTCAGAAATGTAAACCAAATTTGGATATTCCATTCCGCCAAAACAAAAATTGGTTTTCACAACATTCAACACTTTATATGGATACTCGCCAAAGAGGTCGGAAAAAGTGGAAAGAGCAAGGCAAGCAACCTCCAAATTTTCAGTGGCGTTGTCGTCATCGTAATAATAGTAATTCACCTTAACGCCATCAACTAAATTTGAAACAACCTCAAACTTTTCTGAAAGCACAAAGCAAAAATCTCGAAGTTTTTCTCCTTTAATTTTCACTTCTTTTTTGCCATTTTCTACCTTTTCACTTGTCACCTCTCCACTTGTGGCAAGAGTATATTTTTCGTTAAACGAAAGCGTTATATCATAATTTGCGATGTCGCTGTAAAACGGGTCACCATTAAAGGCAAAATCATTTTCCACATATCCATTTTCATACACGCACGCAATAGGATAAAAATTCCCAAAATTAACGGCATTATCGCCATATCCTAAACGATGATTGGTGTTTGCAAGAGTGACCACATATTCCAACAAAACAGAAATACTTTCTTCTGGGAAAATTTCATCAATTTGAATGGTCAGAATGTTGCCCTCATCATTCACTGAGTATTCACACTTTTTATCATCCACCATAATGGAGGTGAAATTAATATCTCCAAAACTTTCGCCATTTGGATAGGCACGTTCCAAATAGGCAGACGAAACCGCCACCTCTTTAAACGAGTTAGGATAAAGAAAAAACTTAACACATGAAAGTGAGTTGTCGGAATTATTGACATACACAACTTCCTGCGAGCAGGTCAAAGTGTGAGAGTTTTCGTTATACTCGCCTATAATTTTATAAGTCGTTAATTTTTTTTGTGTTTCGTCACATCCCACCAAAAATAAAGGCAAGATTAAGCAAATAACAAGCAAACAAGATAATTTTTTCATACCCTATTTTATTAACTAACGCATAAAAACATAACGAAAAACTTGTAAAAATTTCTTAGTTGTGCTAAAATCTTTCTATTAGGAGAAGATTATGGCTTTTTGTAAACTTTCTGTGGATGCTGTGGCAAGTAATACCGTACAAGTTGACAACATCTTTTTCAATAACTACCTTCCTTTTGCCTCTGGCGAATGTGTGAAAGTGTATCTTTATGGCTTATATAAATGCTCCGACTCTGGTTCTAAAGATAACACCCTTGAAAATTTCGCCAACGAACTTAAAATGAACGTGGAAGAGGTGGAAAGTTGCTTTTATTATTGGCAAGAGCAAGGACTTGTGCAGATTTTAGAGGTTATACCTTTTGAAGTTAGATTTCTTCCAATAACCAACGCCTTAAACGGAATTAAAAAGTATAATGTGAAAAAATACGCCACCTTCAACGAGCAAGCACAAGAGATAATCTCTGGAAGGATGATAACGCCAAAGGAATATGAGGAATATTATAATATTATCGAAAATTATCACATGGATAAAGAAGCACTTATCATGGTGATAAAATATTGTGTGGACGCAAAAAAAGACGACAAATTGGGCTATTCTTACATCACAACCGTGGCAAAAGATTGGGCAAATCGAGGGCTTACAACAGCAAAGCAAATTGAGGAACAAATTTTGCAATTCGAAAGTTTAAATAGTGGCATTGAATATGTTTGCAAAACTATCAAACTTAAGCGTCTGCCAAATCCTAATGAACGCATGCTTTATAAGTCTTGGAAAGAACTTGGCTTTGATGACGAAGTTATTTTGTTTGTGGCAAAAACTTTAAAAAAGCCAAATTTTGAATATATGGATGTTGTTTTCAAAAAATATTACTCCTTAAAACTTTTCACTCGTGATGATATTGAAAACTTTGAAAGCGAAAAGAAAGAGTCCATGAAAATCGCTAAACTTATCACCTCAAATCTCGGGTTATATTACGAAAACTTAGAGCCTGTTGTGGAAAATTATGTCTATAAATGGTTCAACATGGGCTTTTCAATTGATATGCTTCTCAGTATTTCCAACTACGCTTTTAAAACCAATGTGCGCACGCTGGAAGGAATGGATAAAGTGCTT
Source organism: uncultured Clostridia bacterium (assembly GCA_944364445.1). GTDB lineage: Bacteria > Bacillota > Clostridia > Christensenellales > UBA1242 > Caccovivens. The sequence goes on along the minus strand of CALVWC010000035.1, from coordinate 7,707 downwards.
TTGAAATTTCATAAAATGGGCATTTTAAGTATGCAAAGTTTGAATGAATATTTCGACGATGTTTTAAGTGTGGATAAGAAAATTAAGAATATTTTGGAAGAAATTGGACTATCTCGCCATGTCAATCAATTCGACCGCGATAAGTATAAAATTTGGACGGAGAGTTGGCACTTGCCAGATGATGTGATTGAATACGCCTCAACAATCGCCAAAGGAAAGGACCAACCTATGCAATATCTTGCCACCATTCTTTCCACCTATCACGACAAGAACATCAAAACCGTGGAAGAGGCAAAAGACGCTTTCCAAATCGTAAATCCTAAAAAAGAAACAAAGAAATTTAATAGCGAAAGAAACTACTCTCGCGATGAAATGAATGCACTTTTCCAATCTATTGACGAAATTGAGGTGTGATATGAAAATTGAAATAATCGAAAAAGCGGAAGAAATCATCTCTGAAAGACGAAGAAAAAACTTAGCACCATACGAAGAAAAAATGGCAAAGTTGAACAAAAACGCGGAATTTTTAAAATTGCAAAACAATTTGAACAAAATAATAATTGAAAACACACGCAAAGAAGTGTATGGCGAAAAATTCGATAAAACAAAAGAGATTGAATTAAAGAAAAAAAATGACGCGTTTCTTAAAAAAGAAAATGTGCCACAAATAAAATTTTCCTGCCCTATTTGCGAAGATAAAGGTTTTATAAATGGCAAAATGTGTGCCTGTTTAAAAAAGGAAATTTCCAACATCTTGTTTGAAGAGTCCAATTTTGGAAATTTAGTTTCCTTTTCAGACGCTGAACAAGGTGCAACTGGTGAATTAAAAAAGTTATATGCTCTCATGAAAAAATGGTGCCACAGCGATTTCAAGAAAAACCTTGTTTTCATCAGTGGTGCTGTCGGCTCTGGCAAAACATATTTAACAAAAGCCATTGCCAACGAACTAATTGAAATGGGAAAGATTGTAAAATTATCCTCCGCCTTTCAAATGAGTCGTGATTTTAAGGAATATAGATATTCATATGACGAAAGCATAATGGACAAATACCTATCTTGCGAGTTCCTTTTCATCGACGACCTTGGAACTGAAACCATCTACAAAAATTCCACAATCGAATTCCTCTTCCATGTGATTAATGAAAGAAAAATGAAAAAAGTTTGCACAATAATCACCTCAAACTTAGATTTAAGTGAAATAAGAGATAGATATGACGAAAGAATTTTTTCCAGAATTTCCGACCCTAAAACATCAATAACAATACAAATCCACGGCGATGACTTACGCCTAAAAAAGTAAAAAACAAGAAAAAACTTTAAATTTTAATTAAAATTTAAAAAGTAAGTTTATTATAAACAATGTAGCCATTGACTATTCCAGTAAACTTATAAACGTTTGTTTTGTTTTCTATTAAAAGTCTATCATCCTTTAAAAAATATTTATAAGTCAGCATTTTATCTTTATCAAAAACAATGCCACTTGTCCAATTTATTGTGATATGTTCATTATCGCTATATTTTTCAAGTGTTCCATCGCCATAAAAGATAATAATTTCGCTTTGCAAAGATTTTAACATTTTGTCATTTAAAGATGATGTTGTTCCAATTTTTTTATAAACACCAATAACATTTTTATCAATTACAAATTTAGACGGAATAGCATCTTTTGATATAAACAAATTATAATCTTCATAATTATCGCTATATTTTTGGAAAACTAAGATATGTTTTTCTTTGTTGTTATTTTTATCATACACAAAATTATGGTCTGAAGGATTTGCTATTGAAAGAAAAAGTTTATTATCGTAAATTTGATAAATCTCGCTAACAGGCAAATAAAATGTGTTAAAAATAATCTTTTTGTCAGTGCAGTGATAGAACCAAGGAGAATTTCCCTTGCCGTCAAAAGCCAAAAATTTGTATGGAGTGAAATAGTCGAGTGCGTTTTTTTGCATTTTTGCATCTTTAATGTTTTTATACATACCTTGAAGTTTCCAAACACCAACAACATTTTGAATGTTTTTTGAGTGCACATCATTACCATAATAAAACTTATTTTCTAAAAAAGACAGGTCATACAAGTTTTTTTGTGCAATTTTTTTTAATGCGTCAAGCTCAGTTATTACAATTCTATATTTATCATCTATAATTTGCTTTTGCCTTTCTTTACCATGGTTTAGATATTCCTCTATTTCTGCAAGCGAAAAATCCAAATCCTTTAAAAATAGGATTTTTTTAAGTTTCAAAACTTGATTTTCATCATAAAAACGATACCCCGTTTCCGCATTAACCATAGCGGGAGAAATTATCCCCTTCTCTTCATAAAACCTTATAGTTCTTGTGGAGACTTTTAATAACTTTGCAATTTCTCCAATTTGATATAATTTTTCCATAAACTAATTGACCTTTACCTTAACGTTAATGTTATTATACCAATGTAATTTAAAAAAGTCAACCTAAGGAGGTAAAAAATGGAAAACGAACTTTATGAAGAAAACTTACAAGTTTTAAAAAAATTACTATCGCATAACAGCAAAACAACAAATTTGGCAAATAAGTTATTAGAAATGCTAACAGAAGACTCAAAAAGAAAGTTTTTGAATGAGGATAAGTCTTGTTCAAGATTTGAAACAACCGAGTGCATGTATTATTATAATTTACCAGATAAATACTTTAAGGATAAAAAAATTAAGGCAGATATTTGTTTTGGTGATAATATATTTGCTGACACACGCCTTGAATTTAGAACAGGAGATGATTACAAATATAAATACTTAGATATAGGGCTTTATCTCAATCATACAACCGCACAGTTATATATGGACAAAGACAGAGAAGACAGCAAAAAAATTGAAGAATTTAAAAACGCTTATGATGCTATCAATGATTTTGAAAAACAAAATGGCAGATTAGCTTTTTGTGGAGTATTTATGGAATATGGGGAAAGAAAAAAAGTTAATGGTTATGCTTCAATTTATTCTACTCATAATGAAGAACTTTTAAAAATAGCAGGAACAAATAAATATCTTATATTAAGTTATGATCGTGAATGGAAATATTTTGAGTTTCGCGAAGAGGAAACATTTGAAATCAAAAATTTTAAAATTGAACCACTGGAACATGAAAAACAACGCTCAATTTAAAAATCAAATAATTTGAAATAAAATAGCACTTTAACTTTTGAAGTTGAAGTGTTATTTATTTTTTTTGAAGATTTAAATTAAATTGTTAAATATGTTTTTTTTATTACTTATCCTTTTCAACATCAATTGTATCTTGCTTTTTCTCGCCACCTTTCTTAACAAGTGCCATAATTGCAAATACCGCATAAACAATTATCTTTGCAATTTGCACAACACTTAAACAAATTGAGTAAACATCATACGCAACAGAGCCATAATACGCACTGCTAAAGCCTCCACAATAGTTATAGATTGAAAGCACTGCCGTTATTGCCGTGAAAATTAGTGTGACAATAAGTGCAATTTTAACTTCCTTTTTCATGTCCTCGTCGTCGCTTTTTATGTATAAATAGCCACCGACAAGTGCAAATGCAACAATATTCAAATATCCGCACACCCACATAAAACACTTTTTCAAATTCTGACTCATAGATACCTCCATAGTTTTTTATTCAAATCATGAAATATAAGTTAAAACACAGCACTCAAACATTTCGTAAATTAGTTTGAAATTTGATTAAAAACTATTTTAAAATGTTTTTTAATGTGATAGTTTTCGTTTTTGTCACTTGGTCGAAAGTGCTCATAACGCCTTCTGTGCCAATTCCAGAATTGCCATATCCACCAAACGGCATTTCAAAACTTCTATGGAAACTAGCGCCGTTGATAACAACTCCGCCCGCTTTCATTCTGGCACTAACATCAAACGCCGTTTTCATATCACGCGTGAAAATGCAACTTGAAAGCCCATAGGAAGAGGAATTTGCAATTTCGATTGCCTCTTCCACATCCTCGCATGGAATTATGGAAACAACTGGGGCAAAAATTTCTTCGTCTTTGGCAACATCGGCATCCTTTGGAATGTCAGTTATAATGGTAGGCTCAAAAAACGCACCTTGATGATGTCCGCCATAGATAATTCTTCCACCCTGTTCCACCACGCGTTCCACTTGCTTAACCACTTTATCGCACGCTTCTTTTGTGATAAGCACACCAATCTCTGTTTTCTTATCCAAAACATTTCCAATAACAAGTTTGCTTAATCTTGCTTTCAATTTCTCTTCAAATTCTTTCAAAACACCTTTTTGAACGATAAATCTTTTGCTTGCACAGCAAACTTGCCCTGTGTTATACATTCTTCCCCAAACAGTTTCCTCAACTGCAAGGTCAACATCAGCATCATCAAGCATGATGAAAGCGTCATTTCCACCAAGTTCCAAAGCCACATGCGCCAAATGTTCCGCACCATTTAAGTATGTTATTTTCCCCACGCGAGTGGAACCTGTGAATGTTATACCATGCACATCCTTGTGTTTTGAAAGAGCATTTCCAACTTTATCTCCTTCACCCGTCAAAACTTGCACCACGCCTTTTGGCATACCTGCTTCATGCATAAGTGCCACAAGTTTGATGATGGCAGAAGGGTTTTGATGAGGAGGCTTCACAATAATCGTGTTTCCTGCAAGAATAGCAGGTGCGATTTTTTGGTCAAATAAGTCAAGCGGAAGGTTAAAAGGTATGATTGCCACCATAACACCAAGAGGTTCACGAACTGTGAATTGCAAGGTCTTATCTTGTCCTTTTTCCGTTCCCGCTGGCACAACATTGCCATAAAGATGTTTTGCCTTTTCCATAAAGGCTTTAAAGGATATGGAAATGTTATCCACTTCAGCATACGCCTGCGTAATTGGTTTTCCAGTTTCCCTGCAAAGTGTTTTTGCAATGTCATCTCTATCTCTTTCCACAAGCACTAAAAATTTTTCTAAAATTTCACACTTTTGATAAACTGGCATTTTTGCCCAACTCTCGCCTGCTTTTTTAGCATATTCGACTGCACGATTAACATCTTTTGCCGTGCAGTTTGGCACTTTGTCAATCACTTTCAAGGTGTAAGGGTTGACAATGTTCATGGTTGACTTATCACTTGCGTCAACAAATTTTCCATTGATAATACTTTGCATATCTCCTCCTTATTTTGTGAATGCTGTGAACGACAACATAAGTCCGCCTGTGGTATTTCTTCCGTCGTCAACAAAGCCGTATTCTCCAAAAGTGAATTCCATAATGAAAGGAACATCTCCCACATTTCTCTTAATTTCTTCATAAACTTCATTAATTCTTGAGTCAATTCCAGCGCGTCTGCCACCGCAGTGAACAAGATGATAACAAACAACTGGTTTGGTGATTCTTTCGTTAAGTTTTTTCAAGGTTTCGCCAACCGAGGAAATGAGTTCATCAACTGTTGCTTCCATTCTAATAACCGTTGTGCCTTCTGCAAGGTTTGCACCGATATTCATGGAGTAATCGTCATTAGCAAACATTGGATGACGAATGGCAATGAGGTCACCAAGCCTATCTTTAACACCAAGTGGGCTTGTGATTGTGGCAGAAAGAAGTTTGTTGCCCATAAGTTCGCTTGGCTTAATATTTCTCCACTTTGCATATTTTTTAACTGCTGGCACGCCGTCAATCGCCACAAGTCTTCTTGTGCCTTCCACTTTTGTTATGATACCCATATCTCCAGTTTCTCTGTAAGCACCCGTGAATTCATTAACAAATCCGCCTTTCATATAGATAAGTGCAACAGCCACACCCTCGCCAGTCACTTTGTTATCTAAATATAAACTCCAATTTCCAGAAATTGTGTTATCCGCTGCCGAACCGCCGAAAAGAGGCACTCTTCCAACCACACGATTTGCACCTTTAAGGAAAAACTCCTCTTCAGTTGGGCTTGCCGTCATATACATGAGGTCTGGTTCATCGCTATACGGCATTTTTGTCATGACGCGAGCGTGTTTTGTGGCACTCTCTCCGGCGTCGCGTGCACTTTGATAAGCTTTTCTGTCAGCAAAGCCAACGCCGACCACCATGTTTGCATCGCAAAGCACCATAATTCCAACGAATGGTTTATCTCCACCTATGTATCCCTGTGGCATGATAACACCAGTGAAACTTGTGTTTCCAATCACAGGGCAATCGTAAATTTCTTTAATACCCTTAATGACATCTTTAATCTTATAGTCGCAACTCATGTATGCAAACACAAGTTTTGCGTCCTTAGATTTTCCCGCCATTTTAGCGGCTTCAAGCCCAGCAAGGTAAGCATTTTTGTTTTCACTAAATCCTGTCAATGCTTTCATAATAACCTCCTTTTTTATTAAAGCAAAGATTTAAAATTTTTATTTTTAAATTAACCTCCTTTTTCTATCATAAAAAAATTATAACCCAATAAAAAAGTTTTTCAAAATAAAATTAAATGAAAAATAGAAAATTCCATTGCATATTATTGTTTTTGTTATTTTAAAACTTTAGAGATAATTTAAACTTAAGCAAACTAAAAAACCTATTTAAAACAAAAAAAACATGAAAAATTCATGTTTTTTAAGAAAATTATTAATTTTTAGTGGTCTTTTTCGAAATTTTAAAATTCTATGACCTTATTGATATTTTCATGATTAATATTTTTTCTTTTAACTCTGTCTTTAAGAACAAATTGACAAGAATTTATCTTTCGCCTTAAAACATCAAACTTATTCTTTCCAAATTCATAAACAAGAGGTCTATATTTGCAATTTACGCAGTCACCTCCAATATGCTCTTTGATTGGGCAATGCTTAAAAAACATATATTCTGGATAGTATTCACTCATGGCAAAAAGATATGTTCCGCAATTTTTGAAATTTTCAAATTTCACATCTTCTTGCGTTAATATAATTTTATCAAAACCAAGTTCAGAGTAAAATTTCACAGCGTAAGAGTTATAAACATTTAAATTGACACCAATTATCGTTTTTTTCTTTGTCGTCAAATTTAAGGCATAATAGTTGTTCGCAACAACTCCAATTTTTTCATGCTTAAGGATTTCTTTAATTTTTAATAAATCTTCATATGTTGCAATTGGAGGCAAATCAAGATAGATAACTTTTCCAATTTCATTTGCCGTTTTCAAAATTTCATCCGCGTTAAAATTAGAAAATTTATAAACTAAAAGTGCATTGTTATCTTTAAATTTTTTCAAAGTATTTAAGTCGGAAAACTCAAAAATATCAATTTTTTTCGATTTTTTATCAAAAATTTGCACTTTTTTATTGATTTTTTCTTGTTTTTTGATATTTTTCAAGTTATAGTTATATAAAATTTGTTTCTTTAATTCTTCTTGAGCATATCTTCTTAAAGTGTTTAACTCCGCTTTGCGAAAGAAAATATTATCCATCTCCACACACAAATTTTCCACATAAAATTCGTTTAATTTTGCTAAGTTTTCTTGAATTTCCTCTTTTGTGAGCGGACTTGTTTTCGCTTCACTTAAAACACTTTCGCTTTCAACTTCGGCAACAACGTCTTCATGCTTTAGTGTTAGTTTTGCTTTCCGACCGACCTTCGCCACAAACTTCGCATCCACTTTAATCTGTCTTTTTCTTGATAAAATTTCCTCTTCTAACTTTGCATCCAATATCTTGTTAACTTTAAGCCCAGCACCAATTTTTTGCGTCGTGGTCAAAACAAAAAACTTTCCCTCTTTTTT
>CALVWC010000034.1 GCA_944364445.1 uncultured Clostridia bacterium | reverse complement strand
AAAACAAAAAAAAGTTTTGATAAGCATTTTTATGATATAATTGACTTCTTGAATGCAGGCGACATTTTGGTTATCAACAACACCAAGGTTTTGCCTGCCAGAATTTTTGGTTTTAAAGAAACAGGAGCAAAAATTGAAATTCTTTTGCAAAAACGAATTGACCTTAAAACTTGGGAGGTTATCGCAAGACCTTTTAAACGCCTTGAGGTTGGCACAAAAATTGTGTTTAACGAAAATATCTTCTGCACAGTGACGGAAAAGGCGACCTATGGTTTGTGTAAGGTAAAATTTGATTATAGCGACAAAAAAAGTTTTGAAGAGCATTTAATGGAAATTGGCACCGTTCCACTTCCTCCATATATCAAAGAAAAATTGAAAAATCCAGAAAGGTATCAAACTGTGTATGCCAAAGTTTCTGGTTCAAGTGCAGCCCCAACTGCCGGACTTCATTTCACAAAAGAATTGCTTGAAAAAATTAAAGCGAAAGGCGTGGAAGTTTTGGAAGTTTTGTTGCACGTTGGTTTAGGCACATTTAGACCTGTTAAAGAAGATAACATCAAAGACCATGAGATGCACTCGGAATACATCGAACTAACAAAAGAGGTCGCAGATAAAATCAATCGCGCTAAAAGTGAGGGGAGACGAGTGATTGCAGTTGGCACAACTTCAGTGCGAGTTTTGGAAAGTGCGGTGGATGAAAATGGCAAGGTTATTCCAGTTAAAAAGGAAACTCAAATTTTCATCTATCCTCCATACAAATTCAAAGTTGTGGATGCACTTATCACAAATTTCCACTTACCAGAAAGCACATTGATTATGCTTGTTTCTGCCTTTGTTGGCGACATTGATGAAACGCTTAATTTATATAAGCACGCAGTGAGTGAAAAATATCGCTTCTTCAGTTTTGGCGATGCGATGTTTATTGAATAACACAAAATATATTGTGTTATGTATTGCATACTACACCACATATAGTGTTTTTAAGAAATCAATAACTTCAATTTAAAAATTAAATTTTTGGTTGTTTATTAAAATAAAATTTAAAAAAAATAACACTCAATTTAAGATAAAAGGAAAGAAAAATTGGATAAATATTTTAGTTATGAAATTGAAAAGGTTTGTTCAAGAACTGGTGCTCGTGCTGGAATTTTTCACACTCCACATGGCGATATTAAAACGCCAGTTTTCATGCCAGTTGGCACGCAGGCAACTGTGAAAGGGTTAAGACCAGAGGATTTAAACGACATGGGCGCGCAGATAATTTTGTCTAACACCTACCATTTATTTTTGCGTCCCGGGCATGAAATCATAAAAAAAGCAGGCGGACTTCACAAGTTTATGAACTATTCTAAACCAATTTTAACAGACAGCGGTGGTTTTCAAGTTTTTTCGCTTTCTGACTTAAGAAAAGTTTCTGAAAAAGGTGTGGAATTTAAAAGTCATTTAAGCGGAGAAAAATTTTTGATGACACCAGAACTTTGCATGGAAATTCAAGAAGCACTTGACAGCGACATCAACATGGCACTCGACCAATGCACCGAGGCAGGAGCGACAAGAAAAGAGGCAGAGGATGCAAGAGATTTAACAAAAATTTGGCTGGAAAAATGTTTTAACGCACATAATAAAAAAGAGCATATTCTTTTTCCAATAATTCAAGGAAATATGTTTAAAGATTTGCGTGCAAAATGCATTGAAGATGTTAAGCCTTTCACTCGTTGCGGAGTGGCGATTGGCGGACTTTCTGTTGGCGAAGATAAAAAGGTGATGTATGATATTTTAGATTTCATGCAACCACTTCTTCCTAAGGATATGCCAAGATATTTGATGGGTGTGGGAAGCCCAGATTGTTTAATTGAAGGCTTTTCTCGCGGAATTGACATGATGGACTGTGTGCTTCCAACTCGCATTGCAAGGAATGGCACTGCTTTTTCTAAACGTGGCAAAATGGTGATTAAAAATTCCTCATATAAGGAAGATTTCAGACCTATCGACGAGGACTGCGATTGCTACACTTGTCGTAACTTTACGCGTGCATACATTCGCCATTTGGTTAATGCCGATGAAATGCTGGGCGGAGAACTTTTATCCATTCATAATTTACGCTTTTTAATTAGGCTTGCAGAAGACACTCGCAAGGCGATATTAGGCGACTATTTGCCTGAATTTAAAGAAGAATTTTTAAGAAATTACAAGATTTAATAAATTAATTTTTCTTTCAACTTTTAATATGAGAAACCACAAAAATAATATTTTGTCGAAAAAGAGGAAATTTTATGGAAAATATGGGAGTTTTTTCCATATTTTTATTATCTATCAAAAATCATTTGACAAAGTTTTGGCAAAAGTTTAAAATAGCATTGTGAGAGGATATTAATTTTTAGTTATTTTAGTTTTCTAAAATTTAACATATCTCGAATTTAAAAGGGGAAAAGCGAAAATGGGAAGTATCTTATTGGATGTCTCTCCTGCAGTCGCATCGGTAATTGCCATCGCTTGTTTTGTTGTTGGCGTTGGGCTTGGAGGTTTTCTTCTTAGCCTTTACATCAAAAATAAAGCGAAGAAAAATAAATCAAATGCAATTAAAATTATTGAAGATGCTTATGCAGAAGCAAAGACAATTAAAAAAGAAGCGTTAATTGAAAGTAAAGAAAACGCGCAAAAACTTAAAGACGAAGTGGAAAAAGAGGTTAAGGACAGGCGTCTTGAAGTTTCAAAACTTGAAGAAAGACTTAATCAGCGTGAAGAGTTTATTGAGAAAAAGGAACTTTCACTTGATAAGCGCACAGAGCAACTTGAAGACGAGAAAAAGGAAATTGCAAGCATAAAAGAAGGGCTTGAAAACCAAAAACTTGAAGTGGAAAAATTGAAAGAAAATGCCATTTTAGAAGTGGAAAAAGTGGCAAAAATGACTAAGCAAGAGGCTGTTGATATGCTTGTTGCAAACATGAAAACAAAGGCACAAAAAGAAGCGTCTGTCATCGTTAAACAAATTGAAATGGAAGCAAAAGAAAATGGCGAGGCAAAGGCTCGAGAAATCATCGGTCAGGCACTTCAAAAATGTGCAACTGAAACAACTTCTGAAATGACGGTTTCTGTTGTCAGCCTTCCAAACGACGAAATGAAGGGAAGAATTATCGGTCGTGAGGGCAGAAATATCCGTGCAATAGAGGCGGCAACTGGTGTTGAACTTATTGTTGACGACACGCCAGAAAGCATAACAATTTCTGGATTTGACCCAATTAGGAGAGAAGTAGCAAGATTAAGTTTGGAAAAACTTATCTCCGACGGCAGAATTCATCCAACACGCATTGAAGAAATTGTGGAAAAAATGCAACGAGAAGTTGACAAAACCATTAAGCAAGCAGGTGATGAAGCGTGCAACGAAACGGGAATTTACAACTTAAACCCTGAACTTGTTAAGGTGCTTGGAAGATTGAAATATCGAACAAGCTATGGGCAAAATGTTTTAAAGCATTCCATTGAAACTTCCATTATTGCAGGGCTTCTTGCCTCTGAAATGGGTGCGAATGTGAAAATTGCCAAACGCGGAGGGCTTCTTCACGACATTGGCAAAGCACTTGACCACGAACTTGAGGGAACTCATGTTCAAATCGGCGTGGAACTTGCAAGAAAGTATGGCGAAAATGAGGAGGTTGTTCATTGCATTGAAGCACATCACTTTAATGTGGAATTTAAAACCATTGAAGCTGTTATTGTGCAAGTGGCAGACGCCATTTCAAGTTCAAGACCGGGTGCTAGACGCGACTCGTTTGAAAACTATATTAAGCGTTTGCAACAACTTGAGGAAATTGCTAACAGTTTCGACGGCGTGGAAAAATCTTTTGCAGTGCAAGCAGGCAGAGAAGTTAGAATTATTGTGAAACCTGACCAAATTTCTGACAGCGAAGCAATGTTTATGGCAAAGGAAATTGCAGAAAAAATTGAAAACGAAATGCAATATCCGGGTCAAATTAAAGTTAATGTGATTAGAGAAAGTCGTTTTGTTGAAACCGCGAAATAACATAAAAATTATCTTTCGCATCATTTAAAAATGTATATTTTTCAAGAAAAATCATATATATGAAAAGGTAAAATTTGATTTTTGAGGTGAATATGTTTAAAATTAAAAAGAAAAACGACAATGAAGAAATTATTGTTAATGACGCGCCAACAACCGAAAAGAACACAGTTGAAGAAAAAGAAGAAAAGTTTGAGGATGTTAAACTTGAAAATGTTAATAATAAATCAGTAAGTGCGTCAAGCGAGGAAAACACAAAGGGCAAGAAAAAAGAGAAGGTTCAAAAAGTGGTAAAATGGGGTCCTAATCGCATTTTGCAGTGCTTTGCATACTTTTCCATCATGTTGATTGCCATTTCCATGATTTTCCGTCTTATCTTCAAAAATCAACCAGACATTGTGGTGTATATGCAAGGGATTGGCGAGTGTCTTGCGTATATCGTCTGCGTTTGGCTTGGCTTTTATTTCACACTTAAACGCGGAAACATTTGGTGGCTTGTTGGTTGGATTGTGGGCACAATCATTTTGGTGGTATTCTATGTTTTTGCCATTGTGCCATAAGGAAAGAGTATGAATAGGAATAACATTATTTACATTATAAGTGCGGTTATCATTGTTTTATCTATTATTTTTGCTCTTCTCATCAATGTGTGGGGTGGTTTTACTTATTTTGTTCTCACACTTTTAACTCTTCTTTCTCTTGCTTGGGCGGGACATTTAATAAGGTATTATTTCATGGATTTTAAAGCGCAGGCGGAAGAAGAATTTAAACTTTTCAAAGCGGAAACGGTTAACGCAAAAAACATTACTTCAGAAGAGTTTGACAAAAATGAGCAAGCATTCAGAAAAGAATATAATAAAAAACTTATTAAATATAAAGTCATCCATATCGCAAAAATCACACTTTGCTTTGGACTTGCCGTCTTGTTTATTTTGGGAATGGTGTTCGCTTAAAGGTTCTTTTAAGAGCCTTTTTTATTTTTTTAAAAAAAATTCTCACAAAAATCACAAATTTTTTGTATTTATTTAAAATCATTTTGTGAGATTATGAAAAAATGCTAAAATATAAAAGGTAATCTATCAAATTTGATTTTATTTGAAATATGCACTACCACGGAGGAAATATGTTATCTAAGTTAAAGAGTTTTGGGCTGGAAGGAATTGACGGCTTTTTGGTGGAAATCGAAACGGATATTGTTGGTGGTGTTCCTCATTTCGAAATTGTTGGCCTTGGCGATAAAAGTGTGAAAGAAGCAAAAGATAGGGTGAAATCTGCCATTCGCAACAGTGGTTTTGAATATCCATTAAAACATTTTACCATAAATCTTGCACCTGCCGATGTTAAAAAAGAAGGACCTATTTATGATTTAGGCATTGCAGTTGGCATTTTGTCGGCGTCGGAGCAGATTAAAAAGAAAAACTATAAAGATTATATTTTTTTAGGCGAACTCTCCTTGGATGGCACAATCAAAAAAGTGCGAGGTGTTTTGCCTATGCTTATCAGTGCGCGTTCTCAAGGCTATCGCCGAGTGATTATTCCAAAAGAGAACATGGAAGAAGCAAGTTTTATTGACAACATAGAAATTTACGCATTTAGTAAACTAACCGAAGTTGTGGAATTCTTAGATGGTTTAACTGAGGAGAATTTTCGCGTTCAAACAAAGTCGTTTGAAGAGGTTGCTTTAAAAAGCGTAAATAAACTTGACTTTGAAAATGTTAAAGGGCAGAAAATGGCAAAACGCGCTCTTGAAATTGCGGCAGCGGGTGGGCATAATGTGCTTATGATTGGTCCTCCAGGAAGTGGCAAAAGTATGCTTGCAAAATGCTTTTCTGGAATTTTGCCAAACCTCACTTTTGAAGAGGCACTTGAAGTGACGAAAATTCACTCAATAGCTGGCGAACTTGACCTAAAACAAGGCATCATCACAGAAAGACCATTCAGAACTCCTCACCACACAGCAACTGCAATAAGTTTAACAGGCGGTGGTGTGCACAGCAAGCCGGGTGAAATCAGCCTTGCTCATCATGGAGTTTTGTTTCTCGACGAATTTCCAGAATATTCACGCCATTTAATTGAAACTCTTCGTCAACCACTGGAGGATGGCTACATAACAGTTGCACGCGCACAACAAACAATCACATATCCTGCCTCTTTCACGCTCATTGCCAGCATGAACCCATGCCCATGTGGAAATTATGGCTCTAAAGACAGAGAATGCACTTGCTCGCCAACACAAATCCACAAATATCTTTCCAAACTTTCTGGGCCAATTATGGACAGAATTGATATCCACGTGGAAGTTGACAACATCACATACAAGGAACTTAACGAGGAAAATAAAGAAGAGCCAACCGCAAAAATTAAAGAGCGTGTGGACAAGGCAAGAGAAATTCAACTTGAACGATTTAAGGGTAGCAAGATTTTTAACAATGCCAAAATGACCGTTCCTCAAACAAAAAAGTATTGCAAACTTTCCAAAGAGTGTCAAGACCTCATGGAAAACGCTTTCACAAATTTGAAACTGAGCGCGCGTGCTCATGACAGAATTTTGAAAGTGGCAAGAACTATTGCTGACCTTGACGGCAAAGAGGAAATTGAGCCAAACCACATTGCAGAGGCGATTTCCTATCGCGGACTTGACAGAAAATATTGGAGCGTTTAATGAATAATAACACGAAAATTTTAACCTTTCTTTCCATGTTGGAACTATCCAACAAGAAACTGGAAAAAATTATGGAAATAGTGGAAGATGAAGAAATTGAAAGTCCACTTGAACTTGCTGACAATCGAAATGTTTGCGAAATTTTGTCAGCAGATGAATATCACGAACTTTTAAAAAAAAGTGACGCAAGGCTTGTTAACTCGCTTTTTGAAAATTTGGAAAAAGACGGCATCATCATTTTAAATAAGGAGAGCGAGAATTATCCGCAAGCGCTCGTCGATTTGCCAGATGCACCCATGCTTCTTTTTTGCAAAGGTGATGTTTCGCTTTTAAATCAAGATGCCATTTCCATTGTCGGCACGCGTATGCCAACAAATTATGGCAAATTCATAACCGAAAAATTCGCCGAAGTTTTGGCAAAAGCAGGCATTGTTATTGTTTCAGGGCTTGCATACGGAGTTGACTCGCTTTCTCATCGAAAAGCACTGGAAGTGAACGGCAAAACAATCGCGGTGCTAGGTGGAGGGTTTAATCACATATATCCAGAGTCCAACACCAATCTTGCAAACACGATTGCCGAGAAAGGACTTTTAATAAGTGAATATCCACCATTTGCAAAGCCAACAAAATACACTTTTCCAAGACGCAATCGAATTATTGCAGGACTTTCTAAAGGCGTTTTAATCACAGAGGCAGGCAGAAAAAGCGGAACAATTCACACCAAAGAGTTTGCACTTGACTATGGCAGAGATTTATTTGCTGTTCCCGGAAATGTGAATTCGTCGAAAAGTGAACTGCCAAATCTTTTGATTAAGTCCGCACAAGCCGAATGTGTGCTTTCTGGCGAGGATATTTTGGAGTTTTATGGTATAAATATAAGTAAGGCGGAAGAAAAGAAGATAGTTTCACTTAATATGGACGAGCAAATTATTATAAATCTTCTTAAAAAAGGTGAGCAGGATTTCGATTATCTTGCAAAAAATTCCAATCTTCCTGTAAATATTTTAAATAGTTATTTGACAACTTTGGAAATTCGTGGTTTAATAAAAAGGATGCCAAACAAAACATTCATGTTAAATTAAAGGAGAATATTTTGAAACTTGTTGTTATTGAAGCCCCAGCAAAAAGGGAAACATTGAAAAAATATTTAGGCAATGGCTATGAAGTTTTTGCCACCAAAGGACATATAAGAGATTTGCCAGTTAAATCTTTTGCGATTGACATTAACAATAATTTTGAACCTCATTATGAAAATAAACCTGATAAAAAGGAATTGATTTCCGAACTCAAGCGTAAGGCAGAAAAAGCGGATGATGTTTTAATCGCAACCGACCCGGATAGAGAAGGGGAGGCGATTTCTTGGCATATTGCACATGTTTTGGGCTTAGACCCAAACACCAAATGCCGTATACAATTCAACGAAATTTCTAAAAATGCGGTTTTAAAGGCACTTGACAATCCTCGAGCGATTGACTTAAACCTTGTCAACGCTCAGCAAGCAAGACGCGTTATGGACAGAATTGTGGGCTATAAACTTTCACCAATTATCTCAAAAAAAGTGGCACCAAAACTCTCTGCTGGAAGAGTGCAGTCTGTGGCACTTAAACTTGTGGTGGACAGAGAGAAAGAAATTGAAAACTTTAAGCCAGAAGAATATTGGACGGTGACTGCTTTCCACGAAAAAAATAAAATTGCTTTTAAGTCCACTTTGCAAACATATAAGTCGAAAAAGATTAAACTTGCAAGTAAAGAAGAAGTGGAAAAGGCTCTTTCCACAATAAAAACATCTCAGTTTGTTGTGGAAAATGTTAAGAAAAGCAAGACCAAATCTCATGCTCCAGCGCCATTCACAACAAGCACAATGCAACAAGACGCTTTGAATAAACTTGGCATGAGTTTGAAAAAAACAACAGCCTCTGCACAAGAGTTATATGAAGGCGTTGAGGTTAAAGGTGAGGGGAAAATTGCACTTATAACTTATATTAGAACAGACTCCACTCGCGTTTCTGAAGATGCTCAAAAAGCCTGCTTGAATTTCATTGAAAGCAAGTTTGGAAAAAACTATCTTCCAGCAAAGCCAAACATCTATGCCACCAAAAAGAATGCTCAAGACGCACACGAGGCAATAAGACCAATTTCCATGCAAATCACGCCAGAAATGGTGCAAGACAGTTTAACAAAAGATAACTATCGCTTATATAAACTTATTTACGAGCGATTTCTTGCCAGCCAAATGAATGAAGCAGAATATTCCAATGTCACGGTTTCCATCGACGCGGGTGGCTATGGTTTCAAAGCAACTGGAAGAACCTTGGAGTTTCCAGGCTACACCGCAGTTTATAAGGAATTTGTTGATGACGATAAGAAACAAGAGATTTCTAAACTTCCACAAATTGAAGAAAAGGAAATTTTGGAAGTTAAAGATATTAAGGAAGAACAAAAATTCACAAAACCTCCTGTTCGCTACACAGAGGCAAGTTTGGTTAAAGCTATGGAGGAAAAAGGAATTGGCAGACCTGCAACATACGCTGCAACTGTCACCATTTTAACCGCACGAAACTATGCTGAAAAAGACGGAAAATACCTTGTGCCAACCGAACTTGGCAGAAAGATAACCGAATATTTGGAAAAGTTTTTCAGTGGTGTTATCAATGTCAAATTCACCGCTCACATGGAAAATAGACTTGATGACATTGCAGAGAACAAAGACGACTGGCATGATGTTGTGAACAGTTTTTGGAGCGGTTTTAAAGGGCTTTTGGAAAAGGCAGACTCTTCTTCTATCTCAATGAAAAGCGAACCTATTGAAACTGACATTATCTGCGACAAGTGTGGTCATAAAATGCTTCTGCGTGAGGGCAGATTTGGCAAATTCTTAGGTTGTTCCAATTTTCCAAAATGTCGAAACATCAAGCCATATCAAACAGAAGATGTTAAAAAACCTGTTGGAAAATGCCCAGCATGTGGCAAAAATGTTTATGCTGTTAAAACGAAAAAAGGCAAAACTTTCTATGCGTGCGAGGATAGAGAGGGTTGCAACTTCATGAGTTGGGATATTCCAACTGGCGAAAAATGCCCAGAATGTGGCAAATACATGATAAAAAAGGGCAAACGAGAAAAATGCTCATCTTGCAAATATATTAAGGCTTGAGGTGACGGATGAGTTTTTGGGGAGGAGGAAACTTAATAAAAATCGTCGGTGGAGGTCTGACAGGCTTGGAGGTTGCGTATATTTGCGCAAATTGTGGCTTTCGCGTGCATATTTTCAACAAGCATCAAACTT
>CALVWC010000033.1 GCA_944364445.1 uncultured Clostridia bacterium | reverse complement strand
GCTTTGCATCCACTCACAAGGTTCAACAACAAGTTTATGGACATTTGTGTGGAAATGGGCTTCACGGTTATTCAAGGTCCTGAAATTGACACTGATTACTATAACTTTGAAGCGTTAAATGTGCCAAAAAATCACCCTGCAAGAGATATGCAAGACTCGCTCTACATCACCGACAACATTTTAATGAGAACGCAAACTTCCAATATGCAAGTGCACGCCATGGAAACAATTAAGCCACCATTTAAAATTGTTTGCCCTGGCAGAGTTTACCGAAATGATGACGACAGTTCTCACTCTCCAATTTTCAATCAATTTGAGGCGCTTGTTGTGGATGAAAATATTGGGCTTAAAGACTTAATGAAAATGATTGACACAATTTTGAAAAGACTTTTTGGTGAAGATGTTAAGATGCGTGTGCGTCCTTCCTATTTCCCATTCACAGAGCCTTCCATTGAAATTGACGCGACTTGCCAAATTTGTAAAGGTAAGGGTTGCTCGCTTTGCAAAGGTTCAGGCTTTTCAGAAGTGTTTGGTGCGGGCGTTGTGAACCCTAAGGTTTTGGAGATGTCTGGAATTGACAGCAAAAAGTATAGCGGTTTTGCGTTCGGACCTGGAATTGACAGAAGTGTGATGATAACAAACCGCATACCAAACATTAAATACCTATTCAGAAACGATATTAGATTTTTAAAGCAAATGCGATAGGTTGTGGTAATATGCAAGCATAACACACCATATATTGTGGTATATATTTTTAGGAGAAGAAAAAATGAAGATTTCTTATAATTGGTTAAAAGATTTTGTTAAAATTGACATTCCAGCAGAAGAACTTGCAAATAAACTTTCCGTTTCTGGTTTCGAGGTGGAAGAAGTTATCCATATGAATGAGCATTTGCATGATGTTTATGTGGGAAAAATCACAAAAATTGAAAAGCATCCAGAGGCAGATAAACTTCAAATTTGCCAAGTTGATGTGGGAAGCAAACAGGTGCAAATCATCACTTCTGCAACTAATGTTTTTGAGGGTGCTGTTGTTCCTGTTTCCTTGGAGGGCGCAGATTTAGCAAATGGTGTTAAAATTAAGCCAACCGCTTTTCGTGGTGTGAAAAGTGAGGGAATGTTTTGTTCTGGCGAAGAACTTGGCATTGATGAAAACTATATTGAGGGCGCTGGAATTAATGGCATTTTAATTTTGCCAAGTTCTATGCGTGCTGGCGAGAAAATTGAGGACGCACTCATGCTTAACGATGTTGTTTTCGATATTAACGTCACACCAAATCGTCCTGATTGCAACAGCGTGATTGGCATTGCTCGCGAAGTTTGTGCGATTTATGATTTGGAATTTTCCGATGTTGATTATTCCTATAAAGCAACAGGCGACGATGTTAAAAAATATATCAATGTGGAAGTTAAAACCAAAAAATGCCCAAGATATATGGCGTCTTTTGTTAAGGATTTAAAAATTGAACGCTCTCCACTTTGGATTAGGTCAAGACTTTTTTCTGTCGGCATTAAACCTATCAACACCATTGTTGACATCACAAACTATGTGCTTATCGAACAAGGTCAGCCAATGCACGCGTTTGAATATAACCATTTGGCTGGCAAGAAAATTATCGTTCGAGAGGCAAAAGACGGCGAGCAAATTAAAGTTTTGAACGGAAACTCTTACTCATTGTCGCATGATGATATGGTGATTGCCGATAGCGAAAAACCTGTGGTTATTGCAGGCGTTATTGGCGGTGTTAATTCTTGTGTGGAGGAAAACACTAAAGAAACTGTGTTTGAGTGCGCAGTTTTCGACCTAAAATCAGTGCGTTTAACTTCAAGAAAGTTTGGACTTTCCACAGACTCATCACTTAGATATTCAAAAGGTGTTTATTTGAACACTCCAATCAACGCCATAAAGCGTGCCTTGAACCTTGTTTGGTCTTTAAAATGCGGAACGATAGTGGGCGGACTTATTGACACTTGCAAGGAAAAATATACGCCAAGAGAGATTAAAGCTTCTCTTAAAAAAATAGACAAAATTTTGGGAATAGAAATAGATAGAAAACGCATTCTTCAAATTTTGAATAGTCTTGGCATTAAATCGACAATAAATGGCGACACATTAACTTGTGCTTTGCCTTACACTCGCGAAGATATTGAATGTGAAAACGATTTGGCAGAAGAACTTATCCGAATTTATGGTTATGATGTTTACAATAATATTGAGGGTGGTGCATTTGAAAATTCTTCAGTCACTATCGGCGCTTACGAGCCAAGGCTTGTTATGGAAAACGACATGAAGAAGGAGCTTGTTGACAATGGTTTCTATGAAACTTTGAACTATTCCTTATATTCTTCCACGGCTTGCGAAAAACTTTTAATTGAGGATGAAAGAAAAAATGTTATCAAACTTGCAAACCCTATAAGTGAGGACTTGTCGACAGTTAGAACTGTTATGGCACACGCACTTTTGTTGGATATTAAATATAACCTTTCAGTTGGAAATAAGAATTTGAGATTTTTTGAAACAGGAAGAATTTATCTTCCAAAATCTCTTCCACTCACTGAACTTCCAGTGGAAAATAACAGGCTTTCGATTGCCGTTTGTGAAGATGGATATGATTTCTTTATGCTTAAAAATGTTATGGAAAATCTTTTGCTTTCTACTTCTTGTGAATATAAGATTGAAAGAAGTGCTGAGCCATATCTTCACAGTGGAGTTAGTGCCGACATCATTTCAAAAGACGGCAAAAAAATCGGTTGGTTTGGAAAAGTTCACAAGAAAGTCTTGAAAAATTATGACATAAATCATGATGTTTACTATGCCGAACTTGACACTGACTACCTTGCAAGTTTGCCAGAGAAGAAGTTTGCTGTTAAAGAACTTTCCAAATTTCCAGCAGTTGAAAGAGATATTGCAGTGGTTGTGGACGAAGAGGTCACAAATAAGGAATTAACCTCTGCCATTAAGTCAGCTTGCGGAAAGCATTTTGACGGCGTGGAACTTTTTGATGTTTACAGAAGTGAGCAACTTGGTGAAAATAAGAAAAGTTTGGCGTATAAAATTCGCTTGATAAGTGAAGAAAAAACCTTGACAACAGAGGAAATAAACACAATCATCAATAAAGTTTTGCGTAGTTTGGTATTTAGATATCGTGCAAAACTAAGGGAGTGATTAAATTAATTAAACAAAAAATAAACTTTCGGTTTTAGCAAAAAAATAAGAGTTTTGTGGCATACTACACTATATCTTGTGGTGATATGCAATAATTTGAGAGTAAAAGGAGGGTGTATGATTTTTCTTGACAACGCTGGCACAACGAAAATGTTTGAAGAATGTTTAAAAACTTATTGCTACTATGCTTGTGAAAAATTTTACAATCCTTCTGCCATTTCTCGTGAAAGTGCTTTTGTGCACGGTGAACTTGAAAAGGTCAAAAAATTGATATTAAAAAAACTTGGTGCATTCAAAGGCACAATCATTTTCACTGGCGGAGCAACTGAAAGCAACAACTTGGCAATTAAAGGCAGTGTCAGAAATGGTGACTACACTTACGTTTTCACCAATGGCGAACATCCCTCTGTTTATAATGTTGCCAAAAGTTTAATGAATGACGGTCGCAAGGTGGAACTTGTTAAATTGGATGCAAATGGGCAAGCCGATTTAAAAGACCTTGAAGAAAAACTTTCGTCAAAAGTTAGGTTGATTTCTTGTATGCTTGTCAGCAACGAAACAGGTGCCATGAATGATATTAAACAAATTTCCGCTTTAAGAGATAAACTTGCACCTAATGCACTTTTGCATGTTGACGCGGTGCAAGGCTTTATGAAAATACCTTTCAATGTGACAGAACTTGGAATTGACCTTCTCTCTTTTTCTGCACATAAATTTCATGGTCCAAAAGGCGTGGGCGGGTTGTATGTTAAAAATCTATCCTCTCTTAAAAATATTGTGGAAGGTGGTGGGCAGGAATATGGCATTCGCTCAGGGACGGAAAATGTTCCGGGCGTCATGGCAATGGCAACCGCGATTGAAAAAATTGATGTCAAGAAAAATTTAACGCGTGTTAAAGAATTACGCGAAAAGTTAAACGACATATTAAGCGAAGAAGAAGGAATTAAAATACATAACTATAACGGCTCGCCATACATTGAAAGTGTGACCTTTGAAGGCGTGAAAGGGGAAACCATGCTTCACGCTTTAGAAGAAAAAGGTGTGATTGTAGGTCTTGGGAGTGCTTGCTCGGCAAAGAAAGCAGGCAACAGAATTTTGAAAGAAATTGGCTTTGATGACGAAGAGATTATATCAAGTTGCCGAATAAGTTTTAACGCATATATGACAAATGAGGAAATGAAAACGGCTGGAAAAATTATTGTGGAAACATATCGAGAAATGAAGAAAAGGGTTAGTTAATGAAAAAGGTTTTGTTATTAAAATTTGGAGAACTTTTCCTTAAAGGTAAAAATAAAAAAGATTTTGAAAATTTGCTTCTTAACAACATCAAAGCAAAACTTTCTTCATACGAGTTTAAAATTTCTTACACTCTTGGGCGAATGGTGGTGTCAGATTATGACATAGATGATGAATGGGCGATTGTAGAAGAACTTAAAACTGTGTTTGGGCTTATTGGCATAAGTAAAGCGGTGGAAATTGACACTTCAGAAGAAAACATCTTTTCTTATGCGTCCACAATTTCTCTTTCTGGCACTTTTCGCGTCAATGCCAAACGAGCGGATAAAAAATTTCCACTTTCTTCCATGGAACTTGAAAGAAAACTTGGTGAAGTGCTTTTAAACCACAACGAAAATTTGAAAGTCGACCTACATAATCCAGAGCATATCGTTTATGTGGAAATTCGATTTAACAACAAAACTTACATATACCATGAAACCATTAAGTGTGCGGGTGGGCTTCCATTGGGGTCTGCAGGCAAGGCACTTTTGCTTTTATCTGGAGGCATAGACAGTCCAGTTGCTGGCTTTTTAATGGCAAAGCGTGGGCTTAAACTTGAAGCGGTGCATTTTCATTCTTATCCATACACCAGCGAGCAAGCGAAAGAAAAAGTGATTGAACTTGGAAGAAAGTTGACAAAATATTGTGATGAAATAAAACTCCACATCGTTTCTTTCACAAAAGTGCAAGAACAAATTCACATGAATTGCGACTCCGAATATATGATAACAATCATGCGTAGAATTATGATGCGGGTGGCTGAAAGGATTTGCAAGGAAAATGACCTTGGTGCAATCATCACTGGTGAAAGTTTGGGGCAAGTGGCAAGCCAAACCATGCCAAGCATTAATGTCACAAATAGTGTGGTTTCTCTTCCTGTTTTTCGTCCGCTTATTGCTTTTGACAAGGAAGACATAATTGAAGTTGCAAAAGAGATTGACACATATGACACTTCCATTTTGCCATATGAAGATTGTTGCACCGTTTTCTTGCCAAAATATCCAGTTATTAAACCAACGATAAGGCGTGCTGAATATAATGAAAAATTTTTGAATATCGACGCACTTGTTGACGAGGCGATAAACACCAAAGAAGTTATGGTTTTAAAAAGAGATTGAGGTTTTGTTTTTCGTTTTAATAGGTTATACAGATGTATAGCCATTTATTTTTATGCAACTATGTTTTTATAAATTTTCATTATTCAAAATTTTAATAAAAAATTAATGTATAAATATTCATAAATTCACTTGCATATTTATTAATTTTAATGTATAATAATGAAAAGAGCGTGAATAGTTATAAATTTATAATTATGCAAAAAACGCCACACATCCCTAAAATAAAGGAGTGTAGAGTTAAGGAGTAAGGTTATGGCAAGGAGTTTAAGACAGTCAAAAATTCTGGAATTAATCTCTGTTAAGGAGATTGAAACACAAGATGAACTTGCAAAAGAACTTAAAAATGCCAACTTTGACATTACGCAAGCCACTATTTCGCGCGATATAAAAGAACTTGGTTTAACCAAAATTCAGTCGACAAATGGTAAATATAAATACGCCATTCTTGGCACTGAGCAACAGGCCGTTTCAAATAAATATATCACGATTTTTAAAGAGTCGGTCATCTCTGTTAAAAATGCCCTCAACCTTGCCGTTATCAAAACCATTAAGGGTATGGGAGGAAGCGTGGCGTCTTTCATCGACAAACTCAACCTCATTGACCTTATGGGAACAACTTTTGGCGACGACACTGTTCTTCTTATTTTTCCAACCACCACTCTTTCAAGCGAGGCGGTGGCAACGCTTAACAACATTTTGGTTTAGGAGGGAGTTATGCTTTCTTCTCTTTTTATTTCAAACCTTGCACTCATTAAAAATTCTGAGATAAATTTAAGTAATGGCTTCAATGTCATCTTAGGGCAATCGGGTGCAGGTAAAAGCATTTTAATTGACGCACTCAGTTTTGTTTTGGGTGCAAAGGCGGATAAAACTCTTCTTCGCACGGGCGAAAAAGTTATGCGCGTGGAGGCCGTTTTTGACGAAGTGCCAGAAAACATAAAGCAAATCTTAACTTCTCTTGACATCGATTTCGACGGCGAATTGTTGCTTTCAAGAACTTTAAATTCTGACGGCAAAAGTGTGATAAGAGTTAATGGTGCGGTGGTTGTGCTTAAAACTTTGAAAGAAATCACCGAGAATTTAATTGATTTTTGCGGTCAACACGACAGCGTTTCGCTTATCAACACCAACAATCATCTTTCAATTTTGGACAGGTTTATAGGCGTAAAAGCACAGGAATACTTATCTAAAATTGACGCTCTTTGCAGTCAAATCGGAGATATTGACAAGGATATTAAAAACCTAGGTGGAAACGATTTAGAAAGAAATCGACTTAAAGAGATTTTGAAATTTCAAATTGATGAAATCGAGCGTGCAAAACTAACTGAGGGTGAGGAAGAGGAACTTAAAGAGAAATTTTCTTACATATCTTCGGCAGAGAATATTGCAGAAAAGGTCGGCTCGGCGTTAACAAAACTTGACCAGCAACAAGAAAGTGTTGTAAGTTTACTTTTTGAAGCAAAATCACTTTTAAGAGAATTTTCTGATTTTCCAAACATTTCCGAATGCTACGAGCGTTTGGAAAATTCCTATTATGAAATTAAAGATATTGTGGAAAATTTGGAGGAGGTTGCACAAAACACCGATTTTGACCAAACAGAACTTGAACGGATTGATGCTCGTTTAGATTTAATTAAAGATTTGAAACGAAAATATGGCAACAGTGTGGGCAAGGTTTTGGAATTTTTAGACGATGCCAAAAAGCGTTTAAATGACCTTGAAAACAGCGAAGAAGCACTTGCGAATTTGACTATGAAAAAGGATAGGGTTTTAAAAGAACTAGATTACGAGTGTGAAAAACTTTCCTCTTTAAGAAAAGAATATGCTTTAACTTTGGAAGATAAAGTGATGAAAGAACTAAGTGACCTTCAAATGAAAGGCACAAGTTTTAAGGTTAACTTTATGGGCACAACCGCTGGAAGAAAAGGCAAAGATGTTGTGAAGTTTGTGTTTTCAGCAAATGCAGGGCAAGAGATGAAAGATTTATCAAAAACTGCCTCTGGTGGAGAACTTTCAAGGCTTTTACTTGCTTTTAAAAACATCATGTTGGGAAAAGAAAATTCCTCCACTGTGGTGTTTGATGAAATCGACTCTGGCATAAGCGGACAGACAGCGGGAAAGGTGGCGGAAAAACTTCAAAACATCTCAAAATTTGTTCAGGTTATTTGCATCACTCACACGCCAGTTGTGGCAAGCAAAGGTGATGAGTTTATTTTGGTGACAAAGAAAACAGATAACGGCGAAACCATCTCTCATGCGGAGATTATTGAGGGTGAGGCGGTTGTGAAGGAGATTGCAAGTTTAATTGACGGCGGAAAAGATGTTTCACAAACCGCACTTGAACACGCAAAAGTGCTTTTAAATAAATAATAATTATATATAAAATCATTTATAAACCTCATAATGTCATTTTATTTGACAAAATTCTTAAAATATTCTAAACTTAATGTATGAGAATTTTGGGAATTGACCCTGGTTATGCGATTGTGGGGTTCGGAATTATTGATACGGAAAAAAATAACGAGGTGATTGACTATGGCGTGATTGAAACGCCAAAAGAGGACCCATTGCCAATTCGTTTGCAACATATTGAAGAATCTCTTCGTGTTATTTTTGAAACTTATAGACCAGATGAAGTTGCGATTGAGGAACTTTTTTACTTTAAAAATCAAAAAACCGTTATTCAAGTGGCACAGGCAAGAGGAGTTATTGTGCTTGCAAGTCAAAAATATTGTGGAAGAATTTTTGAATACACACCAATTCAAATTAAGCAGGCTTTAACTGGAAACGGACACGCCGAGAAAAAGCAGATGCAATATATGGTGAAAAATGTTTTAGGGCTATCTTCCATTCCAAAGCCAGACGACGCAGCAGATGCGCTTGCAGTGGCAATTTGTCATAGCCAAATTAACCCAAGATTGAATTTTAATATGATGTGAGGAAAATATGATTGCATTTTTAGTGGGAACTATTGAAGAAAAATATGAAAATGTGCTTATTATGGATGTCAACGGTGTGGGCTATGAACTACTAATTTCTAACAACACCCTTGTGGCACTTCCAAATGTTAACGAAACAACAAAAGTTTTAACCTATCTTCATGTGAAAGAGGATGGGGTGGCTTTATATGGCTTTGCAACACCAGAAGAAAAAAGCATTTTTATGAAACTTATCACTGTTTCTGGTGTTGGTCCAAAAATGGCAATAACGATTTTGTCAGGCATGAAAATTTCCGATTTAATTGTGGCTATAACGCGCGAGGATGTTTCTCTTCTTTCCAAAATTAAAGGTTTAGGTAAAAAGACGGCGGAGAGGGTGTGTTTGGAACTTAAGGATAAGATTAACGCCACAGGTTTTGAAACTGACCTATTTAACTATAAGGATAACATTGGCAATTTCATTAACGAAAACGCACTTAAAGACGCAGTTGACACACTTATTGCACTCGGCGTCAACAAAAATGAGGCATATGGGCTTGCGCGCGCTAATGCTGGCGACGGCGCAACTGCTGAGGAAATCATTTGGAAAGTTTTAAGGCAACTTGGAAGGTAGGTGAAATATGGATGACAGGTTTATCACAAGCACAAAAAATTGGACGGATGCTGAAATTGAAACATCTCTTCGTCCAACATCGCTTGACCAATATGTTGGGCAAGATAAAATTAAGGAAAGTTTGAAGGTTTACATTCAGGCAGCAAAGTCACGAAAAGACGCACTTGACCATGTTCTTTTGTATGGTCCACCGGGGCTTGGGAAAACCACTCTTTCGCACATCATTGCAAAGGAACTTGGTTCGCAAATTAAAATTACATCGGGTCCTGCCATTGAGCATGCTGCCGACCTTGCTGCCATACTTACAAATCTTCAAAAAAATGATGTTTTGTTTATTGACGAAATTCACAGACTCAACAAAACTGTGGAGGAAATTCTTTATCCTGCCATGGAGGACTTTGCACTTGATTTTATTGTGGGAAAAGGTCCATCGGCAAAGAATATGCGTTTGAAAATTCAGCCTTTCACACTCATCGGTGCCACCACAAAAGCGGGTATGTTAACAAGTCCGCTTCGCGATAGGTTTGGTGTTATTTGCAGGTTGGAACTTTACACCGACCAAGACCTTAAAATTATCATCGAGCGTTCGGCAAAAATTTTAAACATAAAAATTGCCGAAAATGCAAGTTTGGATATTGCAAAACGCTCTCGCGGAACACCAAGAATTGCCAATAGGCTGTTGAAGCGTGTGCGTGATTATGCCGAAGTTTTGGGCAGTGGCGAAATCACAAAAGAGATAACAGACCAAGCACTTGCCAAAATGGAAATTGACGAACTTGGTTTGGATTTTATAGATAGAAAAATATTGGAGAGTATTATATATAAGTTTGGTGGCGGACCAGTTGGTCTTGACACGCTTTCTGCCACAATCGGCGAGGACGCTGGCACGATTGAAGATGTTTATGAGCCATATCTTCTTCAACTTGGCTTCATTGCTCGCACTCCACGCGGAAGAATTGCCATGGAAAACGCGTATAGGCATTTGGGAATTGACTACCAAGCAAAATAGAGGAATTTATGCAAGAAAAAAGAGAATTACTGAGAAAAACATATTATTATGATTTGCCAGAGGAACTCATTGCGCAATCGCCAGTTGAACCAAGAGATTCTTCAAGATTGCTAATTTATAACCGCAAGACGAAAACAAAACAAGACAAGCATTTTTATGATATCATCAACTTTTTAAACGCAGGCGACATTTTAATTATCAACAACACCAAGGTTTTGCCTGCCAGAATTTTTGGTTTTAAAGAAACAGGAGCAAAAATTGAAATTCTTTT
>CALVWC010000032.1 GCA_944364445.1 uncultured Clostridia bacterium | reverse complement strand
CGTGCAGATAACATTTCGGTGTATGTGACATCTGCACCAAATTTAACCGCTTCCTCGCGGAAACCAACATCGCTTACACCAGCCATAGGCGCAAGGAAAAGTGGTTTTTCTCCAAAGTTAACATTTCTTATTTTCATATCCCTATTTTATCACATCAATCGCAATTTTTCAAGTGGTATTTAAAATATTATAATTTTTTTTAGGGATGATAAAAAACTGGCATCTTTAAACGCCAGTTTTTCTGTTGTTGAGATTAAGCTTTTTTGAGTATTCTTCAATTAACAGATCAAAAGACTCATTAAAATTTTCGATATACTCTTTCCTTAATTTTTTATTTTCTTTAGAATTCATGTTATTTTTAACTACCTTCTTCATATACCATCACCTTTTTTAACTTAAAACTTCATGTCTCCAAATGTTTTTTCAACCTCTTCCCGTTTTTTATTACTTGCTACTACTCTTGCATTTCTATTTTTTTCTTCTTGAAATTCAATTTCTTTTGCTTTCATCATGCCAAGAGCCTCATTATATGACTTTTCAACACTTGCAAGTTGTTCTTTAACATCTGGAGCAAACACATCAATATCATCAAGTTTTTTAATGATTGATGTCATAAAATGAGGTTTTGCCTTTTCCATAAAGGCATCAGTTGCAACTTTAAAAGGAACAAAGGCAATATTGTGATAATCTTCTTTTATAAGATTTATCCAATCTTCTTCGGAAAGTTTTTCGAATTTCTTATCTGGCTTACCATTAGCTAAAGAAATCGCTTGAACTTTTTCGTCATTTTTCTTATAATACCATTCTGATGTTTTACTTATTAACTCCTCTTTACGCTTTTGATACTCCCCCGCTTCTTTAACTTTTTCTATTTGCTTAAATTTTTCTTCCGCAACCTTTCGAAGCTTTTCTGCCCATGCACAAAGTTTTGTCCATTCTTCGTCTGATTTATGAGCGGCATCAAATTTTTTTAATCTACCCAAAATAACATCTTTGAAAGCACAAAAATAGTCTTTAGATCCACGAATAATAAACCTGGATACCGGTATATATTCAAAAAATTCTGGGAATAGCTTTACAACTTCTTCATTATAACCAAAATTAAAATTATTATATTTATTGGTTCCAGGCGTAATACATAACTTATCAAAATAAGTAATATAATTATAAGGATGCTTGCCACATTCTTCGTTATACAAATCATATTTTCCAAAATCTAAATTTAATAAACTATCTGTATTAAACTTCCATTCATTTCCATATCTATAGAATTTTCCAAACCAATCAAGTTTTTCTCCTTCTTTGATTCTTCCTTCTAATATTTTACCATCAGGTCCTGCAAATGTGTAATCACCGCTTTCTAATAACACATATTCGTATGGTCCAATAAAGCGTCCACTTCTTTGTGCAATTTTATCTTTTTCATTGTTCATATTTTTCCTCCATTATTTATGTTAATATTTAAACACAAACAAAATTATTTTGTCAACCATTTTCCTAAAAAAATAAAAATGATGCTTATCACATCATTTATAATGTTTTAGTTTTCAAAAGCGTATTTAAAATTTTTATAACTTTTAAAAGCAATCATCTTTTTTGGCTTGGAAACATAGTAGCGCTTGGTTTGAGGATTGATAAACTTTCTTTCCTTTGTTTCTTGCAGTTTAAACCTGCCAAAGTTTCGGATGTTGACCTCCTCACCTTTTCCGCAAACTTCAAGTATCACCTTTTTGAACTCATCAATCACCTTTTCACATTTCTCTTTTGAAAGATTGGTTTTCTTGGCAAGGGTTGCCATCATTTCTTGCTTATTCATATTCCCTCCTAGATAGATATTTAACTTTTTTAATCATTTTTAAACCCTTTTTTTCACTTTCTTTTTATAAAATAATTTTAAGAAGAAGGAAATTGTGATAACAAAGTAGATAAGCATACCAAGAAAAACAGCAATAATAACATTAACAAGTGGGCTATAATAAGAACTTTCCACAAAGGTGTAAACGCCAAGATACATAAGCAGAGTGCCAAAAAGAAGAAGGCAAACTTCACCTAAATTGAGTGAAAATTGCACTAAGTTTTTAAGTTTAGCAAGTCCTAAAAGGCAAACAAAAGTGGTCATGGCAATGTTGCCAATTAAAACCGCATAGATGTTTATGGACGAAAGGGCAGAAAGCGTAAACGACAGCACCGCTTTAACCGCTCCACCAATAACTGTTATCACCAAAATGTAATTAAACTGACCATTCGCCTGCAAAAGCATGATGATATATTGCATAAGTGCTGTGAAAATGGTGGAAAAAGCACCATAGAGCATAAGGTTAAACGCAATGCCAATAAGTGCCTCGGTCATGTTGACATAAAAAACGGAAAGAATTGGCTTTATGATTGCCACAAGCCCAAAAGTTGTTGGCAAAAGAAAGTATAAAAGAATTTTAAGCCCCTTTTCAATCATAAGTTTTCCGCCGTTGCCTTTTGAGATGTTGTAAGAAAGATTTGGTAAAAGTGAGGTGGTGACAGCGAAGGAAATTATAAGTGGAAAGTGTAAAATAGCACCAACAACACCCGCTTGAAGCCCATATAATTCTGTTGCAACTGAAGATGTGAACCCAGCACTTATCAGCCTTGGCACAATGATCAATCCCTCAAACGCATTAACAAGCGGAAGAATGGAAGCGGAAAAGAGTAGCGGAAAGTTGGCATAATTAAACTCCTTTCTAACCATTCTTTTGAAATCTTTGCTGTAAATTTCTTTTTTTCTATCTTTATTTTTAGCAACATAAAACATAAGAAGATATAGAACCGAAATTGCTTCACTTATCGTCACACCCAAAAACGCACCGAAAACACCTTGTGCTATGCCAATTTTGGAAAAATAATAGGCAAAAAGTAGCCCAAAAACGAACTTGAAAACCTGCTCAATCACCTGACTAATTGCCGTTGGAAGCATATTTTCATAGCCTTGAAAGAAACCCCTAAGGGTGGCAAGAAGAGCGCCAAGTGGCAAAAGAAGAATAAATAGATAATAACTCAAACTGGACGAAATCTGCTGAAATAATGCGATGTATTTGCCAAAAATAAGTAAAATTAAACCTATCAAAAGTCCAATTCCCACCGAAATGAAAAGCGCTTGCTTAAGGTATAACGAAATCTTTTCCATTCTGCCGTTGGCTCGTGCTGAACTTATGAGTTTGGAAAGCGAATTTGCCACACCGCCACTTGTTAAAACAAGTGCGAACGAATAAAGTGACATCACAAGTTGAAAAACGCCAATCCCCTCAATTCCAATCATATTTGTGAGTGGCAAGCGGAAAAACGCGCCTAACAATTTACATATTATTCCACTTATCAAAAGCACAATCGCACCACTTGAAAATTTAGAAACCATAAAACACCCACTTTTATTATTGACCAAAAGATTATTCCTTAATCTTCGTTTAAAATGTGGGAAAAAATAATTTTTATGCAAAAATTTTAAAAAGACTATTTACATTCGCAAAAATTTGTGCTATACTAAGCCTAAGAAAAACAAAAGGAGAGAAAAATATGGCAGACCTTGATTTTGTCTTAAGATTGTCAATGAAATACACACCAAACGCAATTAGTTCTTACAAAAACAGTATTTCTTTGCTCGCAAAACATGTAAATCCAGGGCAAGGCAATAATGAATTTGTGAAAAGATTTGAAAAACTTGAAAGGCTTTATGAAGCTTGCAGACCAGAAAGTTATCGTCAATTTAAAGCTTCCATGCGTGAATTTTGCAAAAATTGTCGTGGAGATATGTTGACAAAGCTTTTTAACGAAAGCGAAAATTCTGAAATCATTCCAGAGGTGCTTATTCCAGATATGGAATATATTGATGAAAAACTTGATGAAATCAACCTCTTGGTGCCAAACGAGAAAAACATTGAATTTGTTGATGCTGTTTACAACAGTTTTAAGGCTTGCAATGAAGCAAACAAAAAAAATGCTCTTAAAATAAATTTGCCTTATTATGTTGAAGGAAAAGATGGCTGGTATGAATGGGATAATGGATGGAAGCCTTTGTCAAATTCAATGGAAAAATAATGGATTTTAATTTGAACACATTGGCAAAAGAATATGATTAAGGTTAAATCATTTTGAAACAAGCATAAATAAGAAAAAGAGTTTTACTTTTTTGATAAAACTCTTTTTTTTGTTAGTTTCAAAATGCTAAAATTTTTTATAATATCCTTTCCGGCTCGTCTTTAATTTTTCTTCTGCCTTCATCGTTTTTCTTTGCTTTTCCAACTATCCCAAAATCATTATCTTTTTCAGCTTTCAATTCTGAAAAAACACTTCCAACATCAATAGCCATATTGTCTTTAGGCTTTTCCTTGCTTACTTTTTCTTTTTCAACCTCTTTTTCAGGAGGCTTTATTTCCACTTTTGGTGGAGATGGCATTTTGGCAATAACCACTCCTCCCGCTTGCACTTTGCCCGCCTTTAAAGGCTTTGCACCCGGATAAGATTTGCTTTTTCCTCCACCACCGCCTTTGCTTTTACCTCCGCCTCCGCCAGCGGATTTTTCTTCTTTTTTGTCAAGCGATTTTTTAATTTCATCCAAATTTTCCAAGTTTTTAACTTTTGGTGGAGCAATTAGCACCTCTTTATCTTCCATGGTGAAAATGCGTTCCATAGGTTTATAGTATTTTTTATAGATTTCCACAACCTCTTTTTCTGCCAAGGATTTAAGGTCAGCAGAAACATTTTTATCCTTAATAATCTTGTCAAGAATGATTTTAAGTTTGGCATAGTTTTTCAAAACTGATGGTCTTTTAACTCCATAATCACGCATCACGCGGTTAAATTCATCCAAAACTTCTTGCCCTTTTTCGCCGATCTTATTTAACAGAGCTGTCATTCTTAAAACATATATTTGCGAAAGAAGTTCAAGTAAATCTTTGTTAAAAGCATAGTCAGTTTTAACTTTAAGAAGAATGGCATCCAAAGTGGAAAGTTCTTTTCCCTCATTGCCAGAATTTTCGCCATCGGCATTAACGAACCAACCCTTCAAAACTCCTTCAATGAATTTTTTATCACTTGGTCCAACCACGCTTTCAAGCAAAGTCCTCATCTCCTCCTTTTCATCAACATAGTCAAGTTCTTCCACTAAAAATATCTTTGCCGTCGAAAAGGTTTGAAGTATTTCAATTTTTATTGCGAATTTAAAGGTATAGTCCTTATAATTTGAATGGCAAACAAGACCTTTATCTGACTTAACATCCACAATTTTGTTAAGTTTCAACAAATCCTCTTTCACTTTATCGTCAATTGTATATTCGCCATTGACATATTTGCCAAGAAGATTACTTCTAAGTGCAACCTCCATGGAACTATATTTATCGAACTTTTCAACAACCGCCGAAAAATCTTCTTTAACAGGTTCTTTAACCTCTTGCTTATCCTCTAGTTTTACTTCTTCGGTTTCCTTTTGTGAAGGCTCCATTAAGTATTGATATATTTCAAACGCTTTATTTTTCATACTAAAATTATACCATAAATGAAAATAAAATCAAGAGATTTGAAAAAATTTTATTGTAAATTTTACACTTTTATTTTCTTAAAAATGTGACGCAATATGGCTTGTTTTTAAGGTCGTTAAGCGTTATGCCGTTTGCTTGACAATCGCCATTTTTGTTAAATAAGCAATGTGCATTGCATTCAATTTTAATCGTTTTAGAGTCACGCTGTGGAGCATATGACGGAGTGCGAGAAAACATATTTTTCGTTTTGTCCACCACAAAATCTTCTCCCTTTTCAAATTTTCTGCAAGTCGCGGCGCGCGTGATGCCAATCGCCTTGGCTTTACAAGTGTAGCGGTCGTTATAGGCACAACTTGTTTTTCTACATCTAATATCCATAATTTCTCCTTTCAAAAATTATTTCCCAAACCTTGACAATTAAACCGCTAATATATTAAAATTAAACAAAGGAGAAAAAAATGAAAGTTGTTTTACTTAAAGATGTGAAAGGCACAGGCAAAAAAGGAGAAATCAAAGAAGTTGCAGACGGATTTGCCACAAACTTCCTTTTCAGAAATAACATGGCAAAACGCGCAGACAACAGTGCAATAAACGAGAACAATATGCAAAAAAGCGCACAAAATTTTCACAAGCAAGAAGAAATTAAAGAGGCAAAAACTCTTGCCAAACAAATTGAAGGCAAAATTATCGCTCTTAAAATTAAATGTGGAGCAAATGGAAAGATGTTTGGCTCAGTGACAAGCAAGGAAATTGCCGAAGAACTTGAAAAAATTGGTGTCAAACTCGACAAGAAAAAAATCGACCTTAAAGAGCCGATTAAAAATGTTGGCGTGTATAAAGTTGTGGCAAAAATCTATCCTGAAATTTCCGCAACCTTTTCCGTCGATGTTCTTCCGCTTTTAGATTAAAATTTTAAATATGGAAAATTCAAAAAATAACGAGCATATCGTTATTTTTATTATCTATTTAGTAAACTTTTGAATATAAAAAAATATGGAAAAAGAGGATTTGATTTTGCTTGCAACCTACATCGCCATGGAACTAAGTCGCGATAAAGATTTCGACGACATTATTTTAATGCGCGATTTATGCAATCAAATTTGTTGTTCGCTGTCGAACCTTTTAAACTGCAAAAAGAAAGGTTAATTTTCAAGTTTATTATAGGTTTCAATAAATTCATCTAAAGTCAAACTTTCCGCTCTTTTCATTAAAAAGTTATTGTCAAAAGTTTGTTTCAATTTTTCTTTTGAATATAACGAGGAAAGATTATTGAATAAGGTTTTTCTACGCATGGAAAAAGACGCTTTCACAAATTTAGAAAATTTGTCTTTATCTATCTCAAATTTTTGTTTCTTGTCAATTCTCACCACCGCCGAGTCCACATTCGGTGCTGGATAAAACATATCGCGTTTCACCACCCTTGTGATTTTTGCTTCGCCATAGAAGGCGATCATAACGGTCAAAATTCCGTAATCTTTACCTCCTGCTTTTGCCACAATTCGCTCCGCCACTTCTTTCTGCACCATAATTGTGAGTGAGGTTAGTTTTTCGCTTTCTTCCAAAAGTTTA
This sequence comes from uncultured Clostridia bacterium, assembly GCA_944364445.1. GTDB lineage: Bacteria > Bacillota > Clostridia > Christensenellales > UBA1242 > Caccovivens. Next base: position 3,999 of record CALVWC010000032.1, on the reverse strand, counting down.
AAGATGATGGGCGTTGTGATGTAATATGGAAGATTTGCCACCACTTTAAAAGATGATAAATTTTCTTCCACTTTTTTCATGTCTTCTTTCATAAAATCGGCAAACACAAATTTCACATTTTCTAAGTTTAAACTCTCAAGCATTTCTTTTAAATCTAAATCGATTTCATAGGAAATAACCTTTTTTGCACGCGTGGAAAGTTCCTTTGTTAAAGCACCCGCGCCAGCGCCAATTTCCAAAACAACATCATCTTGAGTTATGCCAGCATCTGCCACGATTGCTGACAATAAATTTTTGTCGGATAGAAAATTTTGACCAAATTTTTTCTTAAAATTAAACATTTTTCACCTTTTTTATCAAATTTTAAACATTTTTTCTGCGTTTTTTGTGGTATTTTTCTCAACTTCATCAATTTTGATGTTTTTAATATCAGCGATTTTTTCTGCTATGATTGGAATATTTTTTGGCTCATTGACTTTTCCACGAAATGGCTCAGGACTCATATACGGGCAATCAGTTTCCAGCATGATTTTTTCAAGAGGAATGTTTTTAACAACTTCTTGAACATTTTTTGCATTTTTAAAAGTCACAACTCCGCCAAACGAAAAGGAAAAGCCAAGTTTGAGGAATTCTTTTGCACTTTCCACACTTCCACCATAACAATGCATCAAACTTTCACGCTTTGGCGTATGCTCCTTTAAAATTTGAAGAGTGTCGCCAACAGCATCACGGCAGTGAACAACAATCGGTAAGTCCAACTTGTTTGCAAGGTCTATTTGTTCGATGAATATTTTTTTCTGCAATTCTTGATTATCCTTTCTCCAATGATAGTCAAGCCCAATTTCTCCAATCGCCACCACTTTCTTGTTCTTTAAAAGTGTTTCAAGTTTTTCAAGATAGTTTTTCTCTAGACCTTCCACATTTTCTGGATGCACGCCAACACACGCAAAAACATTTTTAAATCTATTTGCAATTTCCACATCTACATAAGAAGAATTTAAGTCATATCCCGCCGTAATGATTTTTTCCACGCTGTTTTCTTTGGCATTTTTCACAATGGTATCCAAATCTTCCTCATATCTCACATTATCTAAATGCGCATGAACATCAATAAACATATTTTTTCCTTTTAATTAGTATAAATCATTTCTTATTATCTGTCAACAATTCACAATAAAATGTGGAAAAGTGGATAAATATTGTTGAAAAAACATATTAAATTTCAATTTTTATCATATTTTTTTAGTTTTTTATCAATTTTTCGTTATTTTTTTGCGTTTTTTAATTTTTAAAAATTTTCAGATAATTTTCATTGTTTTTAACTTAACAAAATTATGATAAAATTAACATTTATCTTTCGCGAAAAATGTCTTTTTTTATGTGTTAAAGCATAAAGATAAATATGAATATTTTTTGGCTCATGATGATGCTTTCCTCCATACTTGTGCTTCTCATCACCAACCCCTCCGCCATGCTTTCGGAAATGATTGGCGCCTCCACCAGTGCGCTTGAACTTTGCTTTGAACTTGTGGCGGTCTATGTTGTGTGGTTAGGCTTTATTGAACTCATCGACGCCAGCGGGCTTTCTGATAAACTTGCCAAACTTTTAAGACCATTAATCAAAAAAATTTTTAAAGTGGATAATGAAGAAATTCAAAAAATAATCGCCCTCAATGTGTCTGCAAACATGCTTGGTGTGGGAAACGCCGCAACGCCCATGGGTATTCGCGCCATGCAAGCACTGGACGATGGAAGTGGAAAGGCAAATTTTGCCATGATTATGCTTGTGGTTATCAACGCCACTTCCATTCAACTTTTGCCAACCACGGTTATTGGGCTTAGGTCAAGTGCTGGAAGCGAAAACCCTGCCGACATCATTTTACCCACACTTATTGTCACAATCACAACAACTGTTTTAGGAATTCTTCTTGTGCATGGCGTGGAAAAACTTAGAAACAAAATGAAAGGGAGGAAGAAAAAATGAGTGCCTACATTCTTCCCATTCTTTTTCTTCTTTTAATTATCTATTGCATCTATAAACGCATAAACACCTACGACCACTTTGTTAAAGGTGCAAAAGGCGCAATCAAACTTGTGGTGGACATCTTTCCATTCATCGCTTCCATTATGATTGCTGTGGCTCTTCTTCGCGTTTCTGGCATCACGACTTGGCTAACTGGTTTACTGACCCCTGTTTTTAATTTTTTGGGCATTCCACCAGAACTAACCGAACTTGTTTTACTTCGTCCGTTCACTGGAAGTGGAAGTTATGCTCTTCTTGAAAACGTGCTGACAACTTATGGTGCGGATAGTTATATTTCACGATGTGCGTGCGTCATTATGGGCTGTTCGGAAACCATTTTCTATGTTGCCACCGTCTATTTTTCGCAAACAAAAGTGAAAAAACTTCTCTACGCCATACCTGTCGCCTTAGTCTGCTCACTTGTTGGCACAATTCTCGCCTGCCTTATCTGCAAAATAATGTAAAATATTTTTACAAACACTTGACTTCCCCCCCCTGCATGTTATAATGCAGAAAAGGAGTTAGAATATGATATTAAAAATCGACCCAAAGTTTATTGAGGACACTGTTAAAAGAAACAATGAGCATGGATATGTCTATATTAAATATGGTGAGTTTGAGCCACGATTTGAAAGAAAAGTTGTTAAAGAACCAATTCCAGTAATAGGGAAAATTTTTCCTTTTCTAAAAAGAAGAGTGGTGAGAAATGTTAAAACTGATAAGCAAGATTTAGTAATGCATGAAGAAAAAGTGGATAATTTAAGAGCGAAAGGAGAATCAGCATCTAAAATGCTTCAAGACCAACTTGAGAAAATGCCTTATAGAAGAATTGTTAAGCTCGACGAAAATATTTATGGAGATTTATATGTCGGACATATGAAAGACCAAAAATACAACTTATTAACAAATCAAGGTGTTGTGATTGGACAGTATGATATGGCAAATAAGGGATATTATTATCCTTATATGAATGGTCTTCTTCCAAAAGAAGCCTCTTCGTCTGTGAACAAACATCAAAGTTGCGAACCTATTGGGCTTGAAGATATTGTGGCAAATTATATGGCAAAAAATCCTGATTCAAAAGAATTCATTCCTCAAAACCTTTATGAAAAATTTCCAGATTTAAATGAACAAATAAATAAAGAAAGCCAAAAGGTTAAATCTAACTCCAATCATGATTTTACATTAAATTAAATTGATGTAAATAAAAATTAAAAATAATTTAATAATTATAAAAATAATTAAATAATTTAAAAATCTTGAAAATTCGGTGTTAAAAAGCGAAAAAATCAATAAAAAACTGCATTTTTTGCAGTTTTTTATTATTTATTTTTATTATTTATATATAATATTTTATTTTAATTTTTATAATTAAAATTTATTTTTTATTTTCTAAAAATTTTCTTGTTTTAAGTTCATCAAGAAATTCGCCGTCTTGATTATTTGTTGTCAATGTTGGCAACACCAAAACGCCTTCCTTTCCTCCTTTCACACCTTCCACAAAAATGAGAGTTGTTTTGCCTTTGCCGTTGTCGGTGAAGAACATTTTTTTGATGGCGATGTTAAACTTGTGACAGGTGCAAATTAATTCGCAAGCCCGCTCGGCAGGATATGAACAATAAAATCTTCCTCCAAACTTCAACATTTTGCTTGCCACTTCAACAAAAGTGTTAAGCGTCAATTTAACTTCTTGTTTAGCAATTTTTTTCACAATATTTTCTTTTGTGTCACTCACTTTAAAATATGGAGGATTGGAAAAGACAACATCAACATTTTTTTCCAAGTATTTTTTAAAATTCAAAACATCATCTGGAATAAGTTTTAATTTTTCCTGCAAATTGTTTAAATTGATGTTTTTTTGACACAAAATTTGCATCTCTTTTTGAATTTCAAAAATTATTATTTCTTTAAATTTGTTTTTGGCACTGGCAAGAAGAGAAACAACACCACACCCTCCGCCAATTTCCACCGCTGTT
>CALVWC010000031.1 GCA_944364445.1 uncultured Clostridia bacterium | reverse complement strand
TTAGACGACATTATGCTTCTTGAAAACGGCAACCAAATTCCTGCCGATTGCATTATTGTGGAAGGCAATGTGGAAGCAAATGAAAGTTTGCTTACTGGCGAAAGTAATTATATCAAAAAAAATATCGGTGATGTTCTTCTTGCTGGATCATTCCTAGTTTCTGGGCAATGCTACGCCCGTGTGGATAAAGTGGGAAAAAATAACTACATTCAAACAGTTGCCGAACGCACGAAAGACTTTAAACCACAAACCTCCAACCTTTTTAAAGACTTAAACAACTTAATTAAAGTTATCATCCTCATTTTAATTCCAGTTGGCGTTTTAACCTTCTTTAAAGAAAGCGTTTTGTTAGACTCCAGCATAACCGACGCCATAACAAGCACGAGTGGTGCGCTCACTGGCATGATCCCAGCGGGAATGTATCTTTTAATTACGGTTGGCTTGTCGGTCGGCGTTATCAAACTTGCCAAGAAAAAGACTTTGGTGAAAAATCTTTACTCCATTGAAATGTTGGCACGTGCAAACATTCTATGCCTTGATAAAACTGGAACGATAACCGATGGAACGATGAATGTTGTGGATGTCATTCCGCTTAATAACACTCATAAATCTAAAATCGAAAGCGTAATGAAAATCATTTTGCAAAACCAAAAAACAATGAACGCCACAAGTTTAGCCCTTTTAAATCATTTTGGAAGGGACACTGAAAGCGAAGTTAAGGAAGTTATCGAGTTTGCTTCTCAACGAAAATACTCTGCAACAACTTTAAAAAATGGAAAAACCTATTTTATGGGTGCTCCGTCGTTCATTAAATGCCCAATAACCAGCGAACAAAAAAAGATTATGACCGAAAACATGGAAAAAGGCTATCGTGTTATTGCACTTGCTGAAACACATGAGGCATATGACGAGAAAAAAGCAGGCAAAAATGGAAAACTTATCGCCTTTTTCGTTTTGGAGGACCACATCCGTAAAGACGCCGTGGATACAATCGATTGGTTTAAACAAAATAATGTTAAAATCAAAATCATCTCTGGCGACGACGCTATCACGGTTTCAAAAATCGCCATGCGTGTGGGCGTTGAAGGCTATGACAGATATGTTTCTCTTGAAAATGTCAGCTTGCAAGAAGTGGCTCAACTTGCCAACAAATTCACTGTTTTTGGCAGAGTGACCCCAGAGCAAAAACACGTTTTGGTTAAAACTTTAAAAACGCAAGGAAATGTTGTTGCCATGACTGGTGACGGCGTGAACGACACACTTGCACTTAAAGAAGCAGACTGCTCTATTGCCATGGCAGACGGAAGCGAAGTGGCAAGAAACATCTCTCATCTCGTGCTTTTGGAAAGCAACTTCTCCGCTCTTCCAAGCGTGGTTAAAGAAGGCAGACAAATTGTTAACAACGTGCAAAAATCTTCCGTTCTTTACCTTATGAAAACGCTTTTCACAATCATGCTTTGCGTCACAACACTAGTGCTGAGAATTTCCTATCCATTCACACCAAAACAACTATTGCTTCTTGAAATGTTCGTGATTGGGCTTCCTTCGTTCATCCTCACTTTCCAGCCGAACAGCGACATTATCCGAGGAAACTTCATACCGCAGGTTCTTAAAAAATCAATACCAAGTGCACTATTACTTTTTATTAATGTTTTAATTGTTGTTCTTTTGAATGCCAACTCCACCGTGCTGACGCCTGACGAATTTACCACACTTTCCACCCTACTTGTTATTTTCACAGGCTTTATCAACTTGGTGTGGACGTGTTGGCCGTTAAACTGGCTTCGCTGGATTTGCATAACGCTTTCCTTTGTGCTTATTGTTGGTTGCATCTGGGGAATGGGAAGGTTCTTCTCAATAACCACATTCTCGCTTCCAGTTATCATCACTCTTTCCGCACTTCTTCTTTCCACAATACTCCTCATTGTGCTTGCGTTTTACATCAAAGAGTGGTATTTCAAAAAGAAATATGGCACTGTTTCCTATTCCAACACCACTGAAACCGAATTTGATAAACGCTTTAACAAACTTTTAAGCAAATTCAACAAGAAAAAGAAAAAAGATTTTGTGGAATTTGATAAAGAAGAAACCGAAGAACTTTTGGAAAACTTGAAGGCAAGCGGTAAAGCACATTTTGACGAATATGAAAACAACGAATTCGCCAAACGCTTAAACAAAGCAAAATAAAAGCAATTTAAACTCAAAAAAAGAAGAAAAAAGACTTTCTGTGACAAAATGAAAGTCTTTTTTTTATATTTAGTTAATTCTTCACAATTTCGTAGCCGTCGCGGGTGTCTTTAACTGTGTAGCCCATTTCGGTTAACTTTTTGCGAATGTCATCTGCAAGTGCGAAATCTTTCGCTTTTTTTGCTTGCCACCTTTTTTCTGCTAAGTCTAAAATTTTGCTTGGAATTTCCTCTTCTTCGAGTGAAAAGCCCAAAACTTCATTAAACTTCAAAAATGCTTCATAAACATCCTTGCTTCTTTCCTCTTTCAGCATTTTGATGACAACAGCAAGAGCGTTTGGCATGTTGAGGTCATCGGCAATCGCGTCAATAAATTCTTTTTGATAGGAAGAGGTGTCAACTTTGTTTGTGCCAACTTTATGCTCTTTCACCAAATTTTTCATGTTTTTAAGGCTGTTTTTTGCGCCCTCCATTGCCTCGCGAGTGAAATTTTGCTGTTTGGAATAGTGTGCCATAAAGTAAAAATACCTGAAAACCTCTGGCTTAAAGCCTTGCTTTTCGAGGTCGTCTAAAGTGTAGGTATTGCCAAGGCTTTTGCCCATTTTCCCACTGTCTATCTGCAAAAATTCAAGATGCATCCAGTGTTTCACAACCTGTTTGCCATAAAAAGCATTGCTTTGCGCAATTTCGTTTTCGTGATGCACAGGTTTATGGTCCACTCCGCCCGTGTGAATGTCTATGCTGTCGCCAAAAAATTTATCGCCAATAACTGAGCACTCGATGTGCCACCCCGGATAGCCCTTTCCCCAAGGCGAATCCCACTGCATGATATGCTCCTTTGGCGCCTTCACCCAAAGCACAAAGTCGTATGGCGAACGCTTTTCATCGTCAACTGCAATTCTTGCGCCTGCAAGTTTTTCCTGAATGTTCATACCACTAAGAGAGCCATAATCTTTAAATTTTTCAATTTCAAAGTAAATTCCCTTGCTGGTTTCATAGGCATATCCCTTCTCCATAAGCCCTTGAACAAACTTGATAATTTCAGGTATCACGCTTGTTGCTGGAACGATGTGTTCTGGCAAATTGATATTAAGCCTTTTTGCGTCGCGCATGAAAACTTCGGTGTAAAACTTGGCGATTTCCCAAGGAGATTTATGCTCTCTTTCACTTGCCACAAGCATTTTATCTTCACCCTCGTCTGCGTCGCTTGTTAAGTGTCCAACATCCGTGATGTTCATGGCACCATCAAGAGAATATCCACAATATTTCAAAGTCCGCCTGATGTTATCCATAAATAGATACGCCCTGAAATTGCCGATATGTGGATAAGAATAAACAGTTGGTCCGCAACTATACATTTTGATTGTCTTATTGTTAGACGGATAAATTTCCTCTTTTTTTCGTGTGAGAGAGTTATAGAATTTAACAACTTTTTCCATATATTAAAATGCTCCTAAATTTTTTTATTCAAATATATAATCAACTGGTCAAGCGCCAAAGAAACCTCTTTCTCGTCTTCATGAAAGAAGTTTTCCAAATTTTTGAGGTAATTACCAAGTTCTTCTTCGCCCTTTTTGGTTAAAAACAGCATACGACAGCGCTTGTCGATTTCGCCTTGCTTAGAGTATATTAAGCCTTCCTTCTCAAGTTCACGCGTCATGAGCGCAAAGTTAGATTTTTTTATGCCGAGTTTATCAATGATCATGCCCACCGACAAATTTTGATATTGTGAGATGAAATACAAAATCTTTATTCTCAAAAGATTGTTTTCTGCAAAGTGCTTTGTGATGTTTTCGGTTAATGCCTCGATCTCCAATATCTTCTCTACGTTTTTCATACACATTAATTATATATGACTAATTTATTTTTTGCAACTATTTTACTTGCTTTTTAAGGAAAAATTCATTAAAATAAAAATATGGCTTTAATTGGTGTTATCGACGATATTGTCTATAGAAATGATGAAAATGGCTACACGGTGGCAAAACTTGAAAAGGATGGCTCGCTTGTCACAGTTGTGGGTAAATTTATTGATGTGCAAATTGGTGCAAATGTGACGCTGGAAGGTAAATTTGAAAAATCAAAATTTGGCATTCAATATGCCTTCACTTCCTATGAATTAACTCAACCAAAAACGATTGCTGGCATGGAAAAATATCTTGGAAGTGGACTTATTCGTGGCGTTGGACCAATCACGGCAAAGCGAATTGTTGAACATTTTGGTAAAGATACCTTGGAAGTTTTGGAATACACTCCCGAGCGCCTTTCCGAAATTAAAGGAATAAGCGAGAAAAAAGCGGTGGAAATTGGCTTTTCCTATCGCGAACATAAGGAAGTGCAGAACACGATTATGTTTTTGCAATCTTATAATATTTCCACCAACATGGCACTGAAAATTTATAATATTTACCGCGAAAAAACAACTGATATCGTGAAAAATAACCCTTATAAACTGATTGAAGATATCGACGGCATCGGCTTTACCACTGCTGATAAGATTGCAAAAAATGTGGGTATTCCTGAAAACAGCGAATTTCGTGTGCGTGCTGGGCTTGTGCATGTTTTGAAAGTTTCGTGCGAAAAAAATGGCAACACATACCTACCTAAAAACGCCCTTTATGGTGAAGCGTCCAAAGCACTTGGTCTTCTTGAAGAAGAAAACAAGGAACTTTTTGACCGCACTTTCGATACTCTTTGCCTTGACAAAACTTGCGTGACACTTTGGCAAGACAATGTGGAAATTGTTATGCTTTCAAAATATTACTACTATGAAAACTCCATAGCACAAAAACTAACCTGGCTGAAAAATGCCAGCAAAAGTGAAAAATTTGATATTGATGAAGACATTAGTGCCTTTCAACTTAAAAACAAAATCCAACTTCATGAAGAACAGATAAACGCCATTAAAGGTGCAGTTAATAATGGTGTGTTTGTGATTACTGGCGGTCCGGGAACGGGAAAAACCACCATAATTAAATGCATTTTGGAAATCTTTGAAAATATGCAAAAGAAAGTGGCTCTGGTTGCACCAACGGGTCGTGCCTCAAAAAGAATGAGTGACTCCACAAAACACGAGGCAAAAACTATCCATAGACTTTTGGAGGTCAATGTCATTAAGTCCAGCGAAAGTTATTTCTTACACAATGAAACAAATCCACTCAATGTGGATGTTGTGATTGTGGATGAAGTTTCCATGGTGGATTGTGCGCTTATGTGTAATCTTTTAAAGGCACTTCCGCGAGATTGCAAACTTGTGCTTGTGGGAGATAAAGACCAACTTCCAAGCGTGGGACCGGGAAATGTGCTTGCTGACATTTTGGGAAGTGGCGTTATTCCTTTTTGCATGCTGACGAAAATTTTTAGGCAAGGCGAAAAAAGTTTGATTATCACAAACGCCCACCTCATCAATGAAGGAAAAATGCCACTTATCGACAACACAAGCATGGACTTTTTCTTTGAAAGCAAGGGCGACCCAGAAAGCATCAAAGACACAATCATAAATCTTGTCACCTATCGCCTACCAAAATTTTTGAATGTTGAACCAAAAGATATTCAAGTGCTTGCACCACTGAAGCAAGGTGTGTGCGGAATTGAAAATTTGAATAAAAAATTACAGGAAAAAATTAATCCGCCGTCTGCAAATAAACCTCAACTTGAAGTTGGGCAAACAATTTTTAGGTTAGGCGACAAGGTTATGCAAATCACAAATAACTACGACCTTGAATGGCGAAGACAGATGCAGTATGGCACGGAAACTGGGCAAGGCGTTTTTAATGGCGACATTGGCTATATCATTTTAATCGACACTCAAACCAGTGAAGTTGTTGTGGAGTTTGAAGACGGCAGAACCTGCCTTTACACTCGCCCAGACCTGCTTGATTTATCTCTTTCCTATGCCATAACCATTCACAAAAGTCAGGGCTCAGAGTTTGACACGATAATCATTCCTGCGATTGCTGGTCCAAGCATAATACTCACGCGAAATTTAATTTACACCGCTGTGACGCGTGCTAAAAAAATGGTGGTTATCGTTGGCGAAAAACAATATCTAAAGCGAATGGTGTCTAATAAATACACAGCAACCCGCTTCACACTTCTTAAAAAACTTTTGGTAACAGCGGAAGAAAAAATGTTAAAACTTTTCGATGAAAATGGCTAAAACTGCAAAAAACACAAAAAAATATCAAAAATTAACAAATTTTTGGGCAAAATTTGTTAATTTTTTCGATGCCATGCTTTTCCCTGACAACATCAAGTGCATATTTTGCGGAAGAGATATAAATAATTTTGAAGAACAACCCTACTGCGAAAAGTGCGCCAAAAAACTTGTTAAAAATGATGGAAATAGGTGCAGAATTTGCGATGAAAAAATTGAAAACGAGGCAATTATCTGCGACCGTTGCCAAAAACAAAAGCGAAGTTTTAAGCGTGCATACTGCCCGTTTATTTATGAAGGAATTGTGCGCCAAAGTTTACTTTCCTATAAGATGAACAATCAAAGATATTTGGCAAAAAGTTATGCCAAGTTTATCTATAACTATATCGGCGAAGATTTCAAAAATTTTGATGTTATAACCTTTGTGCCTATGACCAAGAAAAAGGAAAAAGAACGCTCGTTTAATCAATCAAAACTTCTTGCAGAAGAACTTGCAAAAATTTCCAATCTTAAAATTTGCAAGTGTTTAATTAAAATTTCTGAAACCAAAGAGCAGAAAAAACTCAATTTTAACGAAAGAAAGAAAAATCTTTCAAACTGTTTTAGAATTGTGAACGAAAAGGAAATTGAAAACAAGCGTGTTTTACTTGTGGACGACATAATAACCACCTGCGCAACCACAGACACTTGCAGTAAACTTATTGCAAAATATGCAAAAAGCGTTTGTGTGACTAGCGTTGCAAGAAATATTTTAAAAGTAAATTATAAAGAAAACAATAATAATTAAAGTACAAAAATATTTAAAAATTAATAAAAAAATAAGAAAAAACGCATTTTTTTGCGTTTTTTTATTGATTTTTCAGCATTTTTTTGCAATTTTTCTTTTTTATATATTTTTACTATTTTATTTTCGATTTTTCCTCAATTATTTTTTGACTGTTTTTTACCTTATTTTTTAATTTATTTTCCTCTTTTTCTTTACTTTCAATTTCCTTTATCTGCACTTTCAAAATGTCGGAGCGCTTAATTTTGTAGGTGGAAAAAATGAGTATGGCAACAGAAATTGCAATCGCGCTTCCAAAGAAAACCACCTTTCCTAAGCCCGTTTGAACGGACATGGCTTGAAGTGGCTGAGAGGAGTCGAACTTAATTAAGTCCAACAAAACGCCAATCACAAGAAGCGTTATGGAGTTTGTGAAATTGTAGGTAAAAGTGTAGTAGCCAGTGAATCTGCCTGCGTTATTTTCCTTAGTTTTAAATTGTTCCATTGTCACAACATCGGCATACATGGAGTGAGGCAATGAGTAAAGCGCGCCCGAACCAAGCCCGCAGATGAACACACACGGAAGCACAAAGAAAAACATGGTGTCGCTTGTGGTGTATGTGCGAAATAGGAAAGTGACAGAAGTTAATGCAATGCCAACAAGAAGAAGGCAAAGCGCGAAGATGAGCGTTTGTTTTTTGTCGTATTTCTTAACCATGTTCACCCAAATTAGTTGCGAAAGAATTGCTCCGCCAAAAAGGCAAATCATGATTATGGAAATTTGAGCGGAACTAAAATGATAGCAAAAGGTAAATAGGTGCATCCCAACGCTTGTTATGAAAATGGAGGCGATAAGCGAAACGGAATAGCCAAGCATAACCGTTCTAAATTCCTTTTTTTTCAAGGTTTCAATGTAGCCACCGATAATCTTCAAAAATCCCTTTTTCTCTTCCGCTTGATTTTCCTCTTCCACTGCACTTTTATCGTAATTTGGCATGGAAATAACCCTTTTTCTTGTGCCAAAAACGGAAATAAGTCCACACGCAATCACAAGAAGGGAGTTTACAACAGCAATTCCAATATAGCCGTCCTTATTAAACTGCGTTTGCACGCCAATGCTTGCCGACGGCATGAAGATATACATCAAAATGCTTGGTGTTATCATGCCTAAAATATAAAATATTGACTTAAAACTTTGCATTTTTGTTTGGTCGTTATAGTCTGGTGCAATGTCGATACAAAGTGCGGAGTATGGCGTGGCAAAAAAGGTGTTAAAGGTTTCCTGCAAAAGCAAGAACCCCATGAGCCAAACAATCGCCCAAACAGAGCCCTTTTCAATAGGGCAAGTCCAAAGAAGAATGTTGCAAATTGCGAGAAGAAAAGAAGCAATAAGCATATGCAAAAGTCGCCTGCCAAAAAACTTGTTTTTTGTGCGGTCGGAAAAATAGCCAATTATTGGGTCAGAAAGCCCATCCCAAAGCGAAGTGACAGCAATTGTTGCCCCAACAAGTGCCCCTGGCAAACCCATAACACTTGTGGCAAAAAACATGATAAAACTGTTGACAGTTTGTCCCATACTGCCATATCCCAAATTTCCAACGCCATAGCAAAGTTTAGTTAAAAGACTTAATTTCTTTTTCTCCACACACTAATATATGTGAAAAACAATTTGTTAAGAATGTTATTTTAATCTTTTCAATTTTTTCTTTTAAGTAAAACAAAAGGTTGCTTTTTTGCGTTTGCAGAAAGACAATGATCATCAAACCACATAAAGAAAAATCTCTCGGCTGGATAAATTGAATAACCATCTTTATTTGCATCGCCGAAATCGGCAGAATCAGCAAAAATCAGCACATCATCTTCAAAATTTTCATTGACACAATCATAGCCAATAATAATTTTGTAATGTCCGCCATAGTCGACATTTTCCACAATGATTGGATATTTTTCTTTTAAACTTGAAATGACAAAATTTTTAAATTCTTTAAAATTAGAAAAACAAAATCCATTATCATCTTTTTTATAATCTAAACTGCTGACAACATCATATTTTTTAGCAATCATTTTATCGTTCTTTAAAAAATCAACTACATTTTCTAAATTTGTGCCACAAGGAAATTTCTTTGTCTTCAAAGCTTTCGCCAAGGATATTTCATCGTTTTTTTTATAAACACGAAATCCTCCGCCTTCCAAATAATTAAGCAACATAATAACACAACACGAAGCACAAGTTTCTTCTGTGCTTTGTTGGAAGGTTTCAAAATGATTTATTATATATAAATTTTCAAATCCCTCACATTCATTTGTGATATTAAAAAAGTCATAATCGTTATAGTATTTTGCCATTTACCCCTCAAAATTTTAATATTCCTCTTCTTCTCGGCGTCGTCTTTCTTCTTCCTGCTTTTTCTTTGCTTTTTCTTCCTTCTTTTTACGCTTAAGTTCTGCTTGGTCAATTTCCTCAGTTTTAACCACAGTTTCAGCGATTTCAAAGCGATTTTTAATGACTGGTGCAAGTTCCTTGCAATATCTTGCAATAATTCCTTCCAGGTGCTCGCGCTCCATTTCATAATTTGGGTCATCTTCCATTTTAATTGAGAAAATACGCTTTTTACCCTTTCTTCCCGTGCGTTCATCTTTAATTCTTAAATCTTCAAACGACGCGGTCACTTCATAGCCAGTTCCGCTGACAATTTTATAGCGATTTCCGCGAATTTCGATGTTGATATATGGCGAAGAGTGTTTCACGATATCCACCAAATTTATGGTGAAAAGGTTATTGAAAATGTTGTTGATTTCATTGGCAATTTGCGTTGGAAAGTCGGACGGCTGGTCGTTCGCCTCACACTCGCCAAGAAAAGACTTCTTTTCGCGAAGTTGAAGTGAGGTGTTCAAATTATTCACCCTGACAAGTGAAAAATACGAGCGGTTTGGCGTTATCTTCTTGCGCAAAATTAATCCCACCCCTGTGAGAAGTTTTTTATCGGTGTCGTAAACAATTTCTCTTTCGTTCATTTTGCCGTCTGGAATAACCGTCCAAAAGCCAAGTTTAGTGATAAGTTTTCGAACCGTCATCCTTTCATCGTCGATGATAAGATAAAAATTCTTCCTTATCGTTGGATATTTGGTTGGTTTTCCTTTATCTCCAAGAAACATATCTTCTCCTTTTCTTATATTGTAAACAAAAAAAATAAAAAAAGCAAATGAATAAATGGCAAATTTTAGGCAATATTCCTTTTGAGGTTAAAAAAGGAGATAAAAATATGGATTTTAATGAAAGTGTGACAAAAATAAACTTGGCAAGAAGTTTCTCTGCCGAGTGTCAAGCAGGTGCGCGCTATCAATTTATGAGCAAAATGGCACTTAGCGACAACCAAAAATTCTTATCCGACACCATGAAAACGCTCGCTAAAAATGAAATGGCGCACGCCAAGGTTTTTTATGACTACATCATTGAAAAATCAAATGGTGGAGCAAAGAATATCGCCATTGAGGCAGGCTATCCGTTTGAGTCGCCAGAACTTAAAACTTCTCTTCTTGGTGAGGCGTTAATAGAACTTTCGGAAGCGAAAAACATCTACCCTTCCTTTGCTAAAATTGCCTATGACGAAGGTTTTAATGACATTGGCAAAAGTTTTGAAATGGTGGCAAGAGTGGAAGAAACCCACCACAAAATGCTTCAGTATTTAGGAAATCTATATAAAAGCCACTCGATGTATAAGCGCGACCATGTCACAAAATGGAAATGCTCTAACTGCGGATATGTGGAAGAGGCAAAAGAAAGCTTTAAAATATGCCCACTATGTTCTCTTCAACAAGGCTATGTCATCATAAATATGGAAGACATAGATAGTGAATGAAAAAAAGCACCAAAATTGGTGCTTTTTTATTATGCGTTAAAAATCGCCTTGAAACTTTTGCCAAATTTAAATTTTGGAACTTTGCAAGCAGCAACCTTAACAGTTTTCTTTGTGAGTGGGTTCATTTTTGTTGTTGCAGCCTTTTTAACAAGTTCAAAAGAACCAAATCCAGGAATAACAATTTTATCCCCACCTTTAAGAACGCTGATAATTGTGTCTACCATTGAATCAAAAACAATTCCTGCGTCTTTTTGAGTGCAATTTGCTTTTTCAGCAACTGCCTTAATGAAATCACCTTTATTCATATTCTTCTCCTTTTTGTGATTTGTATAGCAATATTTGCTTGGTATTATAATATCACAAAAGTTTTAAATTTCCAAACAATTTTCACTATCTTGCAAAAAATTCTTCCACTTGTTTATAGTAATATTTAATAACTTCCCAAACTCGATTGACAAAGGAATAGTTATAGACTGTGATTTCCACATCGCCAACGATGTTATCGTATGAGATAAAACCATAAGTGCGCGAGTCGCTGGAATGAGCACGATTGTCGCCTAAACAGAAAGTTGAGTTTTCTGGCACTTGAACATATATTAAATCGTCGCTGGAAACATAATAGGAAAAAGTGTCATTTCCATTTATATAACCTTGAATAAATTGAGAGAAAAAACCTGAGTCATAATAAACGCCGTTGTAAATTCTTTCATCCACACTGTTCCAATCTTCATACCTTATTTCATAGCCAGTGTTTCTTTCATTTTCATAAACAATAGCATTTTCATCTGAAATCATACTTGTGTATTCACTATTTTCGTTAAGCGTTATATCTTCTGCGTCTATCCTATATAAATAGAAACTATTTCCGCTTTTTGCAATCGAAACAAAGTCGCCCTCTTCTGCAACAACGCGCTTAATTATGCTTGGAGATTTTTGAGAAACACCCTCAACCACAACAACATCATAGACTTCAATTTTGCCATTAAGATTGACATACGCTGCGTCTTTAGAAGAACTTTGATCAGTTGCAGGAATTCCGTTGTTAAGATATGGTTGCATGGACGCGCCTTCCACGATGTAATATCTATGCGTGACTGAAAAGACAGTGTACCAAACAAAAAAGATAAGGAAAAAGATTAGCACTATATATAAGGTTATGTGAGTTGTTAAGTATAGTGCAATCGACTTCGTTTCCTCTTTTTTCTTTTTATCTATATCTTGAATAAACTCTTCTTTATTAAACATTTATCCCCTTACTGAAAATCGGCATCC
>CALVWC010000030.1 GCA_944364445.1 uncultured Clostridia bacterium | reverse complement strand
GTCATTTTCATGCTAAAATTATTGCCAAACTTTCGTTTATTTATAATTTTTATGCACAACTTCATGATTTTAAATTCTTTATGTTTTTATCTATAAACCTAAATATTAAAATAAATAAATTGTTTTTAAACACTTGACAAATGTGCCAATATGTGCTAAAATGCCAAAAGCAGTAGAAATGCTGTCCTTGTTTTTGTGAAAAACAAAAACCATTAGTCCAAAAGGAGGTATTAAGATGAATAAGTATGAACTTATGTTTATCATCGCTTCTGATGTCAGCGAAGAGAAGAGAGAAGAACTTATCGCAAGATTTAAAGCGTATGTTGAAGCTCACAAAGGCACCATTGAAGGCGTTGAAAAACTTGGTATGAAAAAGTTTGCTTATCCAATCAACTTCAAAAACGAAGGTTTCTATGTGATTTTTAACATCACCATGAGTCCTGAAGAAGTTGACGCAATGAACAAACTTATGAACATCACTGATGGCAGCGTTCGTCAAATGTTTGTTAGAAAATAGGAGAAAATTATGAACAAAGTGATTTTACTTGGAAACTTAACAAGAGATCCAGAATTAACCCAAACCAACAGCGGTGTTTCAATTTGCAGATTTTCCATCGCCGTTTCAAGAAGATTTGCTAATGCCGACGGCGAAAGAGGAGCAGACTTTTTTAACATTGTTGTTTGGAGAAATCAGGCAGAAAATTGCCATAAATTTTTGAAGAAAGGTTCTAAGTGTGCTGTTGTTGGAAGGCTTCAAACCTCAACCTATGAAACTGCTGATGGTCAAAAGCGCTACACAACCGACATCGTGGCAGAAGAAGTGGAATTTATTAACTCTGCACGCGGTGGCGACACGCAAGATGATGTTGACGCACCAAAAGCACAACCTCAACAAAAACAGACCGCAGAACTTGAAGAAATTGAAGATGACAGTTTGCCATTTTAAAAATTAAAAAGGAGAGATTATGAGCGAAGTTAAAACCGAAGAAAAGGTTGTTAAAAAATATCGCAAGCCTTCTAAGAAAAAAGTTTGCGCTTTTTGCGTGGCTGGCGAAAAAACAATCGACTATAAAGATGTTGCAAAAATAAGAAAATATGTCACAGAAAAAGGTAAAATTTTGCCAAGACGCCAAACTGGTGTTTGCTCTTATCATCAAAGAGAACTTGCAAACGCTATTAAAAGAGCAAGAAACATGGCATTACTTCCATACATTGGTGACTAAAAGGAGAGGAATATGAAAGAAAAAATACATCCAGATTACCATGAAGTGACCGTTGTGTGCGCATGTGGAAACACTTTCAAAACAGGTTCTTGCGTGAAAGGCGACACTTTGAAAATTGATATTTGCAATAAGTGCCACCCATTCTACACTGGCAAGAAGAAAATTGTTGACTCAAGTGGTAATGTTGAAAAATTTAAGAAAAAATATAATGTTTAATTGATAAAATAATCATTAAAAATCTAAAACTTTTCATTTATAATTAATAAATCTTTTCATTAAAAAATATGCACAGGTTTTGTGCATATTTTTTTACGCTTTTCCACAGCAATTTTTATACTTTTTTCCACTTCCACAAGGACATGGGTCATTTCTGCCCACCTTTTTAGTGGTGTTAACAACAGTTTTTTGAATTTTTCTCTCCTCTGGTCTTTCGGCTGGTTCATATTTTTTAGCTTCGGTGTTTTTAAGATTGCTTGGTTTTGGTTCTGGTCGTCTAACTTCAATATTCATATTCAAAAGCATTAAACAAGTGGTTTCTTTAATTCTGTCAATCATTTTGTCAAACATTTCAAAACCATCTTTCTTATATGCTAAAATTGGGTCTTGATTGCCAAATCCACGCGCAAAAATCTCGTTTTTCATGATTTGCATATCATCAATGTGGTTCATCCAGTTGGAGTCAACAACTCTTAAAAGCACAAACTTTTCAATCTCTTCAAAAATGATACCAAGTTTGCCAGCCTCCTGCATACGATTTTCATACCTAGATTTCACAAGTTCCAAAACCTTTTCGCTGAAATCGTCGATGTCAAAACCTTCGCAAAGTTCTTCTGTGATAATATTTTTCCCTTTTTCTAAAAGCCCATTTTCCAGTTCTTTGTTGATTTTTTCATAATCCCAATCAAAATATGGCTTTTCAGGGTCGACGCAACGGTTGACATAGATATTCACAAGGTGTGGAAGCATATTCATGATTTGGTCATGCACGCTTTTGCCGTCTAAAACGCTGTTGCGTTGGTCATAGATAATTCCTCTTTGTGCATTCAAAACATCGTCGAATTGCAAAACGGTTTTTCTTATGGCGAAATTTTGCATTTCAATTTTCTTTTGTGCCGATTCAATCTGTCTTGACATGATTTTAAGTTGAATTGGCGTGTCTTCTTCCAACCTAAAGAATGTGGCAAGTTTTTTAAATTTTTCACCAGCAAAACGCTTAATTAAATCGTCCTCAAAGGAAATGAAGAAAACCGATGACCCTGGGTCGCCTTGACGAGAAGCACGCCCACGAAGTTGGTTGTCAATTCTTCGTGACTCATGCCTTTCAGTGCCGATGATGTGAAGCCCGCCCACGCTTTTAACTTCCTCTTTTTCTGCATCAGTTATCTTTTTGAACTCGCTGTAAAGCGTGTTATATCGCTCTCTTGCTTTTTTAAGTTCCTCGTCTTCCACCGTGTTAAAAGAGTTGGCGTAGGAAATTTGCTCTTCTGTGAAATTTTCTTCACGCATCTTCTTTTTTGCCATAAATTCAGGATTTCCGCCCAACAAAATATCCGTTCCGCGCCCTGCCATGTTGGTGGCAATGGTCACAGCGCCTTTTCTTCCTGCCTGAGCCACAATTTGACTTTCCATTTCGTGATTTTTTGCGTTCAAAACATTATGCTTAATTTTTGCCTCTTTAAGCGCCTTGGAAATGAGTTCACTTTTATCAATGGTCACAGTGCCAACCAAAATTGGTTGACCAGTTGCATGATGGCGTTTAATCTCTTCCACAATCGCCCTAATTTTTCCGCGCTCTGTGGAAAAGATGATGTCTGGCTCGTCCTGTCTTATGTTTGGCAAGTTTGGCGGAATGGTGACAACGTCAAGTTTATAGATTGCTCTAAATTCCCCTTCTTCCGTTTTTGCCGTTCCTGTCATGCCAGAAAGTTTGTCGTATAAGCGGAAATAGTTTTGAAAGGTGATTGTGGCAAGAGTTTTGTTTTCATCTTTAATGTTAACGCCTTCCTTTGCTTCAATCGCTTGGTGGAGTCCGTCGGAATATCTTCTTCCTTGCATCAAACGCCCAGTGAATTCGTCAACAATAATAACTTCGCCGTCTTTGACGATATAGTTTTCATCGCGATGCATAGTGAAGTTTGCCTTCATGGCATTATTTATGTGATGGTTTAATTCCAAGTTGTCGATGTCGGAAAGGTTATCAAGTTTAAAATATCTTTCCGCCTTATCAATTCCGCTTTCGGTCAAGTTTATTTGTTTTGTTTTTTCATCGATTTCATAATCATCGCTATTTAAAGTTTTAACAAACTTTTGGGCGGAAATATATTGTTCACTGGACTTCATTCCGCGTCCAGAAATAATGAGAGGTGTTCTTGCTTCATCAATCAAAATAGAGTCCACTTCATCGACAATGGCAAAATTATGCCCGCGTTGCACCCGCTGATTTTTGCTTATTGCCATGTTGTCACGAAGATAGTCAAATCCAAGTTCGTTGTTGGTGCAATAAGTGATGTCGCACGCATAAGCCTTGCGTTTTTCCGCTTCTGGCATACCAGAAACCGCCACCCCAACAGTTAAGCCAAGAAAACGATATACCTTGCCCATCCATTCAGCGTCACGCTTGGTTAAGTATTCATTCACAGTCACAACATGCACACCTTTGCCAGTTATGGCGTTAAGATATGCAGGAAGAGTTGCCACAAGGGTTTTACCTTCACCAGTTGCCATTTCAGCAATACGCCCTTGGTGAAGCGCAATACCTCCCAAAATCTGCACATAGAAGTGACGCATCTTCAAAACTCTGTCCGACGCCTCACGCATAACCGCATAAGCCTCTGGAAGAAGGTCCATCAAACTTTCGCCATTTTTATATCTCGCTTTAAAATCCTCGGTGCAATTTTTAAGTTCATCGTCAGAATACGCACGATATTTTTCTTCAAGTGCCACAACCTTGTCAGCAATCTTTTTTAATTTTTTAACTTGCGATTTGTTTTCGTTTCCAAAAAGTCCCATATTAACCTCAATTTTAATTATCTACAATTAATCTATGGTATTTTACCAAAAATCAAAAAAAATTTCAACTATTTATCTTAATTTTATCCACATTTTACACATACTTAAAAATATTAGTCCAAGTTTAATTAAATTTAGACAATATTTGACAATTTATGCAAAGTTTGTTATAATAATACAAATGGAGGATTTTATGGCAAAAAAATCTAATCTTGATAGCCCTATTTCTCGCGTGAGAAATGCTTCACAAGAAGTTGAAAAAGATGTGAAAACAATAAGAGGTGAAAAAAGAGTTGTTAAGGTTTCTCAAAGTATTAAACTTGAAAGTGCTAATGTTAAGTTTACGGAAAGAGGAGAACAATATCTCTATTCCAGCGACTCTAATGACTACCTTTTAAAATTTCACAAAAATGGCAAATTGATTGCAAGTTTCTATGAGAAAAATGGGAAGACCTATCTTCACTTTGGCGAAGAATTTTTTAAAGCGATTGACAAAGAGGGAAAATACGCTAAATATCACGGAAAAGACGTGGAAATAAGCAAAATCGTTTTAGATAAAAAACTTGATGTGCAAGTGAAAAGCACGAATGGCGAAGATTTCTCCTGTCTGCTTTCTGCTTTAGGTATGCAGATTGTTGACAAAGAAAACGGAAACAGCGTTTTCAGAAACACAGACTATCCTCTTGACGTGTCAGTTTCCAACAAATTCTTAGAAAGAGCCTTAGGAAATGACAACACTTGCAATTTGGGTGAAGGTATGAAATTTGAAAGTGCCACAATGCAAGCACTTCTCATCGCCGCCACACAAAACGCCCGCATAAGAATGAACCAAACAATCAAAACAAACAATATTTTAGACAACATCAAGCGCGTTCAACCAATCACAAAAAATTATGGCGCGCTTGCAATCACCTCACTTCCTATTCGTGTACCAAAGGACAAAAAGACCAGCACAGAGTGGCTAAATATTGCCGAAAAAGACGGCAAACTATATTGTTATTTCAATTTGGAAGTGAACGGAAGAAAACAAGTTGGAAAATACTACGAAGTGAGAGGTATGAATTTTGAAAACAACAACCTTTCACTTAAACTTCATGCTGGAAACAAGTATTGTAGTTTGAATATGGACCTTAAAGGCACTGGCAAAATTGTGCAAAAATTTCTTGAAAGCAAGGAAAAGGAATATGCAGATGTGTTCAAGAAATTTGAAGGCACTAACATCGACCGCTATGATGAAGCAAAAATTTATTCTTATTCCGAGATTGCAGTTGTTAAACGCACCGAAAAAGGCAACGAATTTGTGGAAGAAAAAGAGCCTGAGGTGTTAGTTGAGGATGAAAGATATAATGCAACAACCCAATTGCCAGATGCAACATTTGATAACTCTGTTTTCGAGCAATATACTCCAGAAGAAACCAGCGATTTAGAAAATCAAGAAAATCGTGAAATTCAAGAAAATAATCAAGTTGAGCCAAAACAAGATAACGACTTAAACAAAAAGAAAGAAAATTTTGATTCCGAAACCACAATTGATGGTGCATATGTTGCTGGTGCTCAAATTATTGACGATATTATTGTGGAAAATTCAGACGGAAGCAAGCAAAATGTTCATGTTATTGATGGCATACCTCTTACCGAACTTGAAGAAGATAATCAGAGCGGTTTGGTGGAAACTCCAACTAATGAAACGCCTTCTAAAGACGATGCGGATGAAAATGCTCAAAAAGAACTTCCTGGCAAAGATAAAGTGCCAACTCCTCCTGATCCTTCCGATGATACTGAGAAAAAAACAGAACCTGTACCTGAACCTGAAATATATTTTACTGATCCTAAAATTGACGGAATGCAAGATCCATATTTTGAGTCTGGCGTACATCATAAAGACGATACAGAACCTGTACCTGAGCCTGTGCCTGAGCCTGTACCTGAGCCTGTGCCTCAACCTGTGCCTCAACCTGATCCTCAACCTAAACCTAAACCAAAACCTTCAAAAGATAAAGGTGGCTCTGGCGGTGGTGGAATGTCAACAGCACCAGGACCTGTTAACGAAGAAAAAATTTGGGCAAGTTTCTTAGGAGTTTCCGCTCTCTTAACAGCACTAAGTGTTTTCATTCCATTTCTTGCACCATTTGCGATCGCTGGCTTTGCAACTTCTGCTGTTCTTTACACAAAACCATGGAATTGGGGAAACACTCCTCTTGCAAAAGCAATGGATGCGCGTGCAAGAAGAAAAGAACTTGAAAAAGAAGATAGGCAACTTGAAAGAGAATCAAAACTTGAAAGACTTGAAAGTGACAAAGCAAGATATCAACAAGAAATTGAAAGCATTGACCAAATTTTGCCACAACTTGAGCAAGAACTTGCCGTTTTACAAAATGGCAACGGCAAAGTTTTGACAGATGAAGAGCGCCAAGAAAAACAACAAAAAATTGCTGAAATTGACAATCAAATTAAAAGCGAAGAAGAGGAAATTTCTAAATTAAGAAATGAAAAAATAGCACAAGAAGAAGAATATAAAAAAGCAAACACATTGGTGGCAAACATTAATAAAGACATTAAAGATTCTGAAGCACGCATTGAAAACTATCGACGCCAACAAGATGAATTAACAACCTTGCAAAAAAATGTTGACTCAATATTAAAAAATCCAGATCTTTCTGAAGAAGAAATTGAAAAATTAAAACAAGAAACTTTAAAAACAATTCAAGAAAAATACGGCAACACATATAACGATTTATTCTCAGGAGATATATACAACATAAATCAAGCATATATAAAATTTGTAAATCAAACAAATTACGAAAAGCAAGAATTACAAAAATATCAAGCAAATCGTGCTGAAATTATTAATATGTTTAAGGAAGACTTAGTTATTGCCAAAGAAACTGAGGCAAAAGCCAAAGAAATTCTTGACAAAAAATGTGCGGAACTTGATGATAAAATTGCTGAACATAATTCAAAAATTTCCACTCTTAAAGACGATAAAGCAAAAATTCAATCTGAACTGACTGTTGACGCTGTTGTAAGAGGTTTGGTTCCAGAACTCGAGCGAACAGAAGCAAAAACCAAAGTGGAAAAACAAATCGAAGCTTTGAAAAAACGAAAGGAAACTTTGCAAAAAGCAGTCAAAACTGCGAAACAAATGGAATATGGACTTAGACCAGAAGACATGGAAAATAATTACGCCTTAGACGACAGGTGGAAAAACACTGGTCCATCCAAAAAAGCTATGGAACAGCTTGAAGGTAATATTGAAAAAAGTAAAATATCTATATCTAAACATAAAGCACAAGAGGAAACAAAAGCGGTTGTGATGCAAAATGATCTTAGAAATTTCGCACAAGATATTATTAATCGTGCTGAAAAAGTAAAGCAAGAACAACAAAAGAAACAAGGGAAACAAGGACAAGACGAGAAGAAACAAGAAGAACAGAAGAAACAAGAAGAACAAGAGAAAAAGCAAGAAGAAGTAAAGAAAGAAGAACAAGAGAAAAAGCAAGAAGAAGTAAAGAAAGAAGAGCAACAAAAGAAAGAACAAGAGCAACAACAGAAAAAAGACTCTTTTACCGATATTAATAAAGCTATCGAAGCAAAAGAGAAAGAGATTAAGAAACAAATGGGTGACTCTTACAACAATTCAAAAATTAAGAGTGCTTTCGATAACCTTCGCAAAATTGTTGAAAATGAACAAAAAGAAGGCAAAACAAATGATGGAATTAATAAAGAAAACAACCAAGAGAAAGCAACAAGCAACCAAAGCAACGACAAGGGCGAATTAAATAAATAGGAAGTGGAACACCACTTCCTTTTTTAACGATGTTAGAATGAAAAAAGCAAAAAGTTTAATTAAAATATTAAAAACTTATAATTTTTCACCACTTTAATTGAAAAAACTTTTTATATTTGATATAATATCATAGATAAACAAAAATTTATTAATTTTACAAACTTGGAGTGTTTATGAAAATTGGAGTTGTGGGACTTCCTAATGTGGGAAAAAGTTCCTTGTTTAATGCAATAACTGACGCTGGTGCAGAAAGCGCAAATTATCCTTTCTGCACAATCGAACCAAACATCGGCGTGGTGGATGTGCTAGATGAAAGGTTGAATGTTTTGGGGAAAATGTATAACACACAAAAAATTACACCTGCAAGCATTGAATTTGTGGATATCGCTGGGCTTGTGGCTGGTGCAAGTCACGGCGAAGGGCTTGGCAACAAATTTTTAAGTCATATCCGCGAAGTTGACGCCATTGTGCACGTTGTTAGATGTTTTGAAAACGACAAAATCATCCATGTTTCAGGCTCAATTAATCCTGTGCGCGACATTGAAACCATTGAAATGGAATTGGCACTTTCAGACCTTGAGCAAGTGGAAAAGGTGATTGAAAAAAATGCCAAACTTTCAAAGCAAACTGGCGACAAAACCTTGCTGACAACGGTTGAAGTTATGAAAAGAATTAAAGAGGTGCTGGAAAAAGGCGGTCAAGCAAGATTTTTAAATTATTCTGAGGATGAAGAAAAAATCTTGAAAAATTTTGCACTTTTAACCATGAAGCCAGTTATTTATGTTGCCAACATAGGCGAAGAAGATTTGGCGAAAGAAACAAATAAATTTGTGGAAGAAGTGAAAAAAGTGGCGGAAAAAGAAAAAGCAAAAGTTGTCACCCTCTGCACCAAAATTGAAGAAGAAATTGCCAAACTTGATGTTGACGAAAGGCAGATGTTTAAAGATGAACTTGGCATTAAATCGTCAGGACTTGAGAAACTTGTTGTGGCAAGTTATGACCTTCTTGGGCTTATGAGTTATCTCACGGCTGGTGAAAAAGAAGTGCGCGCGTGGACCATTCATAAAGGCACAAAAGCACCACAGGCCGCTGGAAAAATTCACTCTGACTTTGAAAAAGGTTTCATTAAAGCAGAAATTGTATCTTACAACGACCTCGTGGAAGCAGGCTCGTTCTTGCGTGCAAAAGAAAAGGGTAAAGTGAGAATGGAAGGCAAAGACTATGTGATGCAAGACGGCGATGTTGTGCTTTTCCGTTTCAACAACTAAATTGGTGCGGACGCCAACTTCGCTTAACGCCGACACGGGAATGAGTGTCTTCCCTAACGGCTACTACGTTGGTTTTCCATCCCAATCCTCTATACTCGCACATCAAAACCTCGCAAAATCAAAAATTGTTTAGAGTATGTAAGTGGTGGTTGAATGTGGTAAAATTATATTTTTGATATCTTAAAAAATAATTCCCTCTTTTGCTAAAAAATAATATTTTTAAACAAAAGCATAAAAAATTGAGGGCTATAAAAAAGGAACAATATGGAAGAACTAATAAACCTCTCCCCTCTCGCCTTGGCGTTTGTTGGCGACGGCGTGCATACGCTTTTTGTGCGCGAATTTGTTGTTAAAGGTGGAATTTCAAATTTAAATAATTATCACCTTAAAGCAAAAAAGTTTTGTAATGCCAAACATCAAAAGGAAGTGCTGGAAAAACTTTTGCCAATGCTAACGCAAGAAGAAAGCGAAATTGTCAGACGCGCAAGAAACGCAAAGTCTAAGCACAAGGCGAAAAATTTTAATGAGGAAGAATATAAAAAAGCCACCGCTTTTGAAGCACTTATTGGTTTTTTATATCTAACAAAGCAAGAGGAAAGATTGGAAGAAATCTTAAAAATTTCAGTTAGTGAGGAAATATGAATATTGAAGGAAGAAATCAGGTTTTAGAGGCTCTTAAAAGCGAAAAAACGATAAATAAAATTTACATCGACAAGAACTACGCCTCTCGCAAAGACGAAATCATCCGAGAGGCAAAAAGTATGAAAATTAAGTGTGAGTTTGTGCCAAAAAATGTTTTAGACAAAATTTCAGTCACCTCACATCATCAAGGATATATTGCTGAAACTGTGGATTTTTCTTACTGCGAAGTTGATGACATTTTGAATTTTGCCAAAGAGAAAAATGAGGATGCTTTTGTTGTGCTTCTCGACGGCATTGAAGACCCGCATAACCTTGGTGCAATCATTCGTTCCTGCGAATGTGCTGGCGTGCATGGAATTATCCTTCCAAAAATGCGTGCATGCCAAGTTAATGAAACTGTGATAAGAACAAGTGCTGGCGCTGTCAGCAACATGAAAATTGCTCGCGTCACAAATTTGAAAGAAGCGATTGACACACTAAAAGACAATGGACTTTGGATATATTCTGCTGAAATTGGTGGCAAGGATATTTACAAAACAGACCTCACTGGAAAAATCGGCATAGTCATTGGCTCTGAAGGCAAAGGAACAAAACAAAGTATAAAAGCATATTGCGACGACGTTATTTCTCTCCCACTTTTTGGCAAAGTAAACTCACTTAACGCCAGTGTTTCGGCTGGAATTGTGGTTTATGAAATTGTCCGCCAAAGACTCATGAAAAATAAATAAAAATGAAAAATCCATTAAAAAATAAGGAAAAAACTCAAAAAAAACGTAAAAAATATGATATTTTTAAGAAAATATCAATTTTTTTTAATAATTTAATTTTTCCAGACGATATTAAATGTATTTTTTGCGGTCGCGATATAAATTCATTTTATGAAAAACCTTATTGTTTTTGTTGTGAAAAAATTTCACCAAAAAATAATGGAAAAAGATGTTTAATTTGCGATGAACCAATTTTAAATGAAGCGGTTATTTGCGACCACTGCCAAAAGAACAAGCGATATTTTAAAAAGGCAAGAACACCCTTTTTATATAAAGAATTAGTAAGGAAAAGTTTACTTTCATATAAATCTAACAATAAGCGGTATCTTGCCAAAAGCTATGCAATAATTATTGCCAAAGAAATAAAGGACTGGAAAATTGACCTTATAACCTATGTGCCAATGACAATAGCAAAAGAAAAAGAAAGAAGTTTCAATCAATCAAAACTTCTCGCCGAAAATCTTGCCAAAATTTTAAACTTGCCCTGCTTTGAAACCTTGGAAAAAATTTCTGAAACAAAATCGCAAAAAACTTTAAACTATCTTGAAAGACAAAAAAATCTTTTAAGCGTTTTTAAATTAAAAAACAAAGAACTTGTTAAAAACAAAAATGTTTTGATTGTGGATGACATCATAACCACCTGCGCCACTTTAAATACCTGTGCAAAAATTCTTTCAAAATATGCTAACAACATCTTTGCATGTGCCGTTGCTCGAAACGCTTTGAAAAAAGAATATCGTTAAATCAATTAATATTTATAATTAAAAAAATTATAAGAATAATATTGACTTTCATAAAGTTTTATGATAAAATATATTCAAGTTGTAAAGATAATAGAAAAGGAGAATGAAATATGAATAAAAATGATTTTAAAAAAAGTAATTCTAAGTCAAAAGGAATAGAAAAAACGTTAGATTTATATAACAAAATAGATGAAATAAAAAAAGAAATTAAGAGGTTAGAAGGCTTACCTTATGAAAAAAAAGTTTTAAAAGAACAATTAAAAAAGGATGCTAATAATTTTTTAGGTTTAAAAGCTCGAATAAAGAACTTAGAAGAAGAAATTGAAAAAGCTCCGTTATTAATCGAAGCTTTAAAAAAGCAACAAGAAGCATGTGAAAAATCCCTTGAGAACCGTCTCCGTAATGAAGAATGTGAAAAATCCCTTGAGAACCGTCTCCGTGGTAAAATAAATGTAGGAAAAAATGCTAAAAATCCAAAAGATAAATAGTTTGAATTAAATAATCCACTATCATTTTAGTGGATTATATTATTACCCATAATTTGTGGTTATTTAAAAATAAATTAATGTAAAATGACAATGGATTGATTTGAAATTTAAAATAAATTTAAGGTTTAATAAGGATTAAAAATGATTATTGGGTTTCAAGGCATAAAAAACAGCTTTAATGATTATGCTACTGATGAATTTATAAAAAAAATAAAAATTAAGAGTGAAAAACTTCCACTTGTCACTTCAAAAAATGTTGCAAATTCTTTGATAAATAGAAAGATTGATTTTGGAGTGATTGCTTTAAAAAATAATATTTCTGGAACGGTTGAAGAAAGTGAGAAAATTTTAAAGTCTAATTTTTTTGAAATTATTGACACAATAGAAATGAAAATCAACCATTGTCTTTTTGCTTTTGATGAAAAGTCTTCAAAAAATTTAAAAGTGATAGTTTCTCATCCACATGCATTAAAACAATGTGAAAGATATTTAAAATTGAACTTTCCAAATTGCGAATTTCAAGAATATATTGACACAGCAAAAACAGCTGAGGATTTGAAATCTGGAATTTTGAAAAAGTCAGTGGGTATTATTTGCAGTGAAAAGGCAGGAAAGGAAAATGGTTTATACCTTGTTTCCAAAAACATTTCCAATATCGTCAGCAAAACAACATTTGGGCTTATTAAACTTATTTAAAAAAGTGAAAATCTTTAACTAAAACATAAATTTAAACCATAAGGAAAGAGGACTAGGCGGAGAAACCAACATAGTAGCGGTTAGGAAACTTGTTTTCCGTGCCCGCGTTAAACGATGTTGGTGTCTGTCCTAATATATCAATCAAAACCTCGTAAGTCAACTCGCCAGAGTAGCGCGAGTTGCGTTTGGTCGTGAAACAAAAAAACAAGCGAAAAAGCGATGCTTTTCGAACTTGTTTCGAAAACGAGCAAAAGCGCAGTTTTTTTGGTGATCTCGAGGGGAATCGCTCCGCGGATAGCCCGTCAAGTCAAGTCGTTCCGCTTTCACGCCGGGGCGGAGAAAACTTGCACACAGGCAACTTTTCTTTACCGCCCGTTCGATTCCACTATAATTAAAACCTCTTTAAGTCACGACCAACTCGCCAGCGTAGCGCGAGTTGCGTTTGGTCGTGAAACAAAAAAACAAGCGAAAAAGCGATGCTTTTCGAACTTGTTTCGAAAACG
>CALVWC010000029.1 GCA_944364445.1 uncultured Clostridia bacterium | reverse complement strand
GGCAAGATGTGAGCGGTCATCCTCGTGACATCACATCTCTGGCGGTGGGTAGTGTTAAAGTCCCCACCAACGCTTTTCTATTCCACAACTTCTTCAATTGTGCCTGCATCAATGTCTATATGATATGTTTTAAACATTCCAGACTCACCGCTTGGTAATCCATAGAGTGTAATATAATTCCCCTCGTCACCAAAGTTATAATCAATAACGTCACCTTGAAATATCATATTTTCTTCAAGGTTAACCGTAAACACTTCATCCTCAGAAACTGAATAAATAACAAATTTACTTTCTTCGTTATTTAAGATATAATAAACGCCTACCTCAAATTGCATATCAGTCACTGAAGATACACCAAAATCAATTTGTTTAAATGTTTCAGTTTCAGTATTATAGCGATAAAGATTATTAAAATTATCTGAAACCATATTATCTGATACTTCATAATAATTGTAATCATCACCAGTTTCATTTGATATTAACACATTAACTGTTTTGTCATCGTTAATTTCCACAAGACCTAATGAACAAGTGATAACCTGTTTATCTGCTAAAGTTTGAAAAAATGAATTGCTGTAATTATAGCCTTCAGAAGCAACAGTGATTAATCCCTTTGAAGTAGTGTCATAAGCATACAAACCTAACTCGTTTGGAGAGGATGACGAAAAATAATATAAAAGATGCCCTTCTTGATTTTCATATCCCCCTATATCATACCAATTTTTACCAGTAGAAATAATTTGCTCTGCTAGCATTTCTTCACTGTTAAAATAATAAATACCTTCGCCTTTCAAATCTTCATTAAAAGTTCCACTTGGTCCCATAAGAAAAAAATTAGGACTATCATCATTGCATGGCCTTAATTCCCATTGGCCAGTTTCTGAAAACATCACAACTTGACCAGTTTCAAGATTATAAACATAGCCACCTTGTGTTGTAGAATTTGAGTCTCCAGTGATTAAAACTAAAGTGTTATCATTATTTCGTTCCATACATCTAAAACTAGTTCCAGAAGAAATAATTTTTTTATACTCGCCAGTTTCCGTGTTGTGCGTCCATAAACCTTCAACACTTTCATATCTACTTGAAATAAATTCAATATTTCCGTAAGTAGCATTAACACTAACACCACCTGCAAGAAAGTCAATAAGTTCGTTTAAATTTGAAATTGTTTCTTCAGACTGTGAAATGCCAGAATTTAATCCCTCATTATACGCATTTTGCAAGTCCTCTTCGGAATAGCCGACATTGACGGTCAAGCCCTCGTTGTAGCCCTCCTCGCGTTGCTGTTCGCCGTATTCTTGGAACTCCGCCTCAGAATACTGCTTGTCACCAACCATTTCGTTGGCAAGTATCATGCCACCATCGAAGGCAGTCACTAAGCCTGTAATCACTCCCAAACTTAAAATTAATCCATTTTTCATTTTTTTTAACCTCCTATGAAAAATTTTCATTTATCTATTGACATATTAAATTATCAACTCTCTACTATCCAATAATCTTCATCTACAAATGCGTCCAAATATGAAACATATGAATTCTCTAAGAGTAAATCAAAAGTTAATCCAGAAATATAACAATTACTATAATCGTAATTTTCACCATAAATGCTTATTCCACATTTATAAGCATAGTCTCCGTCCAGCCTAATTCCAAATGCAACAATAATGTCAAAATTTTCAAAAGGTGCTATTTCATAAACAGCATATTTTCTACTACCTTGTTCTATATATTTAAAGTTTACTTCCGCAGTATTTTGAAGGTCAGTAATAGTCACTTCTTCAACATAATCATCTATACGAGGTCCAGCACTAACTGTAAAAGTAATATTTGATTGAGAAAATTTTTGAAAATATGGGACACGCTCATTACTATCAATTCCTGCAAAAAAATCATCATTGAAACTATCTCCTAAAACATACCCTGCATATTTAGTAGATTGTTCATAGTGGTAAACCAAATCATATTCTAGATATTTAACAGTAAAATCCTTAACATTTGGAATTGTGTAATTTTTAGTTGGTAAATCTTTTAATTGAGTTGTGAGCGAAACACCTTCTGCAAATTCAAAACTAACATCACCAGACTCTAATTCATCAGATAATGAAGAGTCAACAATTAAAACATCTGCCACTGTTAAATCTTCACCATAACGATACACTGTTTCATTACTACCAGACAAGAACGAATTATCATGTTCAATCACTAAATCAATGTTATTGCCCATAACAGAGTAAAATGTGCAATCAGAATTTACAAAATACTCACTTAAATCAGCAATATCAGATGAATTTTCACTTGTTGCCCAACCATAGCACCAGCGGTCATTTGTCTTTTCCATATTAGGAATTACAAGTTTTGAATTTTGAAGAACATAACTAGAAGAAACCACACTGTCATTATCAGAATTGATAAACTCAACCTTATAATAATCATCTAAATTCATGTTTTCATAAGCCTCAAGTTCAGCCTCTAATCTAGTAATTTCATTTCCTAAAGAAACCACTTGACTCTCTAAATCATCATTTGCAATTTCTAAAGATGAAATTTGACTATTAAGTGAAGAAATGGTTTCTTCATCAAGGCTATTTTGAGCCAAAGCCTCATCTAATTGATTAGACAAAGTTTCAATTTGACCATTTAGAGTTTCAACTTGAGTTTGAGTTTCTGTTAATGTTTCATTTAAAGATTGATACTGCTCAGTCAACTCAGAAATTTCATCGTCTTTACTAGAAATTTGTTCATACGCAATAGACAATTCATCAGAAGTTGCTTGTAATTCATCTTTAACACTTAACAATTCCTCGTTTAACGATGCAATAGTATCCTTATCTATATCGTTTTGATTTAAAGCAAGAGTTAATTCATTAGTTATTTCATCAATCTCTATCTGATATTCATTTATTTGACTGCGTAAATCAGCCACTTCTTCGATTGTGGATGAATTTTCTTGAATATACTTTTCGTTTTTGGCATATTCGATTCCAAAAAATATCCCAAGACCTGTGCCAACAAAAAGCAAAATAATTATGAAATATCCGACAAACTTTTTCATCACGCCTCCTTATTTTTTATCCTTTTTAAACACCGAAAATGGTGCTGAAATTATCCACCAAATACCTTTTGCTATCCACACAATTACTTGCCAAATTGCTTTAAAGATTGCTCCAAACACGGAAGGGAATAATGCTATTAAAAGAATTAAGCCTATAATTGAAACTCCAATTAAAAGAGCCCATATCCACCATGGTTTCTCAACATTATCAGGTGTGTTGTCACCACTTTGCTTGTTATCAATAACGCCAAGAGAAAAAACTTCGCCGTCGGTTTCAAATTTTAATCGTAAAATCGAAACATCACTGACTTCAGTGTAAATTTGAGTTTTTCCACCTGCAAGACCATAATCTTGAAAAGTCGTTTCGTAAAACCTTAAAACCCACTCTTTGTTTCTAAGTTGTGCTTCAGCTTCGCTTGTTAAATCTTCATTGGCAATAAAATCACTTACCTTTTCAATGCGATTCCAAGTGTATTTATTTCCAAAAAGTCCACTTGCGTCATTGCTAACTGTTTCGGTATAGTTTAATGCGACATAATTTTCGGTCGTTGCTCCATAAGCCACATTTTCAGCTCCTACAAATATAGTTCGAAGAACCTCTTGACTAACAAAATACACTTCTGCTTCAATAAGTTTATCGATAGGCTTGTCTGTGGAAAAAGCAACAAAATGTGAATCGCATGACTCGTTATATAATTTAAAGCCATTGTAATATCGTAAAAACCCAACATACTTACTAACGATTTCAATTGTTTCAACTTCTGTGCATGTATAGGTTGTTTCGCCATTCAAAGTTTGAGCAGTGAAAACTTTTCCAACTCGATTTGGAACTTCGCTAATTTCATTCCCTTCAACTGTTTCATCGATTAAATAATCGAAAGCACGATAGATGTTTGAAATATTGTAATATCTAATTTCATCAGTGCTAACAGTGAAATCTTCAACAAGATACTTGTAAAACACTCCGTCAGAATTTAGCAAAGTTAAATCATAATTTATGTAGGTCTTTCCCTCGTCATCATCTGCTAAATACAAACCCTCATTTTTACTTGTAGAAATATTGATTGATGTTGCAATCAATTCTTTAACATTTGCAGACGGATTATATACATACACAAATAACTCCGAGTTTTCGCTTTCTGCAATTTGAATTACTTGCAATTCTAATTTCGCTAAATTCTCAGGATATTTTGACTTATCAAAATTCTCGTCTTTCTCTAAATCTTCCAATACTTGCGAATATTCCTCACCTTCAGCAAGTGCCGAGGCAACATATGGAGTGAAACTTAAACAAGATAACAAGCAAGAAAGAATTAACACTAAGGAAATTAGCGCTATGTAAAATATTCCATTCTTCTTTCTTTGAATTACCATATAACCTCCACGAAATTAGCAAATTAGGCACTTAATTGAAACAACCGTTCCTTCAACAACATTTTCTGGTGGTTGACTTCCTGTGCTAAACCAGGATTGAATCATTTCAATAATTGTCATGTCTTGCACCGACGCCGCGATTAAAAGTCCAATCGCAACTAAGGCAACAAAACCTAAAATGATTAAAATAACTGTAAGTAAATTTAACTTCATGCCTTCCTCCTTAAAAAAGTGAGATTAAAAATTGAATTAAGTAGACCGCGCCAGTGATTAGACCAGGGCAGAGAATCGCGATTACTAGGAATATAATTAAGCCTTTCACAGCGCGTTCCTCTTTGTTTCTTCGATGAATTTGAGTAGGCTGTTAAGGTCAAGTGTTATAACCATGTTTTGTTCTTCAAGCACCACTGCCAAAGTTGACCAGTCGCACTTATCCGAATCACACGCCTTAATCTGCACTCGATACTCGTCCATACGCGGACGCTCTTTTAACTTGCCTGTTTCACTTTCGAACTCACACAGCACGCCCGTGATTTTTTCTTCAAACAAATTTGCCTTAATCTCTTTCATCCCCCCTCCTACTTAATCAATTTTTTTAATTCTGGTAGATTAAAAAGCATAATCGTTCCATTTGGAAGTTCCAAAGCAAACTTTTTTTCATGAAGTTGCTTCTGGCATCGAAGTCGTTTCGCACAAGGAACTCGTGATTGCTTTCCGACTAAAACCACATTAACCTCACCGTCAATCACACCAAACAATTCTAACTTTTCTTCTGCTATCATAATTTCTTCATTTCCTTTCGTTTTTCTTTCATGTAAATATGCTTTGCTTTTGATGCATACTCTCTCTTGAACATATCGCAAATGCATGTTAAAATGTAATAATCTGGACGCCTTATTTTGATATAAATATCTTCATTGAAAATGTAAGACATCATTGGATAAATTTCGTCAATAGTCATGTTTTGCAAAGCAAACTCAAAAAACTCTTTTGTGGCAACAAAGTTATTTGAATATTTCTTGTTGAAGTATTCCTCATCAAAAATGCATGTTGCAAAAACATTCAAAAACATATTGAGTTTGCTTTTGATTGAATCAGGCAAGTTAGTTTTAGAGTCTACTATTGCATGAAAATACATCTTTGCTTCATTAGCATTTCTTAGAACCCTGCCGTCAGATGTTGTGTATTCGATGTTTAACTTAATAGGCTTTTTATTCTGAGCCTTAAAATTTTCAACATCTTGTTCTGCCGTAGTTTTTGGAAAAGTGTATGTAAGCCCTGACTCTTTGTTGATTTCGTCATAAATATATCCATACGAGATTAATTGGTTATGCCAATTTTCTATTTGGCGCGAACTCACACCAAAAAGGTCTGCGAAAAGAGAAATGTTTTTAAAGCACCCTTTTCTTGAAATGCAACGCGATTTTAGTTCAGCGTAGTAAATCCTAGCCATAGGAATAATACGACTGTCATACCTGATAAGGTCTAATGCAATTTGAAATGGTTTATATTCCATAATCTCCTCCCAAAAAATAAAGCCGACGGTTTACGAAATAGCACGCATTTAAGCGCCTACTCCAACCTCGGCTTTGAATTTATTTAAACTTGACAGTTCACATGGACGAAGTCCGCGTTCCTTGCAATAATCTAGGAACTCCTGCCATTTCACATCGTTTGGTTTTTGATTTTTTTGCATTTCTCCCCCCCCTTATTTACACGATAAAACTTCGCTATATATTTATACTAGCACGATTTTTTTTCGAAAGTCAACTAAAAACACGATTTTTTTTCATATTTTTTAAAAATCATCTAAAATTTTATAGTGAAAGGAGGTAATATGGGCATTAATGAACAAAATTTTGTATTTGGAAGCACTGTAAGAAGATTAAGAAAAGAGTCTAAAAAAACACAAAATGAATTAGCAAATTATTTGAACATGACTCTGAGAGGCTATCAAGATATCGAGTCTGGAAAAAGTGGGACGAGTCTAACGAGATTAATTGATTTAGCAGATTTTTTTAATTGTTCAGTTGACTATTTGCTTGGGCATCAAATAAATGACCCAACAAGGCAAAAAGAAGCGACTATGTTACAACGCCAACTTTGCAATGACATTCTTGCATTAGATGAAGACGATTGTGGCAGAGTTGAAGCATACATCGCTGGAATCAAAGCAAAGAACAAAGAAACTGAAAAACATAAAAAGACAATCCTGAACGAAAATGTGGATTGGTAAAAGGAGAACACTATGGAAGAATATATAAAAACAAATGGAGTTAATTAAACTCCACAACAATGAAATTGAACAAAGTCAGCAAGAAATTGCAAAAAACCAAAGCAATATTGCAAAACATCAAAAGGCAATAGGACTGTGCTTAGAAAAAATAGAAATCTTTGATAAATCCAGGAAGGAAAAGAACGGTCCATTTTTGCTTATTGATAACACAAAGTCAAAAGTCTCAAAAATATCTGTCCAGGAAGGAGGAACAGATACTATGAGAAAAAATTGTTATAGAAGACCAGACGGTCGTTGGGAATATTCCAAACAAATGAATGGATTAAAATATTATGCTATTGCCAACACCTACCGTGAACTTTTAACAAAAATTGAAAGAATTGAACCAAAACAAGTGAGAAATGTTATAAAGATTTCCGCTAAGGTTCGAACCTTTGCTCAATACTTTCAATTTTACATTGATAATTACATAAAAAATAAAAACTATGAAAAATCTACCCTAGACGAATGGAACAGGACACTCCGCCAACATATTTTGAAAAACTTTAATAAAATTGCTATAACAAAACTCACCTCTGAATCAATACAGGTGATGATTGATAAAATCGATAAAGAACGATTAAGGCAAAAAGTTTTTCAAAAGGTTGTTAGAGTTTTGCAAAAAGCATATGTGACTGGGATAATCAAAAAAGATATTACTTTACCGCTTGAAAAGCCAAAGCGTAAAAATGTGAACATAAGGTCATCGTTAACCTATGATGAGCAAGTCGCCTTTTTGGAGGAAATCAAAAAAACAAATTTGTATGTTTATGCCATGTTTCTTTTGATTGTTGGATGCAGAAGAGACGAAGCCATTAACTTTGACATGCAAAAAGATTTGAACGAAGCAAAACACTTCATTCAAATAAACGGAACAAAAACGATAAACGCTAAAAGAAAAGTATATGTTTCACAAGGCTTCATTGATTTTCTTAAACAAAACCTTCCAAAAGGAAAGTTTAAATTTTCAAGTCAATATGCAACACACATTATTGGCGAAGCCTTAAAGAAAATTGGAACGAACAAATGCTTGCACTGTTTGAGGCACACTTGTTCTGCTAACCTATACTTTCTTGGAGCAAAGGATAAATTTAGGCAAATGCAACTGGGGCACGCTTCAATAACCACAACAAATGACATCTACACGCACATCGAGGAAAACATACCAAAGTCTAAACTGCTTGATTTATATGGCGATTTATACCCTAGGTTTGACGAAACTTTTGACGAAACTTTTTTCACAAATTGAGTCATATTTTAAGAAAAAATTAAAAGGCTATACAATATATAGTATGTGTATAGTCTTTAAAACACAATATGGAGCGGATAATGGGAGTCGAACCCACCTCTCAAGCTTGGGAAGCCCGCATACTACCGATGTACTATATCCGCACGAAAGGTTTTAATTAAAACCTTTTTGTTATATTAAAATAATTTGTTTGAGCAATTAACTTAAAGCGTTTTGCTGTTTAAATTTTGTGTATCACAATTAATTACACTTTAATGAGTGCTTTTAAATTTGCCTGTTATGAAGTTTAATTTTTTAAAGAATGAAGTGCGAGCAAAAGCGAGTGGAACGATAGTTCCAAAAATTTTTAACTCGTTAAAAATTTTACTTCATTCCTGCATGTTTGGAGGAGTGACGATTGGTCCAACAGCAGAATTTATGGTTAATTCTGTGATAAGGTTGGAGATATATCCCAGCATAATTCTCACAGGTTGACTGTTTCGGATATAGTCCTTTGGGTCTGGAAGCCTTGAAAACTCGATGGAGTCGACAGGGATATCCACACTCATGGTGACAGCAAGTTTCAAAAGGGAGTTTGGTGTGATAACTAAACTTCTTGTGAGAGTTGCTCTAACAATTTCCTCATTAATTTTCTTTACATCAATAACATCTTCAGGTTTGATGTTAACCATAACACCATTTTGTGGATTTTGCAATTTTTCGTAAACAACGCGCTCTAAAAGAGGTTTAACAAGATGTGGTTTAATAACTTTTTCTTCCATTTAATTCTCCTTAAATATATTCTGTTATATTTTACCACATATAAACGCAAAAAACAAGAAAATTAAATTAAATTTTGAGATTTTAAATCATTAAACAACTTTTCATTGTGGATGACAGAGGGATGATTAGGCTTTAGTCGCTTTGTGCGCTTGTGAAATTTATACGACTTTTTATAGTCGCCCAAACGATAGTAAAGCACGCAAAGTTCAATGGAAGGATAGAAATCATAATAAAGAGGTAAAACGAAAGCGCCAGAGCCGACATCCATTTTGCATTTGAGAGCAAGTGAAAAATAGTAGATCGCTTTTTGATAATCGGAATTAAAATATATATTCCCTATTTGACAAAGTATTTCTGCACGCGGAAGGTCATAAGCAAAACTTTGGAAAAGAATTTTGAGGGCGGACTCTGTGTCACCTAAATTTAAAAAGCAATAACTCATGTTTAAACACGCTTCAATCTTATTTTCCACCCATGCACCTTGCATATTCAAAAATTTGGAAAACTCGGCGATTGCTCTGTCATAAAAATGGTTGTAATATAATTCGCGTGCATAATAAAATGTAGCACGCGGAGATAGATTACCCAAATTTTTCTCGTAAATTTCAAGGTTTCTTTTAGGTCTAACTCGCTCTTCTTTCATATGATAAACTTTAACGTCCAGCCTTAAAGCGATGCCATGTGGCACGATGACCTCATGCACTGGCTCTTGCCAAAAGAAAGTGCCGTCGTTTTTCACAATTCTTTCACGCTCAAAAATAAATGTAGGTTTAAACTTTTCATCATAGCCGGTCACATATTTGAAAAACGCCACATCAAAATTCTTTTCGCTCGCCTTCAATTTTTTAATTTTCTCCACATCTTTTGGAAAGATAAAATCATCAGCGTCAAGCCACATTAGGTATTCACAACTACCTTTAGAAAAAGCAAAATTTCTTGCCTTAGAAAAATCATCCTGCCACGGAAAATTAAAAACTTTATCGGTGAACTTTTTTGCAATTTCCACAGTGCTGTCAGATGAGCCTGTGTCGACAACCACAATTTCATCTGCAAATTCTTTCACCACTTTTAAA
The DNA here is from genome assembly GCA_944364445.1 of uncultured Clostridia bacterium. Classification (GTDB taxonomy): domain Bacteria; phylum Bacillota; class Clostridia; order Christensenellales; family UBA1242; genus Caccovivens. The sequence goes on along the minus strand of CALVWC010000029.1, from coordinate 3,626 downwards.
ATTCTTTCCAATACTTTTTCTTCATCTTTAACAATAAAACAACAACTCAAAGTAAACATACTCTAAGTTATGAAAAATATATTTTTTATGTCAATACACAAGAATAATTTGACATAGTAAATGAATTTTTGTTAGAATTAAACAAGGAGGAAAGATATGTCATTAGGCAGTATACAAGATATAATACAATCCGCATTAGGTAAAACCTATTCTATTGCAGATGAAGATTTAAAAAATATAATAGAAAGTCAATTAAAACTAATTCCGTCTGAAACGGATGAGAGGTGGAGGATAAGAAGTAATGTGTCGCCATTGGATTTACCAGCAACAGCGTCGCCAAAAGAAGTGGATGGTGCTATAAGAAACCATCTTAAAAAGGAAGCTGATGCCGATGATGCTTACTTCTATAGCGGAGCTACTAGCGCAGATAGATTGCGCATTTTTGAAGAGAGAGTCGAGAATGAGAAAAATCATTTAACATATCATATTCCTATTAATAAATCAAATGGCTCCATACAAGATTACACTGAATATGACCTATCTGGTGACGCAAACGGAAATGTTGTTATTTCTGGTCATCATAGAGGAACTTTAAATAATGAAGAGTTAGCCGAACTTGACCGTTTAAAAAAAGCTATCAATGGTAGTGTTTTTGGAAGAAAAAAACGTCAAGAAGCATTCGAAAATGCACTTAATGAACATAACCAAACATACGATAAACCGATATTTTCAAATTCTGGCTTTAATTTTATTTCGTCTGGGAACCATACAACTTACTCAGAAAGAGATAGTTCTGAATATCTTGAAAATAGTGTCGCTCCTGCAAAAAGCGAAGGTGGAGAGACCACTTATGAAATAGACGGAAATGGAAATACCAATAAAATCACAAGAACAATAACAAGCACAAATAACCCAAAAAACAAAGAAAATGGTGCCGATAACATTAAAAGCACAAAAGTGTCAGACACGCTGACTTGTGAGAACGGAGAAGATGTTAATATAAACACAAAAACCACTATCACCGATAAAACTGGAAAAGAAACCTCACGAGCAACTTCTTCAACATTTCAAAAAGATCCTAAGGAGCCATTAACCACGAAACCATTGGAAGCAAATACCTCACCATCTCCTGAACGCACTCAAGATTCAAACACAAAAGTTCCAACAACAGCATCTACACAACCACCTTCAAAAGATACTGGCGGAAAAGAAATGTAATAAATACTTACATAAATCAAAAACGATTTAAAGGCTTATGTTTTTCATAAACCTTTTTTCTTAATCAAAATTGACAAAAAAAGGATAAAATGTTATAATTTGGGCATGAAAAAGGCGATTGTTTTTATTGATTATAACGACACAGTGGACGACATAAATAAGCGTGGCGGAGAAGTGTTTAAAGCTGGCGTAAAAAAATTTTTGCGATGTTTTAATAACAACGCTGATTTTGTTATTATAACCGCTTCAAAAGCTGGCAAGTATGAAGATGAACTTAAAGACGAGTTGACGGATTTTTTTCTTAAAATGGGAAGTTTAAGTAAACATTTTAAATTCCTTATCCAATCCGCTTCCACAACCATTGACAGAATTCACTATGAAGGTGGAGTGGCAACCTTTGAAAAAGTGAAAAATTTAAAAGCAGATTTCAGCGATAAAAAAAGAGGTGTGGAAAGCTTTTTAAATTATATCGACAGAAATAATGAAATCACCACTTGCGTTTTTATTGGTGACTCTGAAAAGATAGATTTGCCTATGATGAGTGCCGATGTTGGCAATCGCGAAAAATTTTTTATTCATGCCACCTCCACAAGAAAAGCGATGCTAAAAGGCTTTGAGAACACAACCTACAGGCTGAGTTTTCATCCGAACGCCAAATTGTTTTATGATAAAGACGGAAATTTTACATTGCCAAATGATTTAAAAATCGTTAAAACAAGCCCAAAAAGTTATGGTGTTGGCAAAGGTTTGGAAGCACTAAGTGCATATTTGGAAAGAGGAAAAGATGAAAGAAATTTGTGATATTTGCCCAAGACACTGCAAAGTAAACCGAAACGAAAAAGTCGGCTTTTGCAATGAGTTTAACAAGATTAGAATTTCAAAAATCATCGACCACTTCAAATGGGAAGAACCATGTTTGACAAACGAAAAAGGGGTTTGTGCCATTTTCTTTTCAGGATGCAACTTGAAGTGCGACTATTGTCAAAACTATGAAATTTCCTGTGGGCAAGTGGGAAAAGAATATACCGCGGAAGAGTTTGCCGAACTTTTAAAGGAAAAAGAGAAAGATAATTCCTATTTTGATTTCATCACGCCCACCCACTTTTCAAAACAAATTTTAAGCGCTTTTAAAATTTATCAACCAAAAATTCCAGTGATTTGGAATAGTTCTGCATACGAAGAAGTGGAAATGTTAAAGCAACTAAATGAATTTATTGATATATATCTTCTTGATTTGAAATATGCCGATAACCTTGTGGGAAGAAAATATTCCAATTGCAATGATTACTTCAACAAGGCAAGAGAAGTTTTATCTTTTGCGAGCAAAAAGATGGATGTTTTTGAAAAAGATTACCTAAAGCAAGGTCTTATCATCCGTCATCTTGTTTTGCCAAGCGAAATTGAAAATTCTTTAAAAGTCATAGATTATATTGCTGAAAACTTGCCAAATAGAATTGTCAGCGTTATGTCACAATTCACGCCAACGCCAAAAAGTTCAATAAAGCGAAAACTAACTCCTCTTGAATATAAGATTGTGCAGAATCGTGCTGTTAAAAAGATAACAAAAGGCTATTTTCAAGATTTTGAAAGTGCCAAAGAAACATTCATTCCTAAATTTTTAGAAGAAATTTAAAATATTATTAAAATTATTTGACTTAAATTGCGAATAATAATATCATATAGTTATACATATTTGATTGGAAAATAAAAGGAGGAAGTATGAGAAGTCGGTCATCGCTATACATTTGGATAAGCGTGTTTTTCTGTGCTTTAACACTGGTGTTTTTCGTTTTATATGAACTTGACCTCATAAGCACTTTGAACCTATATTTAACCTTAACTTATGTTGCCTACTTTGTTGGACTTGCCCTCTTTTTTAATGCTGGAAGTTTAAGATTTAATGGCAAGGTCGCCTCTTCAAAAATCTGTATGGCATTTTCAATTATACTTGTGCTTGTGGCAGTTGTGGCTTTGATTTATGGCTTTGCAAGTGGGATTATTGAACTATGGATTTTTTAGATAATTAAAAAATTGCTTAATATTAAAAAAGCGTATTAGTTTTGTCTAATACGCTTTATTTTTATGAGTTGAGTTTTTTAACCTCTTCAATTAAACTTTCAAGTTTTTCGTTGATTTCGGCAATTCTTTTTTCGGAATCACCATCATTCACAGATTTTGCCTCTTCTTGCAACTTTTCAATCTCTTTGGTAAGTTCTTCACGGCGTTCGTCATCCTGCGCCACTTTCGCTTCATCCAAATTTTTAATTGCCAGTTCAAATTCTTTATTGAGGTTATCTCTCATTTCACTTAATTTGTTTCTTTCTTCTGAAATCTTCTTATTGATTTCTTCAATTTGGTCAATATTCTTTTTTGGTCTACCACGCTTGCCCTTTGGTTTATTTTCAACC
>CALVWC010000028.1 GCA_944364445.1 uncultured Clostridia bacterium | reverse complement strand
CAATGAAAATATTTCAAATCATATACTAAAAATTGATTTTGTCTCGACTCGACTTTCTTATTATACCACACCCACAATCACAAACCAAACAAAATTCGCTAATATTTTCAAAATTTTAAAAAATATTTTGTCGAATTTTTCATATATTGCAAAATTAGGCTCAATCTGATAAATCAAATTTTTTAAATGCTCTTTTAAGTTGTCGATGTGCAAAATCAGTCACTTTTAAATTTTAAAATGGTTTTTATATTGCTTATAGATTTCGTCGGCGAGTTCTTCTGGCGATTTGTTTTTGCTTGAAATAACTAGGTCATAGTTTTTCATATTGGTATTATCAACGCCATAAAATTTTTTATAACGTTCATTTTCCGCGTTGAAACGAGAAATGAGTGTTCTTCTTGCCTCTTCTGTGGTGGCATATTTTTCCTTTCCAGTGCGGTCAGAGTTTGCTAGTCGTTTCGCCATTTCCTCTTCATCTAAATCCAAAAACACCTTGAAAGAATGTGGAATAAAATGCCACGCAAGACGAGAATCGAACACCACATTTTCTTTTTTCCACAAAACACCAAGTTCTTTCGTTTTGTCGTCAATAAAATTATCATACTTTGGTGACGACATCAAAAACTTATTAAACTCCTCAGCGCTCATGCCATGTTTTTTTGCTTCTTCCTTAAACATTTCGCCAACAGAATAGGTTTTAAAACCATATTTTTCCTTCAAAACTTTGGCGACTGTCGATTTCCCACTGCAAGGCTTACCAGTTAAAGAAATTATCATTTTCCCTCCAATTCTAGATTATTATAACTTGTTTTCAAAATAAAAGAAAACAAAAACAAGAAATTTTTAAGAAAAAATTGTTTTTGACATTTAATTGTGGTATAATCTAATTGGAGGAAGCATGGCAACACCACATAATAGTGCAGAAAAGAAAGACATAGCAAGTTTGGTGCTTATGGCTGGAAATCCTGAACGCATCAAAAACATGGCAGAAAAAAACTTGAAAAATTGCCGTCTTGTGAACAGCGTTCGCGGAATGCTTACATACACAGGCACTTGGCATGGAAGAAGAATAACCATGATGGCACATGGCATGGGCTGTCCGTCTATGGGGATTTATTCCTACGAACTTTTCAAGTTTTATGATGTGGAAAAAATCGTGCGTGTTGGCACGATAGGTGCACTCAGAAAAGATATTCCACTTGGTTCGATAATTGTTGCAGAAAAGTCGTTCACAAAAACGAATTATAACAACTTCTTTTTGGATAATGGAGCAAGTTTCGTTTCCGCGAACAAACAACTTTTTGAAACTGCCAAAGAGGAGTTTGAGAAAAGGCAAATTTCTTACTATGCTGGCAACATCTATTGTTCTGACAATTTCTATACCAAGGAAAACCAAGTTAAACTTGGAAGGGATAAAGATTTGTTGGGTGTGGAAATGGAGTCGGCAGCATTATACATCAATGCCAAGAACTTAAAGAAAAAGGCTTTAACAATCTGTGCAGTTTCTGACAACCTTGTGACTGGTGAAGAATTGACCGCCGAAGAAAGAGAAAAATTTTTTGATGAAATTGTGGATGTTGCACTTGCTGTGCTAACAAAAAAATAGGGGGAAAAGAAAATGCGATCATGCGAAGGAACAGGAAGAACCATTGAACAAGCAATTCAAAATGCTTTGTTTGACCTTAAGGCGTCGAGAGATGATGTTGACATCAAAATTTTAAGTGAAGGTGGCTTTTTAAAAAAGGCAAAAGTGTTGGTGACAATTTCTGAGGACGCACTGCCAAAATATGAAAAAATTGAGGCATTAAAGAAAGAGGAAAAGAAGGAAGAAGTCAAAGAAGAAAAAGAAGACAACTTTGTGGAAACCTTTATAACCAAAAAAATTGAACTCACAGAAAGTGATAACAATGTGAAAATTGTGGCTGATGAAGAATATGTTGTGCCAATTAAAGAGGAAAAAATTGTTGATGCCGAAAAACTTTTGAACGAAATTTTGACTGCTCTCAATTTAACTGCTCAAATTTCAAAAGAAGAGGACGAAAAATTTATACGCTACAAACTAACCGGCGAAAATTTGAACGATTTAATCGGACATCATGGTGAATGTATGTTTGCACTATCCTCATATCTCAGTGCCGTTTGCAAAAACGAAAAGCATAAGAAAGTTGTTTTGGATATTGAAGATTACCGCACAAAACGCGCCGAAACCTTAACAAGCCTTGCCAAAAAAGTGGCATCAAAGGTGGCAAAAAGTGGAAGATATTATAAATTTGAGCCTATGGATGCCAGCGAAAGAAAAATCATTCACACTGCTCTTCAAAACGACGACCGCGTCACCACCATGAGCAAAGGTGAAGAACCAAGAAGATATTTAATCGTCTTCCCACGCGAATATAAAGAAAACTAAATCAAAAAATCACACCTAGTTTGGTGTGATTTTATTATATATTCTTTCTTATGCCACTTCATTTAAAACAAATTTCATGCAAACTGGATTGTGGTCAGAAAACTCAAAATCGGTGTCGATGTTTTCCACTGAGATAAGTTCGATGTTGTCTGAAATCAAAAAGCCGTCGATAACAACCGTGTAGTTAACACCTTTTTCATATGCCATTTCTGCCGCACGGCAAGTTGGTGCATTTAAAGTTTTGGCAAAGGAAAAATGTTCTGGCACTTCGCCGTCGGTTATCTTTTGCACCCAAAGAGGAACTTTTTGTTCGCTTTCAAAATAGGTCAAACTGTCGGCGATATCGTGGTTCCAATCCCCGCCACAAATAACATAGTTGCCTTTTTCATATTCCTCTTCAATAAGTTCAAAAAGCATTTCCAGTTGTTTTGCTCTTATCTTTCCACCCTCATCGTAAGCGCTTAGATGAAGATTTATAAGCACAAGTTCCTTTTCAGAATCAGCAACTTTTAAGCGGTTGATTTGAAAACATCTGTCAAGGTCAAAAAACTTGTTAATGAACCCCTCGTCAATAGGGAAAGACCTGCGTGTTGCAGAAGAGATGTTATATTTTGAAAGGGTGACAATTCCAGACTCAGTTTGTCCGATTGGGTCGTTTAATGGATAACATAAAAACCCTGTGTGCATATTGGAAGAATAGGAGGAAGAATAGTCAGCAAAGGCATTTTTAATCATTTCAAATTCGTTTACCTTATAACTTCTGTCCGCACTTTTATCCACTTCTTGAAAGAAAGAAAAGTCGGTTTGCAAACTTAGAATTTTCTCAATAGCGCCACTAACTGCCCTTTCAACGCTTTCCTTGCTGTTCGCTCTTGCACGCGTTCCAGTCACCTCTGTGCCGTCTTTCATCACGCCACTATCCATGAAAAAATCAAAGTCTTGCGTGTAAGCACCGAAGCCGATGTTGTAAGTGGAAATTGTGTATTCTTCGCCAATAGCCACTTCTGCCGTTTTGTTATTTTCCACACTCACGCTTAAATTGTCCGCTATTCGATAATAACCAACTGCAAGATATGCCACATAACTTAAAAGAATAAGAACAACAAGCGAAACCGCAATAAGCGCTGAAATTCCAGCAATTTTAAGTCCTCTTTTTGTTTTCGTATTCATTTTTCCTCCTTAAAATCTTCCGATGCCTCCGCCACCACTTCCGCCACCAGAGAATCCTCCTCCGCCACCGTCTCCAATGCTGGAAATTGTGGCAGCCGCAGCGATTTTGGCAACAGATTTAATGATGTTGACAACAAGCGTTTTGGAAATCACCACGCTCATAAGCGCCATGTTGTGATTTAAAAGCAGAAGAGTGGTAAATAACGCCACATCGTTTGTTGTGGTCAACCATTTTGGTTGTTCAAGTGGAACATCTTTAAATTTTTCCATATAGACTTTGCTAACGCCAAGCACATAAGCGTATGGCAGAATTTTATAGAACATCTCAGGATTATCTTTCACCATCATTTCCATTTTGTCTTTTTCGGTCACTTCAATGTATTGTTTAAGTCCGTTAAGTCTGCCAAGATATTCTCTGCCTGCCTTTGTGTATTGCTCAAGAAGAGGGAAAATGATGTAAAGCGCAAGAGGAAGAAGAAGGAAATAAAATCTTGAAAAGAATGGGTCACAATAACCCTCTGCGTATATTATTATTCCAATTCCGCCAGCAAGAGTGATCAGCATATACAAAATTTTTAAGAACCAAAATTTACCCTTTTTCATCTTCAACTTTTTCTTTTCCAAACTTGGCAAGCGGAAAAGTGGAAGAAACATGACAAGTGCGATTAAGATCTTAATAAAAATCGAAAAACCGTCGTTGCTTTCAAGCCCCACACGAAAGATGCCAATAATATAGATAATCAAACACATCCAAACTGAAAGATTGAAATATTTGTTGGCATTGTCAAGGAAAAGACCTCTTCCCTCTCTTTCCACTGCCTGTTTACATTTTTGTCCGATAACTGGCGAAATGTTATTTAAGTGTCCGCAATCCACTTCTGTTCGCCCATTAAACAAGGCACTAAAGAAAATTTGTTCGTGCTTCTTTGCGTTTGGTGGCAAATCTTTTAACTTCTTTGCAAAGATAGATTTCCCTCGCTCTTCAATCTGCACATATCCCTTCGACGCCCAATAAACAATCAACGCCGAAATATCCTCGCCGTCCAAAGTTTTGTCATAAAGATAGCCTGCTTCGGTTGGCGTGATGCCGTCAGGTGCAGAAAATTCCACCACGTCCACAACAACATCCTTTCTTCTATGCTTAAAGTATAGAATTAAAATCATGGCAACAGCAAAGAGGAATAGCCCTAAAAGGACAATATCAAAAACATAACTTCTCTCCACCACAAAATAGCCTTGTTCAAGTGGTTGATAGAGTGTGACAGCCTCGCCATGCAAAAGGGCAGGATTTTCTTTTGTTCCCGAAAATTCACCAGATATAGTTTTGTTTTCTTCGTCAATCGTCAAATGGTCAAGATATTCCTCGCCATTTAACCCCTCGCCATAACGACCAACAAAAATTTCCGTTAAACTGCCATCAAATTCCTTTGGTGGAAAGGTGACCGAAAAAGTCAAATTTTCGATGTTTGTGTTTATCTCTGTTCCCACAATGTTGAAATAGACAAAATCTTTCTCGTTAATTCTGTCGTCACCCATATGGTAATCATAGGAATAAGAGAAAGTGCAAGAAGAATTTGAAGAAATTCCGCCTTTTGCTGCAATGTAAAACACAATACCATTTTCTGCATATTCACTGTCAAGAAGATAGGCATCTTCTGTGTTTAAAACGGTAAAGTTTTCCACTTCATATTCATAATTTTTAATAATTCTTTTGCCATTCTCGTTCGGCACGCCCACGGTTTGTTCAAGAGGGAGATAGCGTGTTATACCATCCGAACTTACATAAAAATCGGCTGTCACAGTTTCTGTGATATGCATAACTTTTTCATCGTCGATATCAATATTCACATCATAATGTGTTATTGAATAATATGGGTCATATTCAGGAATATAATCCTCAATCTCGCCACAGCCAAACAAGGAAAAAGAGAGGAAAAGCATAATTCCCAACAAAACAGAATATCTTAAACCTTTTGACTTTCTTAATACCATAACAATACCTTTAATACTATTATATATGATATCTTCCAAAAATCAAAATAATTTAAAAAGTTTTATTTATTAAAAATTGCCTTGATAAAAGTCAAAGTAAAATTCACAACTTCTTTTTCACATTCCATAAGTAAGTGAAAATAACATTTTCTCATATCCATGAAACTTTTTCTTTGCTCGCAGTTTAAAACTTCAATCAAATTATTTTCTTCTTTATCTAATCTTTTCTCACACTCCACAACAACCTTTGTCGATTTTGTTTTTACATACTCTTCTAAAATGATTTTTGTAATATCCATAATTTTCTCCTTTACATCAATGATTAAATCATATATTCATAAAAATTTTTACTATTAAAGAGTTGTGGTAGTGAAAAATACTAACAAATTTTAAATCTTTATCATATAAAAGCATGAAAAGGAGATTTTATGGCTAATGAAGATTTTTTAATTGGTGCCAACGACGAGCATGGGGTAAATCCTCCCACTATTGGAAAACGCACTCCTGTCGTGCCGGGGCTTAATAGGCAAATATATGAAAACGAATTTAATAGAGCTGGAAAAAACAAATTTATTGAAGCGTGTATGCGTCAAGATTTTTCCGTTTTTGATGTGAAGCCAGAACTGCAAGATATTTCCATTTCTGAACGGGTCAGAAGAATTAATTCTCAAAATTTAACCCTTCTCGTCACCTTTGCCTATAACGCATATGGTGAAGATTTTAACTCAGCCTCTGGCGTGGAAGTTTATTATTCTCCACTGAACCCAAAAGCCAGCGAAAGCAGAAATTTGGCAAATAATCTTTATGCTGAACTTGTGCAAGGCACTTCTCAAACTGGAAGAGGCGTGAAAACTTTGGATGTTGGCGTCCTTTCCAATGTCAACTGCACTTCCGCATTAATTGAAGCAGGCTTTATGACAAATTTAAGAGAAGCAAGACTGATGATTAATCCCCTCTTTCAAACGGAGGTTGGCGAAGAGGCGTGCCATGGCGTTTGCAACTTTTTAGGTGTTCGCTATATATCGCGTGATAACTTAAATAACTACCCTCTTCTTAGAAATGGCAGTAGAGGAAATTTTGTCTATCTACTGCAATTCATCTTAAATCAGTATGGCTATAATCTTTCTGTGGACGGAATTTTCGGCTCGCGCACAGAAAACGCCGTTCGCGATTTTCAACAAAATAACTCACTTTCGGTGGATGGCATTGTGGGCAATAACACTTGGCGCACCCTTCTCACTCTTCCACCATATCCTCTTCTTCGCGAAGGCTACAGAGGTGCATATGTAAAATTTTTGCAACAACTTTTGGAAAGCAATCTCTTTCCTGTTGGTGGCATAGATGGCATTTTTGGCACAAGAACATTAAACGCTGTTCGCGACTTTCAACAAGCAAACGGCTTAACTGTTGACGGTTTGGTGGGAAATAACACATGGAATGCTTTAACAAATCTCAACTTTTCCGCTTGAAATTAATAATTAATTTTCATCTTTACTAATTTAACTCTTTCTTTATTCTTAAACTTCTTTAAATTTAAAGTTGGTGTGAAACTTTTTTAACTTTTTTTGATAAAAATGTTTCACACCAGCATTTTTTGTGCTATAATATTGGTGTGAAACAAAATGATAAAAATCTCTTTAATTTGTTTCACACTAAAGGAGAAAAAAATGGATTTATTAACACTTATTGAAGAAAAAAAACAACTTGAAGAAACTCTTAACAATCTAATTTTTGGTTCGATTGAAATTAGAGAAAAATCAAATAAAAAATATATTTATCTTCATAAGCGTGAAGGTGGTCTTTCAATAACCAAGTTTATAGGAGAATACTCCAAAGAACTTCATAACTTGATTTTGGAAAACAATATTAAGGCAAAAGAATTAAGGAAAAAACTTAAAACTGTCACAAAAGAATTGAAATCTCAAGGGTATGTTGATAAGGAACTAAGTAAAGTTGTTTCCTTAAACATCGATTTTGCAAGAAGGCATATGGCAGAAACAATCTATAAACAAGCAGTTTTGGAAGGAATTGCCACAACTTTTGCTGACACGGAAACTATCATTGAGGGCGGAAAAGTAAACAACATGACGGCTGAAGATGTTTTGAAAGTGGTTAACTTAAAACACGCTTGGGAATTTGTGATGAATAAAAATGTTCTCTTTAGTCCCACCAATTTTGCTTTACTTTCTGAAATCAATAAACTTATTTTGGAAGGGTTTTATTATAATGCTGGCAAAGTGCGTTCCACTCCTGTTCGCATTGGAGGAACAAACTGGAAACCAGAATTACCTTTTGAAACTGTGATAAAGGAAGAATTAAATAAAATATTGAATAAAAAAATAAGCATAATCGACAAATCTATTGAACTCATTTTGTTTGTTATGAAAAAACAAATCTTTATTGACGGCAACAAACGAACAGCCATAATTTTTGCCAATCACTTATTGATTAAGAATGGCAAAGGTTTAATTGTTATTCCAAACGAACAAGTGGAAAAATTTAAAAGTTTATTAATTGCTTATTACGAAGGAAAGGATGTCAAAAAAATTAAGGACTTCTTAAAAAACTCTTGTTTTATTAAACTTTAGTTTTTAACTTCACTCTTTATATATGATATTATATAATATATATTATATATAATATAAAGAATCTATATATATGTGGTTTTTAAATTGTCAAATTTTATGCTATAAAAACTTGAAATTTTTAAAGCGGTTTGATATAATAAATTATGAAAAATCATAAAAATCACACTTTTTTCTTAAAAAAACAATAAAAAACACAAAAAAAATGTGATTTTTGATAAAAGCGAGGTGTTTATGCAAGACATTGAAACAATTTGGAAACAAGTTTTGGAAAAATTGGAACTTAGGATTTCATCGGTTTCCTATATGCTTTGGATAAAAACCATAAAACCACTTGAACTTGATGAAAAAGATAACCTTATTTTGATTGCACAATCCGTGACGGCAAAAAATCAAATTTTAAGAAACTTCATTGACATCATTTCTGATTGCTGTTATGAAGTGACAAATAAAAATTTGAATATATCAGTGTTGGACCAAAACGAAGAAGTGGAATATCTAAAAAACAACAAAGTTAACGAAAAAAACACCACAAAACATGAAGAAAAATCGCCTTTTATGGAAAAATACACTTTTGATAACTTTGTTGTGGGAAAAAGTAATCAGTTCGTTTATGCTGCAGCACGCACCGTTGCCGAACATCCAGGAAAGAAATATAATCCACTTTTCATATACGGCGGGGTTGGGCTAGGAAAAACACACCTTCTTCACGCTATCGGAAATTATATTCACGAGTTTTTACCAAATCTGAAAATTAAATACACCACTTGCGAACAGTTTACGAATGACTATATAACCTCTCTTTATTCACCAACCAAAAACAAGGCAATAATTGAATTTCGCGGAAAGTATCGAAATTTGGATGTTCTTCTTGTCGATGATATTCAATTTATTTCCAACAAAAAAGAAACGCAGGAAGAATTTTTCCACACCTTTAATGATTTAATTTTGAACAACAAACAAGTTATCATTTGTTCAGACCGTCCACCTAAGGACATTGAAACTTTGGAAGAAAGGCTTCGTTCTCGTTTTTCAAGCGGGCTTATTCACGACATTCAAGCGCCAGACATTGAAACCAGAATTGCCATTCTTCACAAGAAAAGTCAACTGGAAAAATATTATGCAGAAGATTCTGCCATAAACTACATTGCCGAACATGTCAATTCAAATATTCGCGATTTGGAAGGGAAACTTTCGGAAGTATACTTCCTTGCCACATTGAACGGCAAAAAAGCGGCAACACTTCAAGAGGCAAAAGAAATCTTTGACAACGCCCCAACAAAAGCAGAGTTTAAAGACGATTTAAATCCTGAAAAAATTATGAATGTGGTCTGTGACTATTTTAATATCTCCTATCAAGATATTGTGGGAAAAAAGAAAAATAAAGAAATCGTCGAACCAAGAATGATTGCAATATATTTAATCAGCGAACTCTTAAACCTTCCTCTTGTCAACATTGGAAAAATTTTTGGAGGAAGAGATCACACCACAATTATGCACGCTCGCGATAAGATAACTGACCAAATGAAGTCCAATAAAAAAACACAATCAGTGGTGGAAGAATTAAAAAAATCACTTTAAAATCAAAAAAATGGCAAAAAATTGCCATTTTTTTTGATTTTTTTCGTTTTAAACCTTTATTTTTGTGTTTTTAAGTGTTATGCAAAAAGTTAATACATCATTAAAGAACTAAAAACAAAAACATAGATGATTATGCCAAACACAACGCCAACAATTAAAGCCGTGAAAAATGTCCAAAGCCAACCTTTCATAAACGTTTGACGCGCAACTGTTCCTTCAGGATAAAGACAAATGCCGATGATTAAACCGATTATTCCTAAAAATAATCCACATACAACGCCTATGCCAGTTTTGCTTTCGTTATACCTTGAGTTGTTCTCGTCCATAGTTTAACCTCCTTTTTTTAAAATCACTTTATTATACTCCCCCCCCCGCACTTGTCAAGTAAATTTATAAAATTTTTTTTCTTATTGAAAAACACTGTTTTTAACCGCTATTATATATAAATATAATCTTATTTTATAGATATATGCAAACGCTACACATTCGTATTTATCGGCAGTTTAGGGTTTTCCACAGAGTTTTATGTTGTCCACAAAATTGTGGAAAAAATTTTTTTATTATCCACAAGGTTATCCACATTATCCACACACAAGATGTTGTTTTTAAGTGTTATTTTTGGAAAAATTTTAAACAATATATGGAAAAATTAAAAAGTTATCCACATTTCTACGGCGCATTATTATTAATATTATTATGCTATAAATTTAATTAATTTAAAAAATTTAGTTGCACGCGCGAGGAAAGTGTGCTATAATAAAGGCGATAAAAGGAGAACGAAATGTTAGTTAGTTGTCATGGTGTGGAACTTTCAGATGCCTTTCTAAGTGTTAGCAAAGCCATCTCTAACAAAGTGACTAATCCAATTTTAGAAGGAATTAAAATAACAGCAGAAGATGACACTTTAACTTTAAGTGCCACCGACACTGATCTTTCGATTGAAAGAAAAATTAAAGCAAACATTAAAACAGAAGGCGAAGCAGTTGTTCCCGGAAAATTCATCACTGAGTTTATCAAGAAGTTGACGAATGAAATGATTGAACTTGAACTCAACGAAAAAAATCAAATGCTTATCCGTTATGACGACAGCCACAGCATCATTCAGTGTTATAATGTGTTGGAATATCCAACTTTCACAAAGTTAGAGGGAGGAGAATTCTTCTCAATCTCTAAGAAAGATTTAAAAACGATAATAAATAAAACTCGTTTTAGTGTGGCAGTGGATGATTCAAGGCCAATTTTAAAAGGCGTTTTGTTTGATATTGACAAAAATGTTTTAAATGCAGTTGCACTTGATGGCTATAGGTTGGCAAAAGTTAAGAAAAACATAAAATCTAATTTGACAAAAAGCATTGTTATTCCAGCAAGAAGTTTGGATGAAATTTCAAGATTGTTGGAAGAGTCGGACGATTTAATAAATGTCTATGTTGATAAGTCCACTTTGATGGTGGATTTTGGAGAAACCAAAGTGACAACAAGGCTTATTGAAGGCGACTTTGTTAACTATAAGCAAATTATTTCTGCAAACTATGAAACAATTTGCGTTATTAACAAATCTCAATTTGAAGATGCCTTAGAGAGAGCGTCACTTTTATCTAAAGTGGGTCAAGGAAATTGTGTTAAGTTTGAAATTAAAGAGAAAAATTTGTGCATAACCTCCAATTCCGAACTCGGAAATGTCAAAGAAAATGTGCCTGTCAACACATCTGGAAAAGACTTATTAATTGCTTTTAATGCAAGATATTTCATTGAATCGTTGCGTGCAAACCAAGATGAATTTGTGAAAATCTGCTTCAACTCGCCAGCAAATCCATGTGTGATTGTGCCAGTTGAAGGTGATGAATTCTTATATCTCATCCTTCCAGTTCGTATGATAGGCTAAAATTTTTGCACTTTAGAAGTCATAAAAAAATTGCACAAAGTTAGGAAAAGAGACTATAAATTTTAGCCTCTTTTTTTCGTTTGTAAACTGTTAAAATTTTTATTTTAACATAACTTTATACACGATAAAAATGTGGAAATGTGGATAACTTTGGTGGATAAAATTTTTTACTATTTAATTTTTTGTGCAACAAAATGTGGATAAGTTGTTTTTGTTTTATTATTTAATTTAGGTTTGATATGAAGTTGAAAAGGCTTATTTTTTTTCTTTAAGTTAGGTTTAAAACCTCTTTCTTCGCTTTAATTCTCACTTTTTTTTAAAAATATTGACGCTATCTAGTTGACAAAAAGCATTTTATAATTTATAATAACTTAGTCGCATTAAATTTAAGGAGAAGAAAATGAAAAGAACATACCAACCTAAGAAAAGACAAAAACATAAAGTTCATGGCTTCCGTGAAAGAATGAGAACTAAGGGCGGAAGGAATGTTTTGAAAAGACGCAGAAATCGTGGCAGAAAAAAGATTGCAGCATAACTATGCACAGGCTTAGAAAGAACAAAGAATTTAATTATATTTACAAAAAGGGCGAAAGAGTAAGCACAGAGCACTTCACTCTTTTTGTGGTTAAAAGTAAGTTTGAAAATTATAAAATCGGTTTTTCTGTTAGTAAAAAACTTGGCAAGGCAAACAAAAGAAACAAGTTGAAGCGTAGGCTTAAGGAAATTTGCAGACGCTATGTCAAAGTTCCACCATATCGCAACTATGTTTTGATGGCAAGAAATGATGCACAGAATGTCGATTTTATTTTTTTGAAAGAGGAAGTTTTAAAACTGTTTGAAAAGTATGAAAAAAAGAAAATGGTATAAAACACTTTTCCTTTTGCCAGTTTTCTTTTTTAAGTATGTGATTTCGCCTTGCCTTCCACACAGTTGCATCTTTCGACCAACCTGCTCTAATTACTTTATTGGTTGTGTGGAAGAATTTGGCGTTTTTAAAGGCGGTTATCTTGGTTTTAAAAGGCTTTTTCGCTGTGTGCCATGGCAGAAGAAAAGAGGCTATGACCCTGTGCCTATAAACATAAAAGGAGAGAATTTATGGATTCTTTAATGCTTATTGTGTTAAACGAGCCCACTGGCATGTGGGAAAGCATACTTGACGCTTTCAAAGGTGCTATGGGGTCATATATTTTGGCTGTCATTCTTCTTGCTGTGATTGTGAGAGTCATCTTTTCCGTTGTGGACATTGTGAATAAACGCTTCACCATGAAGAACGCACAAATAAACGAAAAGATGAAACCTGAACTTGAAGCCGTTCAAAAAAAATATGGGCATGATAAACAACTTTTGCAACAAAAACAATCGGAAATATATAAAAAATATCAATTCAATATGGTCGGCTCGTGTTTGCCAATGCTTGTTGCCATGATTTTGCAACTTGTGGTGTTCTTAACGCTTTGGACAGGGCTTCAAAATGTGTCGAACTATAACATTGCAAAGTCTTATGAAAACACCAAACTAGTTTACTATAATGTGCTACTTTTAAACGAAAATGAAACCCTTAAAAACGAAGTGGAAACACTTATAGAAAGTGAAACACCATACACCCTTGATGTTAGCATCGATTTTAACAACAGTTTGATGACGGTTTCCTTGAGTGCAAACGACGCTGAAATTTATAGTAAAGATGTTGTTATGGTGGCAAGAAGAGGACAAGGCTATCTAAACGAGCAGATATATAATGTTCTTAAAAACTATGCCACAGAAGAGAAAAATGAGGAAACAGGCGAAGTTATAACACCGCTTTCAGCGTATGAACAAGCAATCAAAACTTTGGCAGAAGAGGAAACAGCAGATTTTTATCTTGATAATTTGGAAAGTTTTCTTTGGATAAAAAACATCTATAAGGCAGAGTCACCTCTCACAAGTCCAGTTTTTGCAAAAGATGAAATCACAAACTATCTTAATGCTTACTACAGCGAGGACGAGCGTGCATTGGAAGATGAGCATGACTATGAAGGTCAAATTTTTGATTATGTCGTTGCAGGCTTAAATAATCGCGATGTTGGCGTAAATGGCTATTTCATTTTGGTGATTTTGGCAGTTGCGTCGTCGTTTTTATCCATCTTCCTATCCAATCGCCTTATGAAAGGAACGCAAGCTGGTGGCGGAAAAATGATGTATTTCATCATGCCACTTATCCTTGGAATTTTCACTTTGATGTATACGAGTTTGTTTGCAATTTACATCATTGTGGGTCAACTTATCATGATTGCGTTAAGTCCGTTAAATAACTTGATTGTTAAAAAATGGATATCAGCAAGCGATAAGAAAAAGGAAATTAAAAAGCAAGAAGCGATTGATGTTGACTATCGCAGAAAAGATATTTAAATAAATAAAAAAACTTAAAAGTCCGCTTTTAAGTTTTTTTATAATTCATTGAAAATATTTAAAAAATATATTAAAAAATATGTTTTAATATATTTTTTCGCCTTTAAATATGGTATTTTTGCGATTTTTTAGTTTATTTAAT
>CALVWC010000027.1 GCA_944364445.1 uncultured Clostridia bacterium | reverse complement strand
TTAGAAACCTATGGGTTGAATTTTTTGAAAGAAAGGGCTTTAAACGCATTGAGGGTTATTCCATAATTCCTGAAAACGACCCAACTGTTTTGTTTACAACGGCTGGAATGCATCCTCTTGTGCCATATCTTCTTGGAGAGCCACATCCTGCTGGAAACAAGATTTGTGACATTCAAAGGTGCATAAGAACGACTGATATTGACGAAGTTGGTGACGACACACACTTAACATTTTTTGAAATGCTTGGAAACTGGTTTTTGGGCGAATGTGATAAAGAAAAAATGATTGAATATTCTTTCGAATTTTTAACTCAATATCTTAAAATTCCAAAAGAAAAACTTGCGACCACTGTTTTTGCTGGTGACGAAACTGCTCCAAAGGACGAAGTGGCATATAACGCTTGGAAAAAGTGCGGAATTAAAGAGGTATTTTATCTCAACAAAAAGCATAACTGGTGGGCGCTTGGTGGCGGAGTTGGACCTTGCGGACCAGACACGGAAATGTTTTTCGACACAGGTAAGCCAAAGTGCAGTGAAAGTTGCTCTCCAGCATGTGATTGTGGTAAATATATTGAAATTTGGAACGATGTTTTCATGCAATATGTTGTGGAGAAAGAAGGCGAAAAAGTTAAACAACTTAAAAAGCCAAACATCGACACAGGCATGGGTTTGGAGCGAACGGTTGTTATTTTGAATGGTCTTAAAAGTGTTTATGATTGTGGAATTTTGAAAGAGGTTATTGACTTCATTTCAAGTAAAGCCAAAGTGAAATATCTTGAAAATGAAAACTCTAAACGCTCCTATCGAGTTATTGCCGACCATTTGCGTTCCGCTTTATTTATCCTTGGCGATACTCATGGCGTTTTACCTTCCAATGTTGGTCAAGGCTATATTTTAAGAAGATTTATTAGGCGTGCAGTAAATTGTGCAAGAAACATCGGCTTTGAAACAAAATATTTTGAAAACATATTAAACATGTATGTGGCTAGACATGGCGAGGATTATTCCGACATCAAGCGAAACCGCGAATTTGCCATAAACGAACTCAATAAAGAAGTGGAAAAATTTTCAAAAGCACTTGAAGAAGGGCATAAGGAGTTTGACAAGGTTATCAACGGCATTGAAAAACATAAAGAGTTTGCAAAATCAAAAGGCGAGGTTGTGCCAAACATAATTTCTGGCAAGGCATGCTTCCGTTTATATGACACCTTTGGCTTTCCATTTGAACTCACAAAGGAACTTGCTCGTGAAAGAGGTTATGATGTGGACGAAGAGGGGTATAGAAAAGCGTTTGAAGAACATCAAGAAAAAAGTAGGACCGCTTCGGCTGGAACTTTCAAAGGCGGATTGGCAGACACTTCAATGGCAAGCGCTCATCTTCATACCGCAACTCACTTACTTATGGCAGGGCTTAGGAAAATGTTTGGCAATGGCGTTATGCAAAAGGGGTCAAACATCACACCAGAACGCATGAGATTGGATTTTAATGTTGACCACAAACTTTCGCAAGAAGAAATTAAAACTTTGGAAGATTTTGTTAACGATGCCATTCAAAAAGCCATTCCCGTCACATACGAAGAAATGTCAATTGAAGATGCCAAGAAAAGCGGTGCTGTTGGCGTGTTTGAAAGTAAGTATGGCGATGTTGTTAAGGTTTACACCATCGGTGATGTTTCCAAGGAAATTTGTGGTGGACCTCACGCAAAAAATACGGCTGATTTACACCATTTCAAAATCGTTAAAGAGGAAAGTTCATCGGCTGGAATAAGAAGAATTAAGGCGATTTTAGATTAATTAAAATGTTTGACATATCATGCTGTCAATGATATAATATATCATATATCAAATTAACTTCACCAAAATTAAGTCAAAGGAGAGATTATGGCGCAAGAAGGTATAAAAAAAGGGTTTTTCTTCTACTTTGGATTGTTTGTGCTGTTTTTGATTGCGGTTTTCTTGATAATCTGCGTTATCATGATTTTTAATCCGGGAAAAACTATCCTTTGGATGCAATATTTCACCTCGTCAAGTGCAAAAAATGTCACTGAAACAACTGACACGGGTGAAGCAATCAATTTTGACACAATTTCAAGAATTGAAGTTGATTGCTCATATGCCGATGTTCAGGTGAAAATTGATGGCGATATCGGTGAAAGTTGCGTTAGAATTGAAAATAACGCGAAAGGTTTCGCCACCGCCGAACAAGCAAGACCTTTTTCATATTCTGTTGTAAACGAAAACGGAACTTTAAAAATTGCTGTGACCGAGCCAGTTGGTTTCATATATTTTTCCAACGATATCTCAATAACAATCAACATAGACAGCAATTATTTTAACGGCGAGTTCTTTCCAAAATATTCATTCGATAACATGGCTTTCAATATTAAAACAACCGACGGCAACATCACTTTTGGTTCAGTTGGTTTTGAAAGTCAACCTTTTGCACCTGCTTCTATCACTGCAAAAACAACAGGCGGAAGCATTTACTTAAGTGAAAACATGAAATTTAATAATTTATCACAAATTTCTCTTGAAACTGATAATGGAGATATACGGACACAAGGAAACAACTTAGGCGAAGATTTGTCTGGAATTGAAGTGACTGATGCTGATGTGAACTTAACAACTAAAACTGGTGATATAAGTTTAGATTTGGTTAAAATTAACACAAGTGGAACACTTAAAATTGCAAACGATAATGGTAATGTGACAATTTCAAAACTTGATGTTCCAAACAGAAACATCACTTCTTCCAATCAAGGCGACAAGGAAAGTTATGGCATACAAATGGATAGTTATGAAGGGAATTATTATATCGACACAATTATCGGCGACTTAAGCTTTTCGCCTTCTGAAGATATTCTTGGTTCGCCAAACATTAGAATTGGAACAATAACAGGCGATATGCTTGTTAGTTCCTCGATTGATGCAAATCCAGATGTCACAATTGAAACCATGAACGGAAATATTTATTCTTTTGGAACAAATGGCAATTACATCATCAACAACATGAATGGTAGTGCTAATATTGACATCGAAAGCGGAAGTGTTGACATAAAGTTTGTTGAGCAAACAAATAAAGGAACAGATGTCATAACTTCCACAAGTGGCGCAATCACAATCGGCTTCAAAGGTCCAATTAACCATACGATGACGGTGACTTCTGACAGTGCCAACATCAATTTTAACTTTTTGAATAATGTTGACTTTGTTGCAAATGCATATGTCAATGACGGAGCAAATGACCAATCAAATGAAATGGTAAATGATGATAAAATCACTGTAAATATTGGTAATTATCATGGTGATAAAAATCCTGTTTTAGTTGATAACAGCGAAACTTCACATACTGCTGACATAATTGTTTACACGAATGCCAACATTGCTTATACTGTAGTTGACAGTTTATAAGAAAACCTTAGACTAAACTATTATTTATAAAATTATAAAAAGGGCGATATTCGTCCTTTTTATTTTGTTTTTGAAGAAAATTTTGTTATAATATCACTATGAAAATAATACATTGTGCAGATATCCATATTGATATCAAAGAAATGAGTGGCTTAAATGCGGAAAAAAGGAAGATAAAACGCAATCAACTTCTTCAAAATCTTATCAATTTATTTAATTATGCAGAGGCAAATAAAGTTTCTGCCATACTTTTTTGTGGCGATATTTTTGATGTTCATGAACCAACAAAAAACTCTGTTAATATTTTTAAAAAATTAGTTTTAAGTTATAAAAACATTAAATGTTTCTATATCTGGGGAAATCACGATGAAAGGTTTTTACCTTTTCAAGAGGATGAAATGCCAGAAAACTTTTTCTTGTTTAAAGAAAATTTCAAAAAATTCGATTTAGATGAGGGAATAACAATTGGTGGCGCGTCATTAGGTCGATATGTGATGGATTCCTTCTATAACACAATCAACTTTGATAAATCAAGATTTAACATCATGCTTGCACATCAGCCACTTAACTCTTCTGACGAATATTTTAATGGAATTTTCACCTCCAAACTTGCTGGACATAACATAGATTATTTGGCGCTTGGGCATATCCATGCAGGAGGTGGTGGCAAGATTGATGAGCGTGGAATTTGGCAATATAGTGGGTGTTTAGAGGGGAGAAGTTTCAATGATGCCAGCAAAATTGGCGAAAAAAAGGGCTTTTATTTATTAGATATTGAAAACAAAACGCTTAAAACCAATTTTATACCTTTCAGCCGATTTGACTATCGCTCCATTGAACTTACAATCAATCCAAACATAGACCATTTGCAGATTATGCAAAAACTTAATGAAATTGCGTCAAGGTTAAGCAAGGATGATATTGTTCGCTTGATAATTAAGGGAAAGCATAAAGAAGAAAATCCCATCCAAAAAGATTTAATTATGCAAAATTTTTATGATAAGTTTTTCAATTTTGAAATCGTTGATGAAACTCAAACCGATTTTGATTTTGAAAAATATTCTAAGGATGTTCTATCTTTAAAGGGTGAATTTTTAAGGAGCGTGTTTGAAAGCAAGGAGTTGTCTGACAGAGAAAAAGAAAAAATCGCCACTCTCGGACTTGAGGCGCTAAAAGGAGAAGATTTGTCAATATGAAATTGATTTCGTGCCATATTGATGCGTTTGGAAAACTAAATAATGTCAACATCACTTTTGGTGGAGGCATAAATTCTATTTGCGAAAAAAATGGCTATGGAAAAACCACGCTTGCCATGTTTTTAAAGGCAATGTTCTATGGGCTTGGTGCGAATGCTCGCAAAAATTCAAAATTAACCGATCGCACTCAATATCTTCCTTTTTCGGCGCAGGGAAAGTATGGCGGAAGTTTAACTTTTTCTTGTGATAAAGGAAAATTTTTGGTTAAGCGGGTTTTTAATCGAACACCAACGCTCGACGAGTTTTATTTATATGATGCCGAAAATAATTTACCTTCAAAAGTTTTTTCTCAAAATTTGGGCGAGGAACTTTTCGGAATTGGCAAGGAAACCTTCGATGCAACTGTATTTTTTGGGCAAAATCATTTGGAAAGTGAAGTGAATGACGATATTAAAGCAAGCCTATCTACTGGGCAATTATACGGCGACGATTTAGATGCTTTGTCCAAGGCTGTAGACAAAATTAAAATGAAAAAGAGGGATATTAAGTCTTCTTTAAAAAATATCAACTTAAATGAAGAACAACGCACTTTGAATGAATTATATTTAAAAGAAAAAGACTATTTGAATAAAATTGAAAAGTGTAAGGTTGACGCAAGCGAATGGAAAAGTAAACAGGAATATTATCAAAATTTAAAAGATGATATGGATGCAAAAAAAGAAGATTTCGAAACTTTAAACAATAAAAAAGGTGCTTTGGAAATTTACATTGAAGAGAGGAAAAAAGAATTTTCCAACGCGACCAATCAGCCTGAAGAAACTATTGAGAAGAAAAATAATCCAATTTTAATTATTATTTCCATAGTGTTGTTATGCCTTTCGGTCGGCGTGCTTGCATTGTTTTTTGTTTACAATAATATCTTTCTTATTTTAGGTTTTGCTGTTCTATTGTTGAGTGGAATTATTTTGTTAATATTGTATTTTGTTAGGAAAAATCGCAAAAAACAGCCTCAAATTCCGAAAAAAACTGAAAAAAATGTGATTTTTGATGAAATTTTAGCTCAAAAGCAAAATGAGTTAAAAAATCTTGAAGATGAAATAGTTGAACTTTTAGGTGGAGATGAAAACGAGTTTGTTAACGAATATGAGGATGTTTTAAATAATATTTCGACATATGAGCGTGGCGTAATAACATCACAAAACGATTTAAAACACTATCAAGAAGAGTATACAAGTGTGCAGTCAAAAATTCAGGAGCAAACAGATAAATTTCAAGAAGATAAAGAGTTATTTGAAAAACTTTCTAACGATTTCACATTACTTGAAAAGACAGAGGAATTTTTGCTTACTTCTTCAAATAAACTATCTAAACGCTATGTTGAACCTGTTCAAAAAACTTTTGATAGTTATTATAAAAATTTCCTCACAAATGACGATTTAATTATAGATAGTAATTTGAATTTACTTATGAAAGATAGTTTATTCAATGAGGAGTATTTAAGTGCAGGGGTAAAAGATTTAGTTCAGATATGCAAGAGATTTGCTCTTATAGATTTAATTTTTAAAAAGGAAAAACCTTTCATTGTGCTTGATGACCCTTTTGTTAATTTGGATGACAAAAACTTGGAAGTTGCAACAAACATAATAAAAGAAATTTCAAACAAATATCAAATTTTATTTTTAACATGTCACTCGTCAAGAAAAATTTGATTAAATACACATTTTTTATAAAAAATTTATTAAAAACAGCATATTTTTTGTGTTTTTTAAATTTTCAGTTTTTTATCGAATTTTTTACCCTAATTTTTAGAAAAATTTCTTAATTTTGGAGGCTAAAAATGAAAAAAATAATTTATATTGCAAAAAGATTGAGTTTAATCAATAAAAATATAGAATTATATGGTGATTTTAAGGCTAAAGTTAAAAATGTTAAAAATTATGAACATGGAAAGTTGATTTTGGTGACAGCAATAACTCCGACCAAAAGTGGCGAGGGGAAAACTACAGTTTCGATTGGACTTGCAGATGCCTTTTCAAAACTAAAAAAGAAAGTTTGTCTTGCTCTTCGAGAACCATCACTTGGACCTGTTTTTGGAATGAAGGGTGGTGCAACGGGAGGTGGCAAGGCAACTATTGAACCTAGTGAAGATATCAATCTTCATTTCACAGGCGATATGCACGCCATAACTTCTGCAAACAATTTGCTTAGTGCCATGATTGACAATCACATCTATTTTGGCAACGAACTTGATATCCAAAATGTGACATTTCATAGATGTATTGACATGAACGACAGGGCGCTTCGAGAAATAACAATCAATCAAGAAAAACTTAAAAATAATAAGGAACGCAAAGAGAATTTTGTCATAACTCCTGCAAGCGAAATTATGTCAATTCTTTGCCTTGCTGAAAGTGTGGAAGATTTGAAAGCAAAACTTGGCAACATTATTATTGGTTTTAACTCCAAAAACAAACCAATTTTTGCCAAAGATTTAAAAGCGGAAAACGCTATGGCAAAGCTTCTTGAAAGTGCGTTTAATCCAAATTTAGTTCAAACCGCTTGTGGCACACCTGCATTTGTTCATGGCGGACCTTTTGCAAATATCGCACATGGTTGCAACAGCATTATAGCCACAAGAACCGCTCTCACTCTTTCCAACTTTGTGATAACAGAAGCAGGGTTTGGCGCTGATTTAGGTGCTGAAAAATTTTTCGACCTAAAATGTAGGCGAATGGGTGTTATGCCAAGGTGTGTGGTTTTGGTGGTGACGGTGAAGGCTATTTTTGAGCATGGATTCATTATCGGATTTGAAAATTTGAAAAAGCATGTTGAAAATATTACTAAAGTCTTTAAACAAAATTGCGTTGTTGCCATTAACCACTTCGCAGACGATAAAGAGGAAGATATTTTAAAAATCAAAGAGATGTGTGATAATATTCACGTCAACTATGAAGTTTGCTATCCATTTGAAAAAGGAGGCGAGGGGTGTGTTGAACTTGCAAAACAAGTTATTGAAAAATGCACTCGCAAAGCACCAAAACTTGAATTTGCATATGAGCTTGAGGATACCATTGAAAACAAAATAATTAATGTTGCAAAAAAGATTTATGGAGCGACTCGTGTGAAATTTTCTGATGTGGCAAAAAGCAAAATAGAGATGTTTGAACCTTATGCAAAAAATTTTGAGGTTATCATTGCAAAAACACAATACTCTTTGTCAGATAACGAAAAAGTGATTGGATGTGAACCTTTTGTTTTACATGTGGGCGATGTAGAACTTCGAGCGGGAGCAGGCTTCGTGGTGGCGATATGTGGCAAAATTAATCTTATGCCCGGGCTTCCGAAATATCCCAATGCGATGAAATTTTGATTATAAAAAAATAACTATTTAAAACACTTGAAGATATGAAAAAAGAATTTATAGTAATATATAAAAAATAGCCCCAAAAAAATTTTTAGGGGGCAATAATAAAAAAATCCACCTAAATTAAATGAGGAGGTTATACAAAAATTATAGTTTTTTTAATTGAAATTTGCGTAAAAAACTTAGAATTTTGTTTTGAAATAACAAAATAATCTGTTATAATTTTATTAACTTTAAAATATTTTCATAAAATAATAATCGAATTTTAATAAATTTAAAGTGCTTTTTCAAGGTAATTTAAAAAAATATAGGGTGATTATTTTTAAAAAGTGAGTTGTTATCTATTCGCAAAAGACAGGTTTTGCGAATAGATAAGCAATATTTTGTGTATTATTCATGAAAAATACCACAATATGTAGTGTATTATGTGCATACCACTATGAAATTCATTTATTCTGATATTTTGGCACTATGATGTTTTATTCTTATATTCTTTATTTTTTTATTTTATAGAACACCTTAAATTTATTTGAATTTTTCTTTTTGCCACATATCATGTGTTTTTTTCATGGGGAATTGTTCATAAAAATTTATTTCATCTATCTCAGCGCATTTTAGAAAAATTATGTTTTTGTTATACAATGTATCACAAGATTTAAAACTTTAGGTTTTTAAATTATATGACATTAGTCACAAGTTTTGAATATTTACCGTTTAATCTACTCACCAACTACAGAAAAAATAAAATATCTTTTCGCAAAATCCGCATATTTTACATGGTGAAATTATTTGTTTATGTGCTAAATTTATTATATATAAAATAAAAAAATAACACAAAAATATGTGCTATTTTTTTAAATATTTGATTAATCTTGTTGATTTTTAAGCGCTTTTTTCATTTCTTTTTCTTTACGCTTATAAAAATCTTCAATCGCGAGTCTAATGCTTTCTTCTGCCATTATTGAGCAAGGAATTTTATTTAATGGCACCTCACCCATTACATTTATAACATCAGCGTTTGTGATTTTTAATGCCTCGTCAATAGTTTTACCTTTCACCAAATCACAAGTGATATCGGCCGACACAATTGATGCACAGCATCCAAAAGTTTTAAAACGAGCGTTTTCAATAACATTGTTGTCGTCTATTTTGAGATATAATCTTGTCATGTCTTGACAGCCCTCGTTTTTCGCTTCGCCTATGGCATTTGCACCATGCATTCCCCCAGCATTAACAGGATTTTGAAATCTTTCCATAATATATCTTGAATAATACATAATTAAATCCTCCCCGCTTGAATTGGTGAAATTGACCTAAGTTTTGCCACCGCTTTGGTAAGTTCACTGACAACATAATCTACATCTGCTTTACTTATGTTTGTTCCAAAGGAAAATCTAATTGAGCCTTGTGCGATGTCTGCTGGCACTTTCATTGCTTCTAGCACATGAGATGGTAAGAGTGATTTTGAAGTGCAAGCGGAACCAGTTGAAACACAAATACCTGCCAAATCCAAAAGCATCAATAATGATTCACCCTCAATGCCATAAAAAGAAATGTTCACGATTGCATTCGATTTTTGATGAGGATGTCCATTTATTTGGAAATATTCCACATTTTCTGATAACTTCTCTAAGAAATAGTCGCGAATGTTTCTAAGTTTTCTGTTTGTTTCAATATGATTTTTTGTGGCAAGTTCCACCGCTTTGCCAAGTCCAGCAATTCCTGCAACATTTTCCGTTCCACTGCGTTTTCCACGCTCTTGATTTCCGCCGAATGTGATTGGCTCAAAATTAATGCCGGATTTCACATAAAGTGCCCCAACCCCTTTTGGTCCATGAATTTTGTGTGCAGAAATGGAAAGCAAGTCCACTTCCATATCTTGAACATCAATGTTTATTTGACCAATCGCCTGAACTGCGTCGGTGTGGAAGATAATGTCGTAATCATGTGCAATTTTAGCGAGAGTTTTCACATTTTGAATTGTGCCAACTTCGTTGTTAACTGCCATAATGGAAATTAAAATGGTATCTTTTCGAATAGCGTGCAATAAATCTGGAAGACTTACGAGTCCAGTTTTATCAACAGGTAAATATGTCACCTCAAACCCTTCGTTTTCAAGTTGCTTGCAGGCGTTTAAAACTGCGTGATGTTCAATTTGGCTTGTTATTATATGTTTTCCCTTGTTTGCATAAGCATGAGCAACACCTAAAATTGCCATGTTATCTGCTTCCGTTCCGCCACTTGTAAAATAGATTTCAGTGGATTTTTTAGCGTTAATCCCCTCTTTAATTCTATCACGAGCCTTATCAACAATTGCCATTGCGCTTCTTCCAAAACTATGTAGTGAGCCAGCGTTGCCATAAATTGCGTTGAAACAAGGCATCATTTCGTTCAACACTTCAGACGAAACATAGGTTGTGGAAGCATTATCTAAATAAATTTTTCTTTCCATTTTATCCTCTTTGAATTAAATCTAGTTTAATTTTAACACCAAGACACGAAAAAGTCAATACAAAATTTGAAATTAGATGTGTTTTTTGACCTCATCTACCATCGCATCTTTCATCCAAAGCCCGATATGTTTATTAACAAGTTCACCATTTTTGAATGTAAAAATGGAAGGGATGCTCATAATTCCGTATTTTCTCGCCAAATTTTCCGCTTCGTCGACATCCACTTTATAAATTTGAACCTTATCGCCCAGTTCTTTTTGCACTTCCTCTAGAATTGGCGACATCATTCTGCAAGGTCCGCACCAATTAGCAAAAAAATCGACCACAACCACTCCGTTTTTAATTTTTTCGTTAAAGTTTTTTTCATTTAATATTTCCATATACCCTCCAAAATTAATGTAAACAAAATCACTTAATTAAATCATTGACAACTTCCGCGCAAATTACACAAGCACACGCACATGGATGATAGGAAATGCTTCCAACCACACCATTAATTTTAGTTGCAGACTGTTTTGTTGCGACAACTTTAAGTTTTTTTACGCCTCTTTCTTTCAATTTTTTACGCATAACTTTTGCCAAACCATCGTTTTCGGTTTTATATATGTCCAAAACTTGATACTCTGGCACAGAAAAGCGATTTCCACTGCCCATTGAAGATATGATTTTTATCTTATTTTTATAACAATAATCGCAAAGGTCGGTTTTATCTTTCACACTGTCGATGGCATCTACAACATAATCGGCATCTTTATTAATTAATCTTTCCAAATTATCCGTGGTTAATCTTTCGTTGATAAGCGTTAAATTAACGCAAGGATTAATTGACTTTAAAAGTTGAGATAGTGCCTCAGTTTTTGGCATTCCAAGTGTGTTTTGTGTGGCAATAATCTGTCTGTTAAGGTTTGTTTCTTCCACATTATCAAAGTCAATCAAGGTGAAGTTTTCCACCCCAGCACGAGCGAGTAGCACAGCAACATAGCCACCCACACCGCCAAGCCCAACCACAGTGACATGTGAGTTTTTAAGTTTATCTAATTTTTCTTTTCCAATTAAAACTTCCGTTCTTTTTTGCCACATATCTTTCTCATTAAAGGACATATTTTTTAAGGTCGAATTTTCTGTTCTTTTCCTTAAAAGCATTTTGAACATATTTTCTGTCAATTTCCACAGTTGTCATTGGATGTTCACCTGTGGCGTTAAAGGAAACATCTTCCAGAAGTGCTTCCATTATTGTGTGTAATCTTCTCGCACCCAAATCTTCACTTGTTTCGTTTTCCGTCGCTGCAAGTTTAGCAATTTCATCAAGTGCGTCATCTTTAAATTCAAGATTAATGTTATCCACTTTAAGAAGGTTAGCGTATTGCAATGTGACAGCATTTTTTGGAGTGGATAAGATTTTTTTGAAGTCTTTTTCCGTTAAACTTTCAAGTTCCACACGGATTGGGAAACGCCCTTGAAGTTCTGGAATCATATCCTCCATCTTTGCCACGTGGAACGCTCCCGCTGCAATAAAGAGGATAAAATCAGTTTTCACATTGCCGTATTTTGTTGGCACAGTGCTTCCCTCCACGATTGGAAGAATATCTCTTTGCACTCCTTCTCGTGAAACATCGGCACTATTGGTGGCTTGACTTTTTCCGATGATTTTGTCGATTTCGTCGATGAAGATAATCCCCTGCTCCTCGGCAAGCGAAATCGCCTCTTCATTCACATTATCCATGTCGATAACCTTTTCAGTTTCTTCTTGAAGAAGTAAATCTCTTGCATGACGCACACTCATCTTCTTTTTCTTATGTTTTGGTGGTTGAAGGCTGTCGAACATCGAGCCTAAATTAATCTCATTTCCGCCAAATGCCATAATAGGTTTTGGTGTGTCAAGCACGCTGACTTCCACAATTTCGTCCTCACATTTTCCACTTTTAAGTTCATTTTCAAGGTCCTCACGCTTAACTTCCACAGTTGTCACGCGCCTATTTTGAAAGAGAGCGTCGATAAGTTTTTGATTGACTGTTGGCATAACCTTATCTTCCACTTCTTTCTTCTTTTTGTCTTTAACCATTCGAACGGCAACTTCCACAAGGTCGCGAACCATGCTTTCAACATCGCGTCCGACATATCCAACTTCAGTGTATTTTGTTGCCTCAACTTTAACAAAAGGTGCACCCACAAGTTTGGCAAGACGCCTTGCAATTTCTGTTTTACCAACGCCAGTTGGCCCACTCATAACGATGTTTTTTGGAGTGATTTCATCGCGGATTTCCTCTGGCAAATGTGCACGACGATATCGGTTTCTAAGTGCAACAGCCACCGCTCTTTTGGCTTTTGTTTGCCCAACGATGTATTTATCAAGTTCATTGACAATTTGTTTTGGTGTGTAGTTCATATTATCTCCTTTTAAACTTCCTCAACAATGATATTTTCATTTGTGAACACGCAAATTTCGCTGGCAATTTTAAGCGATTTTTGTGCCACTTCTTTCGCTGAGAAGTTGGTGTTTTGAAGCAATGCTTTGCCTGCAGCAAGGGCAAAATTTCCGCCAGAACCGATAGCACAAATGTTATCTTGTGGTTCAATGACATTTCCTGTTCCGTCGATAATTAAAATTTGGTTTTTGTCTGCCACAATCATCATGGCTTCAAGTTGACGCATAACCTTGTCGGTTCTCCAAAGTTGTGCAAGTTCCACAGCACTTCTCATCAAATTTCCAGCAAATTTGTTGAGCATTTGTTCAAAGCGTTCGCTGAGCGAAAAAGCGTCGGCAACAGAACCAGCAAAACCGATAACAACTTGATTGTTATAAATTCTTCTGACTTTTTTTGCATTGTTTTTGAAAATTATGCTGTTTTGCATGGTCACTTGACCATCGCCTGCAACAGCAATTTTTCCGTCTTTTTTAACCGCACATATTGTTGTGCCTCTAAAAACAGTTTCCATAAAATTTCTCCTTAAATTTCAAAACAGCGTTTGGATTTATATTTTCGCTGTCCTTTCGGTTTATTATATCATAATTCAAACTCAAAAGCCTATGATTTAACACACTTTTTTGCAATAAATTTTGAATAATCTTTGATGTGCAAGTAAAATTGCTCAAATTTTGAAGATTTTTACCGCTTGCCATGTTCATAAGATTATATGCAATATAGTTTGCAACCAAAAGGTTTTCAAGCACTCCGCCAAGCCCCAAAAAACCACCACAAACAAAAATGTTTTCATAGTTTTTAATTTGCAGAAACTCGTTTAAGCAACTTGACGAGGTGAGGAATATTTTTTTGTAAATTTTTCCATACTCCGAAATCTTTGCACCATTAAATGCGGAAATATTTGAGATGATTTCATCTTGTTCCTCATTTGACAGCGCTGTGAAAAAGTCGGTGAAATAGAAGTTCTCTCCCTCTTTTTTAAGTTTAATGGACGCATAGGCTCTTTCGTTTGGTGAATAAAGTGGTCTTAGCACCGCCGTTCTTAGTGCGTCGTTTTTAGATAAACTTTCAGCACTTATTTCTTTAATTAAAGTTGAGTTATCGTAATTTTGAGAAAAGGTGGACAGAAGATTTTTCAATTTTTCGTATTCTTCTCGCGATAAATTGATATGAAAATTTTCCGCGCTGTCATGCACAAGATTTTCTTTGTTTACACCCTGAACGCAAAGTTCCTTAGGATGAAAATACTGCACACGGTTTTCACCAATAAGTTTTTCCAAATTTTTGATAAAACTAACACTTGGATTGTTTCCAATCGAAATTAATGTCACCTCTTTAGGATTAAGTTCGTCAATTTCGGCATCAATAAATTCAACATTTGGTAAACTTTCCACTTTTTTGCGCATAAGGTCAAGAAAACTTTCGTCAGCGTTTTCACTTTTAACACCTAAACGACTGGAGAGAAGATAGGATGGGCTTGCCCAAACATTAAGTTCTTCTTCCATTATTTTTTCAAATGGACTTTTAACATAGTTATAAGTCGGCGAAGTTTGATGCTTGTTGAAAATATGCACGCGAAAGCCACAATTTGCGCAAATATACGCAACCTCCAAGCCTGTCAGGCCTCCGCCGACGATTTTTATTAAGTTGGCTCCTCCGCAGAAACTCAT
>CALVWC010000026.1 GCA_944364445.1 uncultured Clostridia bacterium | reverse complement strand
CTTCCAGCACCGGGCAGGCGTCAGCCCCTATACTTCATCTTACGATTTAGCAGAGACCTGTGTTTTTGGTAAACAGTTGCTTGGGCCGTTTCACTGCGACCAACCAAAGCAAAGAAAACTTCACCTCGATTGGCACCCCTTCTCCCGAAGTTACGGGGTCATTTTGCCGAGTTCCTTAACAAGGGTTATTCCGTTCGTCTTATGATTCTCTCATCGTCCACCTGTGTCGGTTTGTGGTACGGGCACCCAAATGCTACTTAGCAGCTTTTCTCGCCAGTGTGAATTCGCAGATTTTCTTACTAAATTTCATATTCCATCATCACCTAGGGTGCGCTCTATATGGTACTTCACTCATTAGACCCCTCATGATTTAGACACGGCTGTCCATCACCGTGTACCTGCTATCCTACTGTGTCACTGCATCGCTCTTTATCGCATTTTGGTGGTACGGGAATATCTACCAGTTTGTCATCGACTACGCCTTTCGGCCTCGCCTTAGTTCCCGACTTACCCTGGGAGGACAAGCCTTCCCCAGGAAACCTTAGACTTTCGACGGAA
This sequence comes from uncultured Clostridia bacterium, assembly GCA_944364445.1. Classification (GTDB taxonomy): domain Bacteria; phylum Bacillota; class Clostridia; order Christensenellales; family UBA1242; genus Caccovivens. Next base: position 14,360 of record CALVWC010000026.1, on the reverse strand, counting down.
TGGTTTCTCACCATTCTTTCGCTACTCATGCCGGCATTCTCTCTTAACTGCAGTCCACCACCCCTCACGATATGGCTTCTGCCCGCAGTTATTGCTCCTCTACCAATTTGATAAATCAAATTCCCAAGCTTCGGTGTAAGTCTTTAGCCCCGTTGAATCTTCGGCGCACCATCTCTCGACCAGTGAGCTATTACGCACTCTTTTAATGAATGGCTGCTTCTAAGCCAACATCCTGGTTGTTTTAGAAATGACACATCCTTTTCCACTTAGACTTAACTTTGGGACCTTAGCTGTGGATCTCGGCTGTTTCCGTTTTGACAATGAAACTTATCTCCCACTGTCTGACTCCCTGAGAACAATTAACTGGTATTCGAAGTTTGATAAGGTTTGGTAACCCGTGAAGGCCCCTAGCCTATTCAGTGCTCTACCCCCAGTAATCTTTGTCAGAGGCTAGCCCTAAAGCTATTTCGAGGAGAACCAGCTATATCCCGATTCGATTGGCGTTTCACCTCTAACCACAAGTCATCACCGACTATTTCAACAGGCGTGTGTTCGGTCCTCCACGATGTGTTACCATCGCTTCAACCTGCTCATGGTTAGGTCATCGGGTTTCGGGTCTACGCTATGCAACTAATTTCGCCCTGTTCAGACTCGCTTTCGCTTCGGCTCCGTGACTTGATCACTTAACCTTGCTACATATCGTAACTCGCCGGCCCATTCTACAAAAGGTACAAGATCAAACTATCACCTCATGGTGAGTCGTCCTCTCTCTGCTTGTAAGCATACAGTTTCAGGTTCTCTTTCACTCCCCTCCCGGGGTTCTTTTCACCGTTCCCTCACGGTACTATTCGCTATCGGTCAATAGGTCGTATTTAGCCTTACGAGATGGTCCTCGCATCTTCACACCGGATACTCGTGTCCTGTGCTACTCTGGTGCCTTTCAAGGAAACTTCAATTTCGGTTACGGGACTATTACCCTGTTTTGTGCAACTTTCCAGTCATCTTCACCTATCGTCATTTCCTTTTTATGAAAGGTCCTAAACCCCAAAGATATTTCTACCTTTGGTTTGGGCTCATGCAGTTTCGCTCGCCACTACTACCGCAATCGTTTGTTTACTTTCTTTTCCTCCGCTTACTTAGATGTTTCAGTTCAGCGGGTTCCCCTCATTACACTATGGATTCGTGTAATGATAACACCGTATTAATGGTGCTGTGTTTCCACATTCGGACATCGACGGGTCGCAGATTATGTGCATCTATCCGTCGCTTATCGCAGCTTATCACGTCCTTCATCGGCGCCTAGTGCCAAGGCATTCCCTATATGCTCTTTGTAGCTTAATCATATTTTTGGATTCTTAGCATTTTCGCTTATTACTTTTTAAAAAGCAATTACTCGACTTTTTTTGAGTATGCAAATATTCGTATTACGTTTAAAAAATTTAACTCGTATAAATATTTGACTATATCTTCTAATTATGTAGTTGTCAAAGAACTTTCGCTGACAGCCACATCAGTGGCCTTTCTCTGCGTCAGCAATCGTATTCTACCACACTAGAAAAACATTTGTCAACACTTTTTCAAAAAAAATTTTAGTTTTTTTAAAAAAATTTTTTGATTTCTTTAAAAAAGGCAACCGCCTTTCCGTGTGTTCGCAAAATCGCCCAAAAATACGCAATATTTTCGTCAAAAAAAGTGAAAATTTTTTCTATGAAGAAAGAAATTTTTTTAGAATTTGCCTTAAAAAAGAAAAAATTTTGTCAGAGAAAGAGGAAATTTTATGCCAACTTTAATTAAAAATTGTTTGCCACATATTATCTATTAAATAAATTTATTTATATATAAATAATCATAATATTGTGTCAATGTTGCAATCTTAAAAAAGTTATATTTTTACTATTGACAACTAAAACTATTTATATTACAATGAGCAAAAGGAGAATTTATGAACATCTATCCAACGCTTGAAGAAATGAAGATATATATTGATTGGTCAATAAATAAATATTTGCAATTTGCCCATTCAACAGGCAAATTCATGACACCTCCGTTCATCAAACAAAAGTTGGCTGAAACAAAACTTAAACTTTTTCAAAGCAGTTTAAAAATAGCAAAAATAAACAATCAATCAAAAATTGCCTCTTTCTTTAAAGCTTTGCCTAATCTTCGAACTTATGTAAAAAACGAAAGGCTATTGGAAGAATATCAACTTTTTGAAGTTTTAAATGGAATTTGTGAAGTAAAAACCCTTCCTGACAGCAAAGAATTGACACCTAAAGTTGTTAAAGATGTGAATTATAAAGAACTTTATAAACAAATTTGCCCAGATGGATATGAAATGTGCTACATTTGTCCAGAAATACATGATGGAAGCAAGATAAAATAAAAGCGATATTGAATATCGCTTTTATTAGTTAATCAATTTATACAAATTCTTTTTCAGTATCTTCTTTATTTGCTTTGCAAATTTCTCTTCCAAATATACTGCGAAGTCTGGATGTAAATTGACGACAAGCCTTTGTGGTCGTTTTTACAACCTCATCTCCTCTATCACCTTTCACATTAATTTTCTCAATTTCTTCCCAAATTTTGTTTTTACCATTATTATAGAGATATATAACAGGTAGGAAGATATATTCTTCATTAGGTAATTCAATATTACCGCCTTTTTTATATGATTTATTAATTTTTCCTTGCTCAACCCTTTGCACAAGCACATGTTGACCATCCTCAGCAATGAGATTGAAAATTTCTCCCACAGGATAACGCTTGTTCATCTTGGTTTTGATTTCTCTGCAACGCGAAAAGTCCGGTTCAAAACTTAATCGGCATTTTTTAAATATTGGTACTGCATTCTTCATGAAATCTAAAACCGGATAACACTCGTTAAGAATGTCATCTTTTGTTAAAAAGTGTCTTTCCGAGCCATCTAAATTTTCATAAAGCCCATCAAAATCAACAATGATGCCATCATTAGCCCTATCTGAAATCAAATAGTAAACCCCAGCAGAATCGGAAGAGGCTCTATAAAAAAGCTCATCACTTCTTGGTCCTTGATCAAACACTTCTCCACCAGTCATAACAAAAATATAGTCTTGTCTTCTCAAAAAAATATTTGGTATTGCTCCGCTTCTTGGCAACTTTCTTTTTACCTCATTCATAAATAACCTCACTGCTCTAATCTTACCATAGGTTTAACCTTTTGTCAAGATCGATTATAAATTTTTATGAGATTTATCCACAAAACAAAAATGTTTGTTCTTAAGTTTCACCCAATATCGTTTATGTTCAATAATTAAATTTCCGCGAAAGAAAATTTTTGCCGTTCGCACCTCACCTTGCCCAACTTCATAATATTCAATATCATAAAAGTTATACCCCAAAAGATTTAAAAGAGGATTGATGTAATATAAAGAGTTATTTATATAAACAACACCAATAAAAACAAGCACCAAAATAAAGACACAAAAATTGCTAACTTTGGATAAATCTAAAGGAATGGCAAAAAAGACAAACAGAGAAAAATACCCCAAAAAATGCTTATCGGTTATATTCTCCTTTTTCAATATGGCAATCTCTTTTGCTTCATCATTATTAAAGTATATATTCCAAAAAAGCCCTGCCATACCTAAACCAATCAAAAGAATAAGCAGGATAAAATTTATGGTGTTTAAAACATTGAAAGTTAAATTGCCATTCAAAATTTCCACCACGAGTTTCACAAACACCAAAACATACATTGGCGTGAACGCACTTAAATATAAAGAAAGGTTTTTAAAAAGGGTTTTAAACATGATTTTATTTTATATAAAAAAATGAATTTTAATCATAATAAAATAATTTAAAAATTAAAAATCGGATAAAAAATGCGAAAAATACACTTTTTTTGATTTTTTTATGTTTTTTAAGTGATTATTTTCGGATTTTTAATTTTATAAAAATAGCCTTTTAAATCTTCTTAATTCTCATTTTTAATGTAAAAGGTGTTTTTGCCCGTGCCACATTTTTTAATTTTTCCTTCGTTTGCCAACTTTTTTAAAGCACTTTCAATTGATTTAACACTTAAACTTGGGCATAATTCAGCAATTTGAGATTTTGTAAACTTTCCTATGATAGTGGATATTGCTTTTTTAACCATTTCTATGGCTGAAACTTTTGATGAAACAATTTCCACTCTTTCTTCAAAATCTCTGCATGCAGAAATTATTGTCCCAAGGAGGTATTTAATAAAACTTTCAGGATTATCTTTTCCTGTTTCCCAATCTTTTTGAGATTGTTCAAGTGCGTCATAGTATAAACTTTTGGTTTTAGCTATTTTTGCTTCAAGCGAAATATATTTACCAACTAAATATCCACATCTGTAAAGAAGTAGAGTTGTAAGCAGTCTACTCATCCTTCCGTTTCCATCTAAAAATGGATGAATACACAAAAAATCGTGTATAAAAATCGGTATTAGAATAAGTGGGTCGACATTATTTTCTGCAATCGCTTTGTTAAATTCTTCGCAAATATTTTGGATGGCAATAGGGGTATCAAATGGAGATAAAGGCGTGAAAATGGTATAGCTTTTTCCATTTGCATCTGTGCCACTAATATAATTTTGAACATTCTTAAAAGTTCCACCAATTGTTTTAGGAGAATGGCTATAAAGCATTTTGTGTAGTTGCAAAATATAGTTCGGTGTAATAGGAATATATTCATAACTTTCATGAATAACATTCAAAACATCTCTATATCCTGCAATTTCTTCCTCATCTCTATTTTTAGGAGTGGTTTTTTCATTGACAAGTTGTTTTAATCTTGTGCTTGTTGTTCTTATACCTTCAATCTCATTCGAAAATTCCGTGCTTTGAATTTTAGCTATTTCAACCAACTTTTCAAGTTCTTGTGGCTTTTGTTTTAAAAATACTTCTTGTTTTGCCTTATGCTCATGAATTTGTGCTATATACGCAACAATCTCATTATCCCATTTTTTATTTTTTAGCACACTATAATTGAAAGTTCTCATAATCCTACCTCTTATATATTCTCCTAAATTATATATAAAAATAGGAGAACAGTCAAGCGTTTAGGGGAAAAATATTTTTCTATATAGTTGAATTTATATTTGTATGAAATTTTAAAACTTTTAATTAAAATAAAAAAAAGTAAAAAAATATTTAAAAAATACACTTTTTTTTGATTTTTTTTATGTTTTTTTAGTGCTTTTTTATTATTTTTTTATTTTTATTATAATTTTTTATTTATTCTTCATATTGTCATGCGTCAAAAAATCTATAAAAATATTTTTAAATTTATTTATGATGTATTATTTAATATATAATTATTTATAATAAATATTATCTATTTATTTTGAAATATTTTTCCTTTGTGGTAAAATGTTTATAAGTAGTGAGGTTAATATGAAAATTTTAAAATCTTTTCTTTTAACATTTTTCTCCCTTGGGCTGTTTTGCGTGGGAGCAATTTCTTTGTCATTAAAAGGTGAAGAAACCTATGCAGAAACCATTTCGGTTCCAAGCCTTGAAAACGAACTTCCAGACTATGTTGGTGTGGAAGAACTTTTGCCAACTGACGACGCAGAAAATCCACTTGGTAGTGCCGTGGAAAACAGTTTGATTGATGACAACATTTTCCTTGTTTATCAAAACGGCGCTGGCAACAGCAATGGTGTCAGATTCAGTTTGAAAGCAAATGGCGCGGAAGTGAATCCTGACAGCACCGACCAATATCAATATGTTTACTATCCTAATCCAAATGACCTTTCCACTTTTTACTTCTATCAAGTGACTGGCGAAAGTTTGTCTATTAACGGCAAAAATGTGGATATTGACGAAAAAAAATTTAGAACTGTCACTAATTCTTTCTTCAATAATGAAAGTGGAATTTATCTTGAAGAATATGAGGTTAACTTCGCCATAAATTCCCTCGCCCAAGATGAAACTTCAAACACAATAAATCTTTTGGATAAAAACAACAATCTAATTGAAGGAAATTACACTTTCAGCGTGAACATCGTGCTTTGGACAGTGACCGACGGCACAAACGACGGAACAGAGGATGAAATTTCCTCGTCCACTCACACAATAACTTTTTCCTTCATGGTTTTAAGCGAAGATGACTACATTTTAAACTCCAATCCAATTTTCACAGCGAATAACTATGACAGTGCCTCAACAGACATCTCGCCAACAATTGATTTATACTTTGGAAATTACTACTATTTCAATCATTCCGCTTCCGACAATCAAATTATGAGTTTAAGTTATAATCAAGATAACTATGACCTCACCATAACGAAAAAATTAAATTCGGAAACTAAACAGCAAGTAATTGAATATGTGGAAGAAACAGATTCTTTTTCTTCAACTGGCGACGACCTTGTCACATACATAAAAACTGGCGACATGACAACAGTTTATTTCAGCGAAATAGGAAACTATGAAATAGATTTCAATGCTGTTGCCACTTTTCCATATCAAAACGAAACCACTTTTAATAAGTATGAACTAAGCGCTTTGAGCGATAGGCTTAAAGGTGTTAAGGTGTTTGTGTATGGCTATCAAGCAGTTTACATAGACTATGACAATAATCGTCAATACACAGAATTCAGCACTTATACCACTGCCTCTGGCTCGCTTAAATATGAAAAAAGCGCAGATATCACCTCCGCCTTTTTGAAAAGTAATTTAAGTTTTGGTCAAAACACCTCACTTGGCGATGACACTGGAACTCGAACATTTGGTATTTCAAACGTTCTTAACTATATAAATAACAATAAAGTCACGCCAGTTAAAACCAATCAAACACCAGTCAGATTTGAAGTGAATGCAAGGCAATCGCAAACGGATGTAAAATCTTACATTTACTCCACCACAAAAGTCAATAATGCTTACACAGATTCTGGATACACGCTTGGTGACGAAACGCTTTACTCTGCTCAATACACTGGTGGTTCAATTAGCGACAGAGGAAAATTCATTTACATTATGGCATACACCTTTGAAAATTTCTATACCACAACTGGAAGCGTTGGCTCGACTATTGTTTTCTATCAAGTGTTCTTTTTTGAAATCACCGACAGCATACCAACAATAAATCTTCAAACTTCAGACGAAACAAACATTCTTTCAAATTCTTTCACCAATCAAGATGTTGTCCTAACCAACAACAACTTAGATGAAGTGCATAATAAGGATGTCACCGTTCAAATTTACGCCTATGACTATGTGAACAAAAGATATATGTCTAATTATGGTGGCGAAAATGGAATTAACATGCTTAACGCTCCAAATTATGCTGGTGAAGGCAAGAGTTTAACCTTAAGTTCCAACGCAAAATACACAATTAGAATTTATTTCACCAACGAAATTGCCACTTCTTCCACAAGCATTTATAACGAAACAAACCGAATTAAAGCACAATACACTTTCACCATAGACAAAATTGATGTGGAAAATGTGCATGCAACAAATGTTTCGCTTATCTCAGGCACTTCAACATATGATGTTTTAAATTCCTTGACCTCGCTTAGCACTAACCAAAATATCGCTGTTTCTTGGGACACAAAGGCAAGCGGTGCGGAAACTTATGCATATTACAGGTATTTTCCAATCACACCATATGACCTATATTCTGAGGATGAAACCACAACTTCCAACATTTTGCAAACTTTCCTCACCTTGAACGCTGGTGTTTCATATATGCCTATAAACTACGCACTTGACTTCACAACTCAAAATAATGATTGGGTTCGATATGACAATGCTCCAACAACAAACACCACAATTAGCAGTAATTATGTGCTTTCCAATGCCGGCTTGTATGTTTTTGATGTCTATGACTCTGCAGGCAATCACACCATTGAATTCTTTATTGTTGACACCACCTCCCCTATCTTTGCTTTGGAAACTAACAATGTCTATTCCTTAATTCCAACAACTCACTTTATTTCGGAATCATCAACTCTTTGGTGGGGAGAATATAAAGCCTTAACACTCACAAATTTTGAAACTTATGAGTTTAACAACATCTTGTCGGAAGAAGACCTTGAAAATATCACGGCAAGCGATTTAAATAGATATGATGTTTATAAAGACTATAATGGCAACACCTCTGTTGATTTGTTTAAGGAATTTTATAACACCCTTTATGCCTCACAATATGTGCAATACATAAACTGCTCCTTCCTTGACGCACCAACCGAGAAAAAATATTTAACAATCGGCATTGACGACATCTCTTGGCAGACCGCAAGTTTGACTTCTGATGACTATCAGCAAGTTTCAGGCACATATTCAGTGTATTTGGCTGTTCAAGGCGGTCAAGAATACACTTACCGCGTGCTTATCCGCGATTTATCTAACACAGAATATGAAACTGGCGGAGAAAATGCACTTATCCAATACACCGCACATTACAGCGCTCGTCAAAACATAATTGTCAGCCATGACGACTCGGAATTTAGAATTTATTATGGCGAGGAAGCCCTTTCAAGCAACACCACTTCCACTGGAAATGTTGAAGATAACCCAGATTTAAGAACTTTAACCACATATCTTTCTCCTGTCAACTTCTCAAACGATGTTATTTATGTTTCTTATATTCCAACTGTGATTGAAGAAGGAACAGTGCAAGTTGATAAGGTGACAATGGATTATTACGCATATGAAATGAAATCCCAAACTGTTAATGGCGTCACTTATTACTACCGCGAACTTGCCACAGCGCCAACCAATTCCACCGAATTATATAACTATGAACGCGACGGAATTAACACTGAAACATTAACAAATAACCTGCGTGTCGATGAACTTGGTGTGACAAGTGAAGGCAAATATGTTATCACAAGAACCTATCGCACAGATGAAGGGTTTGAAATCAACGAGCATGATTATTATTCTCGCACCTTTGTGCTTATTGTGGACAGAAATGATGTTATCACAAGCCCAATAACCATTGAAGATGACACGGGTCACACCCATGTTGAAAGTTTGGTTGGTGGCGAAATTTTCGTTTCAATGTATGACAGTGGAACAGATGCCAGCCTTGTTGTCAATTTCCCAAATGCTTCTGAAGGCTCAACCGACAGCGTCACATTAAGCAACAGCACAAACAGCCTTAACTCCATTCTTTCCACTAACAAACTTCCTGTGAACATCTATGTGCCAAAATATAAATACACACAGTATGTTTTGCAAAACAAATTTGCAAATGATGGATATACAAATGAAGTTCACACTTCCGACGAACAAAACTTCTATGAAACGGAAACAGTTAACGGCACCGAGCAAGGAAGGGTTGGCTTTGAAATTGAAGAATATCTTTTGTATGCAGAAATCTATAAAGATTATCAAAACAGCACTTCCACCCCACTTTACATCACTTCAAAAGATTGGAACAACATTGACCCAAAAAATTCAGAAACAACAGAAGGCGGATATCTAATTTTCTATGATTCATCTGGAAATGTCATGCCAGCACTAACCGAGGAAGGCGTTTACACCGTCATCATATATCAAGGCTATGGCGATGTTGGAATTGGTGATGAAAGTTTCTATCAAAGCACAATGTTCACTTTCACAATCACAAGTTCTCTTCCAGATTTCACAGCAAGCACAACTGGAGGACGAGCATTGAACTCGCAAATGGTTGGAGGAATTGAAACCTACTACACCAACCAAAGAATTATCAACATTTCTTGGGCAAAAGCCAGAGACCAATACTCCGCAGAAATTGACCAAAACAACATTTTTATATCCTATTCCATTGGCGGTCAAGGCTCAATCACATCGCCTATAAGCAATGCTTCCTCAATATTTAGTAGTATTTCATCCAGCACAAGCACCTACACCGCAACTTTAGACTTCACAAACTCTGGTGCACTTGGAAACGATGCATACTCTTTCTATCAAAACGGAAGTTATATCGACATCACCATGCAATTTGAAAATCATAACAGCGAATACTACAGCACTGTGACCAAGCGAATTTACATCGACACAGAAGCACCAAAAACAAACATAAACAACCTTGTGAATGGCGTTATCAACAACACCTACTCTTCAGACCTCATCTCTTATGAAGATTTGAGACTTTGCTATGATGTCACTCAAAACAACATCGTTTCAGATGACACTCAAACCGCATATAACATTTCCAACATTTCTGGAACATTTAGATATTTCTCTTACAGTGTGACAGAAGATTACATAAACACACTTATAAGAACCAATGCAAGCGAATCCTCTCAAATCTACTATCGTGAAGTGGAAGATAAGTATGACCTTTCAAACAGCAGTTTTGAAACAAGCCCAGACAACTTCATTTCATCAAGATACACCCTTGTTTCTTCCTCCTCAACCTTTAATCCTAACACCTACTATGAAATTGTGGAAACCGACCTTGCTGGCAACTTAACCATCTACTCCGTGTTTGTGGTCGACTATGATGATACCAATGAAGAGTCTGAAAATTTCAACCTTATAACCTTCACTCTTCCAGCGGAAAATAACACAACTGAAACACAAAGTTTCACAAAGGCAGACTATAACATAGTTAAAAACACCTCAAATCATTCGCCTCGCCTAAACATCTACAGAGAGCCAGGTCTAATATTAACTGACCTTAACTATTTTGGAAACGAATGGGCAATCTTCTCAGTTTCGCGCGTTAGAGAAAGTGGAACAAACTTAAATTCTTACTATCTCATGACACCTTGGACAGATGAAGGGCTTATCTATCAAATTCAAGAAGGAAATTTGGTGGAAGTGAACCTTTCTTCAATAATCGATGGCAGTTTGAACACCGCTTACAAAAACTCTATAACTTTCTACGACAGCATTTTAAATGACACAACCACTTTCTACATCAACACCAGAAACACTTTGCTAAACTCCTCCACCTCCACCGTTTCCACGCGAGAATATATTTCCATTTCTCAGCCTAGCACCACCCTTCTTGAAAGCACACAAACAGCAAGCACTTATGTGGAAAAGATGAAAATTTACACGCCTGCAACAATCGGCGTGCAAGGCTCAACAGAAATTGTTTATTATGACTCATCAAGTCCGCTTGGATATGCTGATGGCTGGTCAAACAATTCTTACATCACAGTGAGCGAAACAAATGGCAATGTTGTGTTTGAATTTAACAGCAATGTTGTCATTCAGCCAAACACAAGAATTATTTATGAGTTCTATGATAACTACGGCAATCTATACCGAGAAATTCATCTCTATCAAGAAACCACGGACTATAAAGAAATTGACACCTTGGGCAACACGCTATATTCCTTCTATCTCGACAATAACCTTACTTACATCACAGCAAATGGTTTTGTTTATACCTACAACACAAATAAATATAACCTTATAATCTCTAAATTTGATGGTAACATTCTTGATGCAAATGAAAGAACAAACGATAATAATTGGAAACCTGCAGACACTAATAATGACTTCACATCTATGGAAAACCTTCCAATAAGAGCATATATCTTTGAAAGAAGTGAAAATGACTACAATTATTTCTACCGCATAGACGTTTACGACACAAACATTGGAACAAATGGTCAACAACAATTCATTAAATCTGTTTATTTCATCATAAATAACCAACTTCCAATTGCAAACACAACAACCACAAATAACACTGCTGGCACTTTCCATTTAGTTTCAAACGGAAGAAATGTCACAAACGATGTTTTGGGAATAGACAATGAAGCGGTAAATTATTACTCACGCGTAAATCTTTACTACAATGTTTCAAACACGACCTTCCTTCCAGTTAAAGTATATATAAGCTCCGATAATCAAAACTGGGAAGAAGTGACAAGCGGAACACAAATTGAATGTCCTAACGATGTTGAACAAATAACCTATTACATTCGAATTTGGTATGATATGGATGTTATTGCAGACTATGGCTACTATAACCAACTTGCAGGTGCAGAATATATTTTCGGAACAATACCATCAAATCAGACCTACACCTTAACCCTATCCTCCAATTTAAGCACAGCATATTATCTTGTTGTTTACGATGAAAATGGTGGGTCAAGAGTTGTGAATAAATCTGGAAACACCTACACCACTGAAACAGTAGACGGAAAAACAGTTCAATATGCAAATCACTACACCGTAAACATTCACTACTCCGAAAGAGATAATAATGAAATTTTTGATATCATCACAAACACCGAACTTCAAATCATTGATGAGGAAGGCAATTATTATCCTGACAACCAAGACGGCTCAATAAGAACATATATCTACACAATCTCCAACACTCAAGCGTTTGACAATAACACTAACACTTCTTTGAACATTCCACGCTTCAGCACAACCATTGCCATCACCTTTATGGAAGCAACCAATCAATTTGTGGATGAGTTTTACACATATAACTCAGCAGGCGTTATCAATCGAAGTCAAAACCTTGTGAATATGTCAAGTTTTGAATTCATTGCAAACGAAACCTCCACAGTTAATAGACTTCAACTGCAATGGTCGAAATATTATGGAATTGAGCAAAACACCATATCCATTCACATCACAAAGAACGGTATTGCCTTAGAACCAACGGTATACAGCAGAACGGATAACGGAACAGAATATTTCTACACATACTTAACACGCTCTGGGCAATATCGCATCACTTTCACAGACACCGCTGGAAATATTCAATCTTTCGGAAACGCTTTGCAAACTGACGCTTTAACCCTAACCTTCCTTGTTGATATTCCATTCAGTTTGACATACACAAATCCATTGACGCAACAACTTGAAACAACTGAACCTATCGACAGAGCAACCTATAATAGTCAAGTCACTTTGACCATTGACAATGCGGTTTCAAATGTCTACTCCCCTGCAGGCGTAAGTTTGACAGCAACTTTAAATGGTGAGGCTTATGAAATATCTCCAGTTGATGGAAGTTATGTGTTCACAGACCCGGGATATTACACAGTCACCTTCCAAGCAACTTCCAGCCGAGATGGCGCACTCATCAAATATAAAACCTACTCTTTCACCATCGCCAGCCCAAATGAATATCGTTATTCTTACATCATGAGCAAATATTCAAATTATTACATTGAAAAAATTATTAAAGATAATGTTGATGTCACCGACACCTTTGTCAGCACTTTAGACTTAGCAACCATTGTGGTTGACCAAAAAGTTTACTTAACCGAACTCAACATTTCCAACTATGATGAAAGAACGGGTCCTGGTGTGTATTACATCACAGTCAATTCAAATGAAAAATTATACTCCAGCGAAAACACACGCACAAGTTGGACTTTCAAAGTGATAATTCAAGTGGGAACGGAAAATTTAATTGCTTCATCAATTCCTGCAGGTTCTGGTTCAACCGATCCAATCACCATCACTTTCAATCCATCCAACATCTATAATGAATATGGCGAAAGCACACTGCAAATTGTTTACTACAACCATAATGGCGAATTAACAACACAATACTCGTTTGATATCAACGAAGAAACAATTAATTCTGGCGTTCAAACTGAAACACTTGACAGAACAAACACCTACCTTGTGCAAATTGTTTCTTCACGCGGACTTATGTATAGTTTCAAAGTTGTTAAAGAAGAACCATTTAACGCATCAACCATAATCGCTATTGTTGTTTCCGTTGTGGTTTTAGTTGTGGTTATCATTTTAATAATCAAACTTAGAAAGAGGATAAAAGTTAAATAAGAAATACTCATTTCATTCGTATATCTTGCGTGCCTAAAGAATATACTCATTTCATTAGTATTATTCTTGCGCGCCTAAATAAAAATCCACTAGTATAACTAGTGGTTTTTTATCTGAGGGTAAAACCCTCTGTTCTTTGCGACACGAAATCGTGTTTAAGTAGCCTGCCGGCACGGTCGCATCACCGCAAATTATTTTTTACTAAACGGATCTACCAATTCATACACCGTCATCTGTTCCATACGTTTATCTTCTGCTAACTGATTTGCGATGTAATCTTTGATTTTTTTAGTATTTTTACCTACTGTATCCACGTAATATCCCCTACACCAAAATTCTCTATTCCTATATTTGAATTTCATGTTGGCGTATTTTGCATATATCAAAACGCTACTTTTGCCCTTTAAATATCCCATAAACCCAGCTACACTATATTCAGGCGGGATTGCCACAAGCATATGTATGTGATCTGGACACGCCTCTGCTTCTATGAATGTTCATCGGTAAATCTCCACGGAACCACCAGACTATCTGGTGGTTTTCTCAAACAATAAAAAAATAGGAACAAGGTCAAATCATTTTGAAACTAGCAGAATAAACAAGAAAAAAGGAGTTCTACTTTTAAAGTAAAACTCTTTTTTA
>CALVWC010000025.1 GCA_944364445.1 uncultured Clostridia bacterium | reverse complement strand
TCTTTCTTCTCCTCTTTTTTCTCTTCTTCTTTTGAAGAATTTACAACCTCCATTTCAGGAGCAACATTTTTGATAACATTTTCAGCAACATCATAAACATCGTCTTTCTCTGAAACATCCGTCATAAAATCGAAAGCATTGAGGTCGTTGAGGTCAATTTTCTTTTCTTCCTCTTTCTCTTCTTTTTCCACCTTTTCTTCTTGCTTAACTTCGTCTTTTCTCACAAAGTTGCCGTCAGCGTCGTAAACATTGCCATCTGTGTTATGGAAAAGCCCATCTTTATCATAGTATGTTCCATTTGCGTAAACAAAGTTGCCATTTTCATCATACTTGCCTTCTTCGGCACTCTCTTGTGCGCCGTCATACACACCTTGATGAGTGTTTTTGATTTTAATTTCAAGTTCGGTTATTCTTTGTTGCTGTTCGTCATTTTGTGCTTTTAATTTTTCCAACTTGTTTGCCATAACAGCAGTGACAACTTTTTCAGCACTTTTGCAGAAATTATCGAAGAAGTTTTGATATTCACCAAGCATAACAGTTTCCACATTTTTCTTGTTATTTTCAAGTTCTTCATTATTTTTCTTGATTTCTTCTTCAAGTTCCTGCTTTTCCAATAAATATCTTGCGCGTTGTTGTTCAAACTCTTGTTCCAGTTGTTCTTGCTTAGCAATTTCTTGCGTTTGTTGTTTTCTTAAATAGTTGCTTTCAATTCTGTTTGTGGTTTCTTCTTGTTGTTGCAAAAGCCTGTCAATGTTTTCTCTTGACGCTTGCAGTTTGTTTTGATAATCTTTTTGAACATTATCAAAATTCTTCTTTCTTGTGTCAAGTTCGCTTTCAAGTTGAGCAATTTTAACATAGATTTTTTCTTTCTTGTTTAAGTATAGTTCGCTTTCCTTCATCGCCCTATCTAAAACCACAGAACCGCTTACGCCAGTGGAAGAAAAATCGTAAGTTTCATATTCAATTTGTTGCTCTTTTGCTTTGTTGAATTCCTCTTTTTCTCGCCTAGCTTTATAATCCAAAAATTCACGCAAAACAGGCTGACCTTTTTCGATTTCCTCTGGTGTGAAAAGAATTTGATAGTCGATATAGGTTGGAAGGTCGATGCAAGCGTTATCCATAAATCTTCCAAACAAAGAAACGTTTTGGAAAATGGAATTTAAGAGGGCATTTTTTCTTGCACGGAGATATATGGTGAAAACAAGATTGATGAAATATACCATTCCAACAACTGCAATCGCTCCACCTAAACTTGATGTGGAAAGTGTTTCGCCCGCACCAGTTTGACCAACAAGAATGAAAAGAAGTCCAACGAAAATCGCCCACACAGCAGAAATCACATTAAGATTTTTGATGTTAGAGTTATATGACGAAGTTTTGAGAGGTTTTTCCACCAAATTTTCGGTCGACATATATGTTGAAGGAGCGCCCTCACGGAACAATATGTATTGTTGCCAGTAATAGCACAACCTTTTAGGTGCTTTCGTTTTCATGATCGTGTTAAATTCCCGAACATTTTCTTCGGTCAACACTTTTCTTTCAAAAAGCCAATAATTTATTTTGTCCAAACTTCGATTTAATGATGCCTCATAGGAATAAGCACTTTTAACCAAAAAGAAAATAACCAAAAGTGCTTCCACCGCAAGAGCGATGATGAAAAGAACATCTTCGCCAATTCGTGTGGCAAGAGGGTCAAGAAAATCGATTAAATTTGAAACAATATCCAACATTGTTCCCATAAAGACCTCCTAAATATATTCATAGTATAACACAACAAAAAAATATTTACTAATAATTTTTCATATTTTTTTAAATATTTTTTATTATTTTTTTAATAATTTTTTCGAAAATAAATTTTAAGATTTTCTGATGAAATTTATAATTGATAAAAAATATAGGAAAAATAATGAAAAAATAAAGAAAAATTTGATTTTTTCCTTTATTTTTTGCGATTTTTGTTAATATTCTTTGATATTTTTTATTTTTTTACTTTTAATCAATTTCCACTTTAATTAATTTATTCCACTTTAGGTTTAATAAATACACCTCATCAACTTCCATGGAAATTCCATTAACAATTGCTTCTTTATAAAGTTTAAGTTGAAGTTTATATCTATTTATAAGTTTCTCTGGATTTCTTTCGTTAGAATATTTGTAATCTATTAAAACAATTTTTCCATTATTTTTGACAGCGAAAAAGTCGACCACACCTTGAACCATTATTTCATCCTTAAAGCCGACAAGCGACAAGAAAGAATCTTTCATAACAAACTCTTGCTCTTTAAAAACCTCCTCTGTTTGAAAAGGCTTTAAAAGAAGAATATTTTTAAATAACAATTCTTCGTCGATGAAATCTTTAATCTCCGAATAACAATCTTTGTTAACTAAATTTTCGTGTAAGTCTTGAAGAGTGTTTATCTTGGAAAAATCCAAAATTTTAAGAGCCAAGTGGTAGGCATTTCCAATTTCTATGTTTTTGGAACTTGTGTTAACAAATTCTGACGGCAAGAAAACATCTTCGCTTTCAAATTTTTTTGTGAGTGAGGTGACAGAATTTTTGAACGCAATGTTTTTCTCGTTGTCAAACACATATTTAAAATTTAAATAATCTTCTATCTCTTTCACAATATTTTCATCTGGTTTGCTGTAAGAAATTGTTTGTAGCTCTAACTTCAAATTTTCTGTTTCAGTTATGAGGTTAAATTCCACATCACCTTTAACTAAATGTTCCTCATTCAAAAACTTTTCCACCTCTTCAAAAGATAAAGTGTTGAAGATAAAGTCGAAATAGCAATCAAAACTTAAAACATCAACCATCTTCAAACTGTTTCTGAATGGTTTGCCAATGATGAAAAGTTTGTTTTTGGCGCGCGTTAAGGCAACATAGAAAATCATCATCTCTTCTTGAAAACGCTTTTGTTCGGAAACGATTTCGCTGGCAAGAAGTTTTATTGTTTTTGTCGCTTCCTCACCCTCATAACGAAAAACCGACACACCCAAATTTTCATCCACCTGAATTTCTGTTGTCCTTCCCTGTTTTTTCAAACTTTTGCCCGCGTTAATTACCATAACTATTGGATATTCCAAACCTTTGGTTTTGTGAATGGTGGTGAGTAGTATGGCATTTGTTTCGCCCACTTCCGCTCCACCATCTTCAATATCCACATTTTCGAAATAAGAAATTAAGTTTGGCAAATCAAAAGCATAAGTGGACACATCAATTTCATTCAAGAAGCGTTTAACAGAGGCAATCAAATTTTCATCGTTTTGCGAATTTATGTAAGCGTAATAGTTTACATCGTCAAAAATTTTTTCAAATGCTCGCCTATACCCTTCGCTGAATGCAACCTCTTTAAAAGTGGAGAGAAGTTTTTTGAAGTCGTCAAACTGTTCCTCTTGCAAAAGTTCCTCAAATGACCTATCTTTTTTCCACAAAAAGATTTGCTCTGGCTGAAACTTGCCAAAAGCGGAAAGAAGAACGCTTAAAAGCGCCACCTCATCATTTTTGTGCAAGCAAATTTTTAAAATGCTTAAAAGCACCATGATTTCTGGCGTTTCCAAAAGATTTTTCTTGGTGCTGGTGATGACTGGATAGCCATTTTTCTGCAAATACGCACCAAGCAAATTGAAAAATCCGTTGCGAGAACGCGAAAGAATGGCAATATCTTTAAATTCAATTTGACGAAAAATGTCGGTGTCTGGGTCGTAAATTTTTTCTTTTAAAAGTTCATCAATCCTTATCTTAATCGTTTCAAGTTCCTTTAAACTTTCTTCGCTTTCAAGCGTGTCCTCTTTCACACTATATATTTCAAAATCTTTCTTTTCTTTTTCATCAGCAGAGATAACATCGACAACCACTGCCATATCCTCATCCTTAAACTTACGAATTGGATTTAGCATTGAGTTTGGATAATAATCAATCTTGGCTGTTTTTTTTGTCATGACCTCTTTAAAGATGTCGTTCACAAAATTTAAAATTTTCCCGCTACTTCTGAAATTTGATTGCAAGAAAAGGGAATTGGAGTTTTCCTCTTTTTTGAAATTTTCCACATCTCTTAAAAATATATCAGAACTTGCCAACCGAAAGCCATAAATACCTTGCTTGGCATCGCCCACTGCAACAAAATTACCATTCTCTGCCACCTTTTTCACAATTTTTTCTTGAAGAGAATTGGTGTCTTGATATTCGTCTATGAAAACATACTCAAATTCCTCATGAAAAAGTTCATGCATTGAAAGTGTGAGCATGTTTTGTTCTAAATCGGAAAAATCTAAGAGATTGGCGTGCTTTTTTAGAAGTGAATATTCCTCGCTGTAAACTTGAAACAAGTGCATGAGTGCTTTTTCAAGCTTTCCTTCCTTTTCCTCTTGAAGTTTTTCTTCGTCAAGGTCAAGAGAAGTGAAACTTGCAAAAAATTTTTCCATATCACTTTTCAGTTTTTTAAGAAACTTTAGTTCATTTTCAGAAACTTCATTTTTCTTTGGAAGAGGTGGAAATTTATAAGCACCAAGTGCGGATATCTTTTTCAACATATCCTTTTCCTCAAGCACCGATTGGAATGACATTTTAAAATTAAAGGCGTCAAAATGAAGCTTTTCTAAAATATTAGTTGTGCTTAAAATTTTGGTATCAATGGCGTCGCAAATGATTTTTTCCGCCTTTTCAAAGTTTTTATTTTCTAAGTTGTCAGAAATAAACTTTTCTTTATCACTCACCGATAAAACCATGTTTTCAATTTCAAACACGGAAGCACGCAAGGCGCGGTCATCTTTAAAGGCGTATTTAAGTGTCAGCATATCAGGAGAATTGTTAAGTTTTTCGATTGCCGTTGTCAGTGCCGAAATTTTAAGTTTTTTGGCTAAATTTCCATCCGCAATTTGAAAATTCTCGTTCAAATGGAGAATGTTGGCATATTTTTTTAGGCAATACTCACAAAAAGAGTGAATGGTGGATATATTGGAAACCGATAAATCGTCGATTTGCTTTATGACAAAATCATTCATCTCTTCTTGCTTTAAACTTTTAAGAAGCCTCTCTTTCATCTCAGTTGCCGCCGCTTTTGTGAAAGTTAAAATGAGGATTTTTTTGATTGGCACCTTTTTTTCGCACACCAGCATGGAAATATATTCGATTAAAACATGCGTCTTTCCGCTTCCCGCAGACGCACTGACAATCAAATTTTTACTGTTGTTTTTAAGCACATCATCCTGTTCTTTAATATACATTAAAACTCCTTACTCTCCTGTTTTCGTCCTGCGTTTTCAGTGAACTTACAAATAGACTTAAATTTGCAATAAGCACAAGCATCTCCAAGTGGTTTTGGCTCAATATATCCCTCTTTCATCTCCTTCACCGCGTTTTCCGATATCTTTAAAGCATAATCAAAAAGTTTGTCAAAATTTTCCACGAAACGCCCATATTTAAAATCAAAATCGCCTCTTTCTTTTTTTCTTTCACCACCAATGATGTTGCTTTTTCCTTTATCTTCATTAAAAGCCACGTCTGTGGCATAGACGACAGCGTTTTCTTTCAGCGTCAGCCCGTCCAACAATTTCACCTTTTTATTTTTCTTTTTGAACTTATTTTTACAATCAAAATAGTAAACACCAGCGCACTCTTTTTTTAAGTCGTTTTTCATCACCATGGCATATAAAAAGAGTTGCAATTTTTTGCCATAAGCAAGGTCTTTTAAAACCGAACCAACCGCCCCTGTTTTATAGTCGATTATGCGAAAATAGTTATTATAGACATCCACCCTGTCGATGACGCCAAAGAATTTTTCGCCAGAAATTGTTGTGGAAACTCGTTTTTCAGTTGCCACAGGTTTAAACTCGCTTGCCACCTGTTCATATACGATGTTTGAAAGCATATTAAAACACTCTCTCTTTAAAAGTGCCATGAAAGTTTTGTTTTCCAGCGATATCTTTTCAAAAACATCCTCGCAAATGGAAGAAAAATGCTCATCTAAAAATTTGTTGATGTCTTTGTCGCTCATTTTAGAAACATTTCCTTGCTCCACGAACTTTTGTGCCAGAGCGTGCTTCAAAATGCCGATTTTCCGCTTGTCCTCTTTGGCGTATTGTTTCTCTTGCACTTTAAGCGTGTTCGCCACAAAGTGCTTAAACGGACAAGAAAAATAATTTTCCAGCCGTGACGCCGAAAGGCGACCATTTAACACCGAAGTTGGCAAAGTGTTGTAAGAATAAGAAAAGGTGTCATCATCGCAACACTTATAGATGGAATTTCTTAAAGTTATCGGCAAGGCATTTTCCATTTTTCTGAAATTTTGACTGGCAGTTCCAACTGTTCCCAGATTGAAAGACGCAAGTTTGATTTTTTCTTGCTCGCTTAAATCTGGTCTATCAAATTTTGTGAAACTTGCGTAGTTTGTCACACTGACACTGCCAAAGGCCTTAATTAAATCTTCCACAAAACTTGCCTTCTTCTCGTTCTGCCCAAGAGGTGTTAAAACAAAAAGTTCCTTTTTAAAATGTTGCAACGCTTCAAAAAGTTTAAGCCTGTTGCGTCTGTTTATAACCCGAATTTCAGGCTCTATCCTATATGACAATTTTCCTAAGTCTTCATCCGTCAAAATGCCGAAATCTTTTTCCGTTCTTGGCAGTTTATCTGCCGTGGCTCCTAAAACGAAAAGATAATCTGCATCTTCAAAATAACTTTTTGTCACATCGCCAGCATACACCGCGTCAATAAAAGACGGCACCGTTTCAATTTTCACACTTTCAAAAACGGTTTTGATAAGAAAGATGAAGTCGGCTAAATTCATCTCTTCCTCTAGCTTAAAATTGGAAATTTCGTCAAGTATGCCAGCAACAACCTCCACAGCCTGTTCGTTTTCGCTGTGACGCTGAACATTCTCAATTTCTTGAAGAAAATTTTCCACTTGCACCAAACTTATAAGTTTTTTGGAGAGAGTGCAAAGATTTTTTAAATTTCTTTCATGTGAAATTTCTTTAATGACGCTGACAAAAGTTTTAATCTCAACAACATCATTTTCGTTTTTAATGTCATAATAGTCGATGTCATTTAAAAGTTTTTCGCGGTTTTCGATTTTTAAAAAGGGCGAAAAAACAAGATATTCTAAGTCTGTTTTTGTAAATCCTGCTTCGCTAATTTCCAAACACTTCACAAAAAACTTGGCATAGGCGACCTCGCTAAGCGACATCGTGTGGTCAAGATATAAAGGAATGTCATATCTTTCAAACATCCGCTGAAGCGGTTTAATGTATCCTTCATCTGCAAGCGCCAAAGAAAAATCTTTAAAGCGCGCACCTTCATGAATTTTATAGCGAATAAATTTTGCCACAAATTCAAGTTCATCAAAACTTGAGGATGTGACAATGTTATGAAAAACATTCGCCTTGGCTTTTTCGATTGATAAAGAAAAAACATTATCTACAACATCGCTTTGCTCACAAGTTAAATTGCTCTTTTTTTCATCCACTTCAATTTGAATGTTGTGCATCTTTGCAAGAGCAAACATCTTTTCCACCGTGTCTTGTTCAAAAATATAGGCGTTTGCAAGTTTTCTTGGCTTAGATATGCCAATATGTATGCTTTTCACCTTGCCACTGAGCGCGCAAATAAACTCGTAAATTTCTGTGGAAAATGAATCAAAATTAACAAAGAATAGATTGTAAGAACTCAAATCCAAAAACTCACTTTTCTCTAGGAAAAAGGCCAAAAGTTTGGATAAATCCAGCCTTTCCTCCAAAAGATTAAGATAAGTTTCATAGATGAGTTTCAAATCGTTCATTTTCGCTGACAGCACTTTGTCGTCACACTCTTTAATGTCACTTGGCTTTAACTTGCAATTTGAAAACTGCTTTAATATTTTCAAAATTTTCATGCCAAAATCGACGCCATAGTTTTGAAAGTATTGAAATTTATCCTTATTAACATCAATCGCTTTATATGTAAGCAAAATCTCTTCCAAGCCACTTATGCGGTCGTAAAATATGTTATGTTCTTTTAATATTTTGCTGGCAAGTCGCGAAATGCCCACAACGGCAATATTGAAACTGCTTTTTATGTTTAAAGCATCGAAAATCAAACTTTCTGCTTGCATAGAAAAACTATCTGGCACCACCACCAAATTTTTTTCCTTTAAATTTTTAAAATCAATTTTTCTTATGGTGTTTTTGCCTGCCTCATAAAGCGTGCCACCTGTTGTGAAGTTTATTTTCATGGCAATATTTTACCATAAACTGCGATTTTTTCAAAGTGAAAAGAAAAAATAAAATTTGGACAAGCCAAATTTCATTTTGAATATTAATTTTAAGTTTATTTATAAAATCAAGTTATTGTTTCCATCAAACTCTTGCCTTTTTTTAGTTTTGCTTTCAAAATGTCTTGTTTTTTCCTGCCTTTAAACATATTTAGCTCGTTTTTAAGTTTGTTTATCTCTTTTTCTTTTTTGTTAAGTTCAAGATATGCCTCTTTTAAAAGATATTCGCTTGTTTCTTTTTCCTCTTTAATTTTAACATTCACTTCTTCATAGGCATTCTTCTTCACAAGTTTAACAAGCCCAGCAAAAAGGCTGTTTATGTCGGCATCCGTCAATGTCTTTCTTGTTTTAAAAGTGATGATGTTATCTTGTTTTTCCGCCTTTTCCTTCTTCAAGTTTTGGAATTTGTTTTGAAGCCGTGTCATAAGCGTCATATCGCCATTTGAAAGTTTGAAACAAGCAGATCTCACACTCATACCTTTGTCAGTCAATGCTTTCACTTCGCTTAAAAATTTTTCCTCTTGCTCTTTAGAAAAAGGCACAAGTCGATTTTTTATATGCTTTTTTAGGTCGATGTTGAGCCTTGTTCTTCTTGCATCGTCCTTTTGCAAATTGTCAACTTCATGATAGTAATAATTTCGCACGCTGTTTCCTTTTCTGTGAAACTTTTGTGCATGCGCTGAAAAAGCATTTTTAAGTGACTCGCCCTTACCTCTTTTTTCTTCCACAGTGTTAAACAAACTTTTAACTTCTTCATCTGACCAAATAGAATTCATATTCACCTCGCTAAACAAATTGTTGCCAAGAAAGAAATTTTTAAACTATGATTACACAAAATTTTTAAAAGAAAAAGTTATAACTATTCCTTGAAGTTTCATACACATATTTTATGAAAAAAATTAAACTGAAAACGAATTATCCTTGCCTTGTGAAAACGGATAAGGAAAGTTTTGAAATTGACGAAAATGATGTTTTAGAAATTGAAAATGAAGAAAGGATTTTTATCTATCCCACTCTTTTTTCTCGTAAAAACATCCCATTCTATGTCAACTTGAAGTCTTTAAAATCGTGTCATCGCTATTTTGTGCATGAATTTGACGATTTTTCGCTTGTTGTGTTGACCTATAACGAGGAACTTAAAATTTTATACAAAGAAAATTTTCCTACACTTGCTTGCAATGTGGTTGTTTCGCAAAGTGCTGTTAAATTTGAAAAGGAAGATATTTCTGTAGAATACACCCTGCCACACAACTTTTTTAATTACCATATTTTCAAACTCGATAATTACGCTTGTGTGGAATTCGACGATGAAAACTTATACCTCTTCAACACGAAAAACAATGTGCTTTCTCACTTTTCGGGAAATATGGACTTGGATAAAAATGTGTTGACCGTTAAAAAAAATCTCCACGACCTTGAAAACCGCGTGAAGAAATCGACTTTTAAATTGGAAGATGATAAAATTAAACTTGAAAGTTTAGACTTTTTGCATGACGAAAATAAGTATAGCGAAGATATGACGCCATATCGCTTTTTGGAAGCCGTAAAAATTAAAGACTTTGATTTCGCCTTAAATTTGCTTGAAAAAAAGAGTGTTTCGAAAGAAAATTTGGAAACACTTTTTGGAAATGTTAAAAGTTATTTACCTTTATCCACAAACGAGTTTGTTGTTTTAGGAGAAAATGAAAAAAAATTTGTGAGATTTTTTGAAAAATGTGGAAAAATTGTGGATATCTCTGTGGATAAGTTATGATAAAATACCTATCATCTTTAAATTTCGGTCAAATCGAGCTGAAAAATTTTTAACAAGAATTTTAAGTAAGCGAAAGAGCGCCTCTTCTGAAAACTTGGTTGTGGAAAGTTTTTCATAGCCAATTTCGCTTAAAATTTTGATTATCGAAAATTCCGCTTTGCCAATTTGTTCGCTTTGAAAAGTTTTACACTGCGAGCAAACAAGTTCGCCAACATTATAGTTAATATAAATGTTATCATGTAAATCAATTCCGCAACAGGTGCACTTTTTGCTGTAAATTCCCACGCCCAGAAGGAAAAATAGGTCGAGCATGAATTTAACCAAAACCTCATATTTTGGCACATTGTGAAAACAAAGAATTTTTAGCGATTTCACAAGGTTCATAAAAATTGCATAGCGTTCAGCACTCTCATCAACTTGTGAAACAATCTCTAAAAGCGCATTTCCTTCAAAATATTTGTCAATATCGTTCGTTATTTCATGAAAGGTTTCAATGACATCAACACTTGTCACAATGTCGCCAGCCTTTCCCTCTTCCAAAATGAAATCGCCAAAGCAAAATGGCTCTTTGGCATATTTCATCTTGGCTTTCTCGCCTCTAACGCCTTTAAGAGTCGCCCAAATTTTGCCCTCTTCAAGAGAAAAAAGAAGAATATTCTTATCCTTCTCTTTCACATTATTTCCTTTAATTACAACAGCCTTTATCTTTCTTCCCATTATTTTGTTCTTTCTTCCTTAGTTTTTTTTACATTTTTTTCGCGTGCTAAATTTCGCCCTTGCACAAGGTCTTGAATAATATAAGGATTGCCACCCGACATCTTAAACATAGTCCATGTTAAATCTTCAAAAATATCCATACTCTCCTCCTAACCATAGGTTGCCTCAAAATTCGACAATTATCACAAAATTTTAGTTTAAAACTCCTCCTTTTTGAAACTTGAAAACTTAAATATTTTCTTCCTATTCACTTTTAGTATACAATTAGAAAAACAAATTGTCAAAGAAAAAATAAAAAATTTTTTAAAAGAATTTTTGTGATTTACTTGACATAATTTCGTTTAATTTGTTTGACAATAACATAGTTAAATGTTAAAATGATTAATAATATAAGGAGGAAATATGCTGACAATTATTTTCGCGATTTTAAACATCATTTTGGGAGTTGTGGCTGTTGTTATGTTCACACAACCAGTGTTTGGAATTTATAACATTAAAGACGGCGGTTTGGAAGGCTTGGACACTGGGCTTTTTAATCAATCAGTGTTCGACATGATTAAGTTTGAAGAAGGGCAAAGCGTTTATTTAACAGTTGGAGCAATCGCTCTTATCTTGGCACTTGTGTTTGCTGGCGCAATGCTTATTATGACACTTATAAACCTCATCACAAAGGCAACGAAAAACAGAAGTTATGTAAGTTCAAGGTGGTTTGCACTTTTCTTCTTCATCTTTATGGCACTTGCCACAATTATGTTTGCAGTTTACATGGCAACCGATGTGCCACTTCTTGGAGAAGATGGTTGGAACGCTCTTGTGGAACAAGGAATTGTTTTGTCGATTGGCTGGGGAATTATCGTTTCACTCATCTGCTCTTTCTTCTCAGTGATTTTTGCGCCGGGGAAAAACAAGGGCTAAGAATAAAACTAATATTAAAAAAGGAACTTGAAATTAAGTTCCTTTTATTTTCTTTCAAACTAAATTATCTCAATTCCTCTTCGGCAAGTTTTAAGGCACTTTCAATCGTCTTGTCCATATCAAAATATTTATAACTTCCAAGTCTGCCACCGAAAATAATATTTTTCTCTTTCTTGGCAAGTTCAAGATATTTTTCATAAACAGCGTTATTTTTCTCGTTATTGATTGGATAGTATGGCTCAACACCTTTCTTCCACTCAATTGAATATTCCTTAGAAATGACCGTTTTAGGCGTTTTGGCAAACTCAAAGTGCTTGTGTTCAATTATTCTTGTGTATGGCACATCGCGAGAAGTGTAGTTGATAACCGCATTACCTTGGAAATTTTCACAATCCAAAATCTCGTTTTCAAAATAGACGCTTCTAAATTCCAATTCACCAAATTTGAAGCGGAAAAATTCGTCTATTGCACCTGTATATATGGTCTTTTTGAAAGTGTCCTTAGTGTTTTTTATGAAATCAAAATAGTTGGTGTTAAGTTTGACATCGCTTTTTTCAATCAACTTTTCAATTAAAGGATTATATCCGCCTATTGGTATGCCTTGATAGCGGTCGTTAAAATAGTTGTTATCATATATGAAACGAAGTGGCAAACGCTTAATGATAAAGGCTGGTAAGTCTTTGCAATCGCGTCCCCACTGCTTTTCCGTGTAGCCTTTAACAAGTTTTTCATAAACAGTGCGCCCCACTAAACTTATTGCCTGCTCTTCCAAATTTTTTGGCTCGGTGATGTTCTCTTTTTTAATTTCCTCTTCAATAACCTTTTTTGCTTCGCTTGGCGTTTTCACATTGAACATCTTAGAGAAGGTGTTCATATTGAAAGGCATATTGTAAACTTCATCTTTATAAAAAGCCACAGGGCTGTTGATATAGTTATTAAATTCCACAAAATTATTGACATATTCCCAAACTTTTTTGTTTGAAGTGTGGAAGATGTGTGCGCCATATTTATGCACATTAATTCCTTCCACTTTTTCACAATAACAATTTCCACCAATGTGAGAACGCTTGTCAATAATAAGACATTTTTTGCCTTTCTTGGTTGCCTCGTGTGCAAACACCGCACCAAAAAGCCCACAACCAACAATTAAGTAATCATATTTCATACTTTACTCCAATTAATATTTAAAAATTTGCATCATCTTATATAAAAATCCTGTTGCCTTTCTGAAAGATACTAAATTCTTTTTATTTTTTTTGAAAAATGGATAAGTTCTTTTTAAAGTTGCTCTTATTTTTTCCTTTACTACATCATCTTTATATTTTACTTTATGCAAAAGATAAAGCATTTCAATGTTGATTAAAAATTGCCATGCTTTTACATATTTTTTCTCATCACCATTTCTAGATTCTGCAATTTTAGCACACTTTTCCATGGCTTTTAAGCAGTCCAATCTTTTTTTATTAAAAGACGAGTGTGCTGTCACGCTTTGATTGTTGATATTATATAAATAAACAATATCTTTCACTTCTCCAATTTTTTTACATTTTATAGCATATTCATATGCAAATAATATATCTTCAAAAATTTCCAAACTCTCGTCAAATTCTAAATCTCCTATAATCTCTCGTTTGAAAAGTTTATTCCATAAAACTCCGCCTCCTGCAATCGGAAAATTAAAAATATTTTTCACATAACTTTGATCATGAAAAACCTTTTCTTGATTGATTTTACAATATTTTTTAATCGCTTTTTGTGGATTTTTGACCTTTAGATGCTTAAAGTTTATAAGTCCAATATCCGCCCCTTCAATTGCTCGCATAAGTGATGATAAATAATTTACACATGGAAAATCATCTGAATCAACAAAAATAATATAGTCACCTTTACTTGCTTTAAGCCCCACATTCCTTGTTTTAACAACCCCTTTGTTCTCTTGTGAAATAACCTTAATTCGATTGTCTTTTTTGGCAAATTCTTGGCAAATTGCAAGGCTATTATCCTTTGAGCCGTCATTTACCAAAATAAGTTCAAAATTTTTGTATGTTTGGTTTAAAAGAAGTGGAATATTATCTTTTAAGTATTTTTCCGCGTTATAAATTGGCATTACAACTGAAACAAGTTTTTCTTCCATATTTCTCCTTTATTTTGTTGAAACTTTGCCTAAATACAATAAATCTCCAATGTCTTTGGAGGCGTCAGGACGCCTTATAACTTCAATTTGCTGACGCATGGTTTTTAACTTATCTTCATCTTGGAAGAAGTTATCCACAACCTTATATGCCTCGCTGTTTTTAGAAATATATTCGCAGGCATTTCTTGCTTTAAGATAAACCATGTTGTCATATTCTTGGAAAGGTAGTTTTTTGTTGGCAATAATAGGTAAATGCTTGTTATACGCCTCAGCAATTCCCACTCCACCAATTTTTCCAATTAAAACATCGGCAGCACTCATGATAACATCAACATTATTCACAAAACCAAAGATGTAAATATCCTTTTTGATTTTGCCCTTTGCTTTAAGTTCTTCCAAATTCTTTTTGAGTTTAGCGTTTCGCCCGCAAACACAAACAATTTGAAAGTCTGTTTTGCATTTATTTAAATTTAAAACCAATTTTGCAATGTTGCCAAAACCCACACCACCGCTCATCATCATGATGGTTTTCTTTTTTTCGTCAATACCAAGTTCCTTTCTTGCTTCAATTTTATCGATATGCTTGGAAAATTTGGTTTGAACAGGAATACCCAAAGTTATTCTTTTTTTAAGGTCAAAACCTTTTGCTTTTAAAACATCATCAAAATCGTCGGACGGAGTCACAACAAAGTCAACACCAGTTAAAAGTTCGGTGTATGGCGCAACATCATAGTCGGAAACCACAGTGACAACTCTTGCCTTCTTTGCGTTTTCGTTGCCTTTCTTTCTTAAATCTGTCATGATAATTCCAGCAAAAGTGTGTGCGCAAAAAACAGCATCTGGCTTAAATTCATCCACAACCTTTTCGATGTCAGCAAATGCTGGTTTAATGAAATTTCCTCGAAGTGTGGTTGCCTTTTTGTTAATGTTTCTAACCTTCAACCTTTCAAAGTTTGAGTTTGCGAATTTAATAGCATATTTTACCAGTGTGAAATAGCCGTCGTTAACCATCCAATTAGCGCGTTTTTTCTTGCGAGTTTTCTCTCCGTCTTTATAAAGGTCAACTTGCTTTATTTCCACATCCTTATATGTGTCTTTAAGATAATTTGAAATTGCTCGGCTCATGGAATTGTGACCTTCACCAGCGGAAACAGTTAAAATTAAAACTTTCATAAATCCTCCTTAACAGTGTTAATTTCATTATAAATTAATAAACTAAGCAAAGTCAAATAAATCAAGAAATTAAAAAATAAATTTGATTTATAATTTTTTTTGATTTATAATACTTTGAGAGGTTATATGAATAAAACATATTTAAACTGGCTTAATATTGAGGATGAAAAAGTTGTTAAGAAACTTAAAAAAATGAACGAGGAAGAAATTGAAAGAAACTTCTCCTCCTCGCTTTCCTTTGGCACGGGTGGAATTCGTGGAAAAATGGAGCTTGGCACAAACACCTTGAACGAAGTTTTGGTGGCGAAGTTTGCTTTTGCATTTTTAAAGTTTTTAGGTGGTAAAAAAGCAAAAATAGTCATAGCCTACGACACGCGAAATAACAGCAAAAAATTCGCGGAAATTATGGCAAAAATTTTGAGTGAAAAAGAAGTCTATTTATTTAACAACTTTGTGCCAACGCCAATTTGCGTTTTTGCAACAACTTTCTTTAAGGCTGATTTTGGCATTATGATAACAGCAAGCCACAACCGCAAGGAATATAACGGCATTAAAGTTTTTGACCATAACGGCATTCAAATTGACAAGCACACACAAGAAGCACTTTCAAAAGCTTATGATTTGACAGATGAAGCGAAAGCGTATAATGATTATTTAAAATTAAACGGCAAAGAAACTCATAAAATCGGCCATGAAATTGAAGATAAATTTATTGAAAATAAATGCGACAAAACAAAGAAAACCTTAAAAATTATCTACACTCCACTGAACGGAACTGGTTATTATGCTGTCAGCAGAATTTTAAAACAAAATGGATTTAGTTTTTTAACTCCTAAAACCCAAAAATACGGAAGTGGCGAATTTAAAACTTGCCCTTATCCTAACCCAGAATTTGAAGAGGCTTTTGGTGAGAGTTTGAAAATTGCAGATGATGCCGACCTCATTCTTGCCACTGACCCAGATGCAGACAGGCTTGGAGTTATGGCAAAAAAGAAGGGAAAATTTGTCAAACTGAGCGGAAATGAAGTGGGGTATATTTTGGCAGAATATCTCCTTTCTGGCACAAAAAACAAAAGCGTTGTGACCAGCGTTGTGACAAGTCCATTAATTGAA
>CALVWC010000024.1 GCA_944364445.1 uncultured Clostridia bacterium | reverse complement strand
TCTCTTCCAACAATAAAATATCTTAACGACCAAAAGTGCAAACTTATCATCTGCTCTCATCTTGGCAGACCTAAGGGGTATGATAAGTTCCTTTCTCTTTTCCCTGTTGCCGTTTCGCTTATGAAATACTTTCCAAATAAGGTAAAATTTTCTTCCAAAGTGACAGGAAAGGAAGTGGAAAACATGGTTGCCAACATGAAAGGGGGAGATATTCTTCTTTTAGAGAATTTGCGCTTTGACTCGCGCGAGGAAGAAAACAACCCAACCTTTGTTAAGGAACTTGCCTCACTTGCCGACATCTATGTTGACGACGCTTTTGGTGTGGCACACAGAAAACACGCTTCAAACTATGGTGTGGCACTTAAACTTCCAAATGCGATTGGCTTTTTGATTGAAAAGGAATTAAACGCTTTTTCCAAGGCGTTTGAAAATCCAAAAAAGCCTTTTGTTGCCATTTTGGGAGGTGCGAAAGTTAAGGATAAGTTGACGCTTATAAACAATGTTGTTGGCAAAGCGGACACCGTGCTTGTGGGCGGAGGAATGGCATACACCTTTCTTCTTGCAAAGGGAATAAAAATTGGTAAGTCGATTGTGAACCTTGACCTTGTGGATGACGCTCGCGAAATTCTTAAAAATGCAAAGGAAAAAGGAACAAAAATTGTGCTTCCAGTGGACCATGTGGCTCTTCTTGGTGAAAAGGTTGTGAAAACAAATGAACTTATCAAAGATATGGTTGGGCTTGACATCGGAAAGAAAACCATTAAATTGTTTACAGAAGAAATATTAAAAGCAGGGCAGATAATTTGGAACGGCCCTGTTGGAAAGTATGAGGACAAAAGATTTAGAAACGGCACGATGCAAATTGCCAAAGCCGTGGCAAAAAGTTCGGCGTATTCCATTGTGGGTGGAGGCGACAGTGTGGGCGCCATTAACACACTTGGTTATGCCGACAAAATCGATCACATCTCAACTGGTGGGGGTGCAAGTTTAAAACTTATGGAAGGAAAAGTTTTGCCAGCAGTTGAAGTTATCGACACATTATAAAGGAGATGTATGAAAAAAATTATCATATCCAATTTTAAAATGAACACAACGCCAAGCGAAATGAAAAACTATGCCATGACGCTTGCCACAAAAACGAAAGGCTCAAAAAACAAGATAATAATCTGTCCACCTTTCACACATTTTGCAGTTGCCAATCAATTCTTTGAAGGCTCAAAAATCTCACTTGGTGCACAAAATGTTTCGGAGGCTGAAAGTGGAACTTACACTGGAGAAATTTCCGCTTCCATGCTGAAAGATTCCAAAGTGGAATATGTGATTGTGGGGCATTCTGAAAGAAGAAGTAGGTTTAAAGAAACCGATAAACTTATAAACAAAAAAATCAAAACCGCACTTGCAAATGGGCTTAAAGTTATTCTTTGCATCGGTGAAAACTTGACGACGCGTGAGGCAAAGGAAGCGGGAAATTTTGTCAGAAAACAACTGGATGACGCGCTTAAAGGGATTTATGAAAACGAACTTGAAAGTGTCATCATTGCTTATGAGCCGATTTGGGCAATTGGCACTGGAAAAACCGCAAAAATATCTGACATTCAAAAAATGGTAGAGCTTCTTAGAAAGGAAATTTCCTATCTTTACACCGACAAGGCGGGTGAGAAGATTAACATCATCTATGGCGGAAGCATCGACATCAATAACTATAAAAAAATCATCTCACTTCCATGTTTGAATGGCGCATTGATTGGTGGAGCAAGTTTGAATGTTGACAACTTCACGGTTATCTCGAAAGAAAATTACTAATAGGGGAGAAAATGGAGCATATATCACTATATCGAAAATATCGACCAAAGACCTTTGAAGAGGTAATTGGGCAAGACCACATCACAAAAACACTTCAAAATCAAATTATGAATAACCACATCGGTCACGCCTACCTTTTCACTGGAACGCGTGGCACGGGAAAGACCAGTATTGCCAAAATTTTTGCCAAGGCGGTCAACTGCCTAACACCAGTGCATGGTTCACCTTGTGGTAAATGCGAAAATTGTTTAAGGTTAGAAAAAGAAAACGACATCAATATCATTGAAATTGACGCGGCGTCAAACAACAAAGTGGATGATGTTAGAGAGATAAGAGATAAGGTGAAGTTTTTGCCAGTTGGTGCAAAATATAAGGTCTATATCATCGACGAAGTGCATATGTTGACAGACTCGGCTTTCAACGCACTTTTGAAAACTTTGGAAGAGCCACCAGAACATATCATTTTCATCTTGGCAACCACAGAGGCACACAAACTTCCACAAACGATACTATCTCGTTGCGTTCGTTTTGATTTTCATTTGGTGTCTGTGGAAACACTTATGAAACATCTTGCAAATATTTTTGACAAAGAAAAGATTACTTATGATGAAGAGAGTTTAAAACTCATTGCGGTTGCTGGCGAAGGCAGTGTGCGCGACACCCTTTCGATTGCCGACTCGATTGCGTCATATTGCCAAGGAAAAATCACCAAACAGGAAACTTTAAATATCCTTGGCACAACTGACTATGAACTTATCCTTTCTTTTTTCAAGGAACTCAAGGAAAAGGAAGTTGGAAACATCTTGGCACTTATCGACAAAATTGAAAAAGAAGGGAAAAATCTTGCTGTTTTTGCCAAAGATTTAAGTAAACATGCAAGAAACTTGCTTATCGTTAAAACTTGCAAGGATGCTGACAGCATTTTGAATTTGCCAGAAGATGTTATGGCAAAATTTCAAGAGCAAGCACAGATGTTTGAAGAAAAAGAACTGATAAGATATATGCAAGTGTTCTCGTCGGCGGAAAACGAACTTAGATACACACTTTCTGTTCGCCTTCTTCTTGAAACCACTTGCCTTACGGCTATGCTTAATTTGGAAGTAAAAAAAAACTGAAAATTGAGGTGGACAAAACAAAACTTTCGCCTAAAAATGTTTGGGGAAAGGTGGTTCTTTACTTAAAAGAGAATAAGAAAGTTGCCCTGTATGTTGCGTGTGGCGACATTACGGATGTTAAAATTGAAAACAACAGTTTGATTATTCGAAGTTCCGATGATTTTTTGGTCAATGTTTTGGAGGACGGCAGACGCGATATTGAAAATGCTCTTCGTTGGCAAGGGCTGGACTTAAAACTGGAAATTATTAAATTTGAAAGTTTGAAACAAAAACAGGAAAAAGACATATTAAAACTTATCCGCTTGTTCGGCGATAAGTTTAATGGAGATTAAGGAGAGAGATATGGGATATAACTATGGCGGATTTGGCGGAGGTGGTTTTGGCAATATGCAACAACTTATGCGCCAAGCACAAAAAATGCAAGAGGACATGAAGAAAAAGCGTGAGGAGATTGATAACAGCGAATTTACTTCTCAAGTGGGCGGTGGCATGGTGGAAGTTAAAATGCTCGGAAATAAAACCATGAAAAGCGTGAAAATTAAAAGAGAAGTTGTTGATCCTGACGATGTTGAAATGCTGGAAGATTTAATTCTTTCTGCCACCAACGATTGTTTAAGGCAAATTGCCAAAATGGAAAGCGAGCAACTTCCAAACATAGGAATGTGATATGGCAGAGTTCGATGAACCTATTGAAAGGCTGATTGAATATTTCCGCCAACTTCCAAGCGTCGGCAAAAAAACAGCACAACGCTATGCCTTTTACATCATTGAAAACAGCAAGGAAAAAGCGGATAATTTTGCCAAAGCAATCATGGAAGTTAAAGAAAAAGTGAAACTTTGCTCTGTTTGCGGGAACTATTCCACAAGCGAGGTTTGCCCTATTTGCCAGAAACGAAATCGGCAAATCGTTTGCGTGGTGCAAGAGCCAAAAGATATCATCGCCATGGAGAAAGTGAAGACTTTTGAGGGAGTGTATCATGTGCTTTTTGGCACAATAAGTCCGCTGGAAAATCGAGGTCCAAACGATATCAAAATTAAAGAACTTCTCGCAAGAATTTCAAAAGATGGCGTCAAAGAAGTTATCATGGCAACCAACCCAGATGTCGAGGGCGACGCCACGGCGATGTATATTTCAAAATTATTAAAACCGCTTGGCGTTAAGGTGACAAGGCTGGCGCAGGGGATAAGCATGGGAAGCGACATCGAATTTGCCGACGAGGTGACGCTGGAAAAAGCCTTAGAACAAAGGCAGGAAATTTAAGGAGGATAAATGGAAAAGAAAATTTTAAAATCGATGGAAAAGTCGCAAGGAAAGTTATATTTAATGCTTCTTGCGCGTGACCCAGAATATTTTTGGGATAACATCAACACGATTGTTGGCGACCCTTTTAAAGAAATAGACATTGAAAGTTTAAAAGTGCCAGAAAGCGTTGTGTATTTAGAACACGCTTTAAAAGATAATCAAACATTGAAAAGTTTGGAAATTTTAGGTCATGCTGATTTTGGAAGAGGAAGTTTTTCCAATATATCAACTTTAAAAAAAGTTAAAGGTGAATATGTGACTGTTGTTGGCGAAAATGCTTTTAAAAACTGCGAAAATTTGCAAGAAGTGGAAATGCCAAGGGTCATTCGCCTTTGCAGTGGTGCTTTCAAGAACTGTAAAAGCCTAAAACTTTTGGATATGCCAGCACTCAACCGAATTGAATATGGTGCTTGCGAGGGGTGTGAAAATTTGAAAGTTAAGTGCTATCCTTGGCAAGTTAGTTTCATGGAAAACTACTTTGGAAGAGAAAGACTTGTTATGGCAACAAACAAGGACGCACAAACCTATCTTGAACAACTTCGTGAAAACACAATCCGTGAATTTAATATGGTGAAAGAATTTTAAAAACGCATATCGCGTTTTTTATTTTACCTTATATTTTATCACTTGACAAAAATGTTTGGTTTTTGTTATTATTTCCTTGGAGAAAAAAATGGATTTACGCGAAGAAATCACAAATTTAATCAAAGAAAAGTTAAACGGAAAATTTGACCTTGAAAATCTTTCCATTTCCTTTTCCGAAAAAGAAGGGGTGAATTTTCAAACAAATTTTGCCTTTCTTATGGCAAAAAAATTAAATAAAAAACCTTTTGAATTTGCTGAGGAATTTGTCAGCGAATGTTCAATTAATGGGCTTCAATTTTCTGTTGCCATGCCCGGATTTATCAACATCAAAGTTTCCAACGAATTTTTGTCTAAGTTTGCAAATGTTGTAAACGCGGACGAGATGCTGGGTGTTAAAAAGGTGGAAAAGTCAAGGAATATCTTAATTGACTATGGCGGAGCAAATGTTGCCAAGGAACTTCATGTTGGGCATCTTCGTTCGCCAATCATTGGTGAGGCACTTAAAAGGCTTCACATATTTTTAGGCGACCGCGTTGTTTCTGACACGCACTTAGGCGACTGGGGAATTCAAATGGGACTTACCATTTTGCAACTTAAAGAGGATGGCTATCTTGACCAATTTTTCCAAAAAAACAACTCAAAAGCGAAACTTGAAAACATAACCCTTGACACCTTAAATGAAGAGTATCCAAAAGCAAGCAAGCGTAAGGATGTGGATGAAAACTTCAAAAAAGAGGCAGACGAAATCACTTTAAAAATGCAAAAGAAGGAAGAGCCATATTATTCCATTTATCAGCAAATTCGTGCGTTGTCTGTGGAAGAAATTAAAAAAAATTACTCAAGCCTTAACGCTTATTTTGATTATTGGTATGGCGAAAGTGATGCTGAACCATATATAAACAAGGTCATTGACTTATTCGTCGAAAAGGGCTTGGCAAAGGAAAGTGACGGCGCGCTTATTGTGGAAATTGCCAAAGAAGGCGAGCATATTCCAATTCCAAAAAAATCGCCAGACGAAGTGCAGAGGTATAAAAACCCAATGCCACCTGCCATATTAAAAAAATATAACGGCGGAGTTTTATACTTAACCACAGAAATTGCCACTCTTATGATGCGTAATGAAATGGATAAGTATGACGAAATCATATATCTCACTGACAATCGCCAAGACAAGCACTTTGAACAGGCATTTAGGTGTGCTAAACTTGGTGGGATTTCTCCAGAAAACCAAAAACTCACTCACATTTCTTTCGGCACAATGAATGGTAAAGACGGAAAGCCTTTCAAAACAAGAAGTGGCGAAACGATAAGACTTAAAGATATTGTTAACTTACTTATTGAAAAAGCAAGCGTTAAACTTAAAGAAAACGGCATCGAGAACGATAAAGAACTTGCCAGAAAAATTGGTGTTGGCGCCATGAAGTTTGGAGATTTATCTAACATCATTTCCAAAAATTATGTTTTTGACCTTGACAAATTCCTTTCTTTTGATGGCAAAACTGGTCCATATATTCAATACACCATCGCACGCATAATTTCCATTTTGAAAAAGGCGGGAGAAGAAGGTGGAGAAATCAAAGTGGAAACGGAAGAGGAACGAGAGATTATCATGAATCTTCAAAAACTCAACTCTTCCTATCAAATTTCTTATAATGATTATTCTTTAAACAATCTTTGTTCTTCAACTTTCGACCTTGCAAAAAGTTTTTCAACGCTTTATAATAACCATAAGATTTTAACCGAGAAAAACCTCGAAAAAAAGAAAAGTTTACTTGCCATTTGCAATCTCGTTAAAAAGGCTTTATCGAATGCATTAAATGTGCTTGGAATTGATGTTGTTGAAAAAATGTAAATCTCTTTAATTTACGAAAGAAAAAATGTATGAAATATTTTCCAAAAATTATCTGAAAAAATTATAAAAATTTTCTAAAAAGGTATTTACAAATTCAAAAAAATGTGCTATATTATTGTCATGTAAGAAAAATTAACCATGGAGGTAAAATATATGGAATTTAAATATTGTGCAAGAAGAGATGAGGTTGTGGTTGCTCCACACTCTGTAAGTAAAGAGCCTAAATCATTTAAAAAAGAGAGAACGCAAACGCAAGAGCGTGATAGATAATTTTTGTGACGAATTTTAAAAATATTGCTGTTTTGGCAATATTTTTTTTAAATTCGTTTTGTTTTTAAAAGGAAATGTGATATTATATAAGTATATAATCTTATAATGGAGTCAGTATGAAAAAATATCGCTTCCTTTATCCTGCCGTTTTTGTTAAAGAAGAGGACGGCTCATATCAGGTTATGTTTCCAGACCTTGACCTTTATACCGATGGTCAGAATTCTTCTGAGGCATATCTTTACGCCAAAGATTTACTTCGCGTTTATTTTAACTATGCTTTAAAGTATGAGGTGGAATATAATAAGCCAACTGCAATTGAAAAACTTATTGAAAAATGTAAACCAAACGAAATGGTTATGTATATTGATGCATATGTGGAAGCAGAATAATTTCTGCTTTTTTATATCCAAAGACACAAACGAAACCAGTTTTTCTTATTTTCTATCTTGACAAATGGATAATTGTGTTGTAAAATTAGGCAAACGGAGGAAAAAATGGCAACATTAGAAGAAATTTTTGGTTCAGAAATGGTCGAAGGTACAATTTTTGAAGAATTAAGTAAGAAAGCACCAATCATTCGCACAGCAAAAAGCAAAAAATCAACGGTAAGGCTTGGCAAACCTTATTCTTCTTATTATTTTCAAGAAGTGGATATGAATGATGATAATTTCATGATTATGTATAAAATGCTGAATGAAAAGGATGAGGATGGAAACGAAACGATTGAAAAAATCTCTAGTTTCGAGGTCGACCCTGTGCTTAATGAAAATGGTAAAATTAATGTGGTTAGAATAAGACCACAAATGAAAAAAACAGAAAATGGAATTTTGTATGCGACGGATAGTTTTAAAGACATCATGAAAGCCTTTTATCAATCTATTAAAGAAGAAATATATAAAAAGGTATGTAAGGAATACGGCGTAAAAAAAGACTGCCAAATTTCCAATATAAAAAACGAGTTTGACCGTGAAGTTGTTAAGGAAATCAAGAAATTTATGGCAAGTTTCGACGCATTTGAAATAAGAAATCCAAATTTATTTTACCAAGCGAATGGCGGAAAAGAGGTGTCAGCCCTTGATGTTGTGCTTTACAAAGTGAAAGACACAAAAGTGAAAAACACATATTTTACTCGCGAAGATTATTTAAAGCAACTTAATGCTAAAGTGGAAAGAAACAGAAAGATTGTTGACGGCAATTCCAAGAAAAGAAAGAAAAAGGAACTTGTAAAATAATTTTCATTAACTTTAATAAAACACTTGACTTTAAACTTTAGGTGTGATATATTAAGACTGACACTCTTCGAGGTGTTAGTTTTTTTGTTAGGAGATGATATTATGGCAGCACCAAAACGCAAGATAATCACATTGGAATGCACAGAATGTAAGAATAGAAATTATTCAACTGAAAAAAATACATCTGCCAATGCTGAAAGAATTGAGATTATGAAGTTTTGTCCATTTTGCAATAAGAGAACAAAACATAAAGAAACAAAGTAATTTATTTGTTTGGAGGGGCTATGTCTAAGAAGAAAAAAGTCGAAAACGCACAAGAAACTGTGATTGAAGAAACAGAGAACACAAAAGCAGTGGAAAGTGGCGTGGTGGAAACGACAAAAGACAGCAAGAAAAAAGCAAAAGACAGTAAACAAGAAGGCAAAAAAGACGCAAAGAAAGATAAGAAAAAAGATAAGAAAGACAAAAACAAGAAAGGTTTAATTAAAAAGACCAAAGAAACTGCCAGCGAACTTAAAAAAGTGACTTGGCCAAGTTTTGGCGAGGTGGTTAAGAAAACTGGAATTGTTATTGCTTTCGTTATCATCTTCGGTCTTTTAGTTTTTGGCGTGGACACTTTGCTTGGCTACCTTGTCACGCTCTTAGTTTAGCCTTGTTTCAAAGTTCTTATTAAGGAGATATTATGGAATACGAATACTCAAAAGAGCCTAAATGGTATGTGCTTCACACTTATTCTGGATATGAAAATGTGGCAAAGGAAAATTTGGAGAATGTCATCGAAAAATTTGGCTTGCAAGACAGAATTTTCGACATCGTCATTCCAGAAGAGGATGTTATTGAAGAGAAAAACGGCAAGAAAAAACTTGTCACAAGAAAAAGCATGCCAACTTACATTCTCATCAAAATGATTTATGGCGATGACTTATGGCACAACATCACCAAAAGAACGAGAGGCGTCACTGGTTTTGTTGGACCAAAAGGTCGTCCACTTGCACTTCCTGATGAAGAGGTTATGAGGCTTCGCCTAGAGAAAATCAAAGTGGAAACTGACATTGAAGTTGGTGACACTGTTGAGATAATTGAAGGACCACTTGACAAAATGGTGGGCAAGGTTGTGGCTGTTAACCCTGATAACAATCAACTAACCGTTTCAGTTGAAATGTTCGGCAGAGAAAACAATGTGGAACTCACATTCGAGCAGGTTCACAAGGTGCAAAAATAAAACTAGCATTTTTGAAGATATAATTGTTAATATAATGATATTTTAAGTGTAGACTTTAAAATATTGTCCTTAGCATGACGTTAAACCGCTACTATTTGCTACGCTCTTCCTTAGCAAATTAGATTTAAATGGGAGAGAATTGGGAAAATGCTGATGAAATTGCGGTTTTTTGCGTAAATGTAATCGGTGTGTTCTCAGAAAAATTTTGTGGGAGAACTATTGCCAAGTTCAATTCACCACATTAGGAGGGAAAAATGGCAGAAAAGAAAATTAAAGCAGTTGTAAAATTACAACTCGAAGCAGGCAAAGCCACTCCTGGACCACCAGTTGGTTCCACACTTGGTCCTCATGGAATTAACATTGCAGGCTTCACAAAGGAATTCAACGAGAAGACCGCTTCTCAAATGGGTTATGTGATCCCAGTTGTTATCACAATCTACGAAGATAGAAGTTTCTCTTTTATCTTAAAAACTCCACCTGTTGCCGTTTTAATTAAAAAGGCAATCAATGTGGAAACAGGTTCTGGAAAACCAAACAAACAAAAAGTCGGAAAACTAACTATGGAACAAGTTAGAAAAATCGCTGAAACAAAGATGCCTGACCTTAACGCATCCAGCATTGAAAGTGCAATGAGAATGGTTAAGGGAACTGCAAGAAGCATGGGCGTTGAAGTCGTAGATTAAGAGGAGAAGCATAATGAATAGAGGTAAAAGATATGTTAACAGCCTTAAAAGTTATGACAAATCTAAGTCATACGATGTAAGCGAGGCTATTGAAAATGTTATTAACACAGCAACTGCTAAGTTTGACGAGTCTATTGAAGTTCATGTTAAACTTGGTGTTGACGGAAGAAATGCAGACCAACAAGTTCGTGGTGTTGTTGTTCTTCCAAATGGAACAGGTAAAACTGTTAAAGTGCTTGTTATCGCACGCGGTGACAAGGCAAATGAAGCAACAAAAGCTGGTGCTGACTATGTTGGTGCAGAAGAAATGGTTCAAAAAATCAGCGGTGGCTGGTTAGACTTTGATGTCTGCATCACAACTCCAGACATGATGGGTGTTGTTGGAAGAATTGCAAGAATTCTTGGACCTAAAGGCTTGATGCCAAACCCAAAAAGCGGAACCGTCACCAACGATGTTGCTAAGGCAATTAAAGATGTTAAAGCAGGTAAAGTGGAATATAGACTTGACAAAACAAACAACATCCATGTAATTATTGGAAAGAAGAGTTTTGGTAAGGAAAAATTAATAGAAAACTTTAACACAATTATGGAAGCGATTGTTAAAGCAAAACCTGCCGCAGCGAAGGGACAATATATTAGAAATGTCACTCTTGCTTCATCAATGGGGCCAGGAGTTAAAGTTTCATACTCTATTTAAGTTCCTTGCAAAGAGTGGGGAACGCAAATTCCTCACTTTTTGCTTTTAATACATATTTTTGAAAGATGTTTTTATCATAATCTTTCAAAAATCAGTTTTTCAAATGAAACTTTTCGACATTAATAGTGCTTTTATGCGCGTATACAAAATATCGGCTAACACAAAATAATTTTGAATTTTTAGAACAAATTTACCAATTTGTTTGACTTAATATAGTTAATTATATTAAAATAATTGTGTTAAATTTGTGGCAGACAATTCTTGCCAGTTTAGGAGAAATTTATGAACACTAAAAAAAGAACAGCAATTTATAAGGCTTTGGCTATCACTTTCGCACTTCTTTTCACAGTGCTTTTCTTGCCAGTTGGTCAAATTCATGCCTATGCTTTAATTGCTAAAGAATACACTGATTATTCTTACATCACAATCGGAAAAAGTGGTGAGGTTTCAAATACCATCTACACCGGAAACACCTACACCATTCCTCGTGCATTTATTGGTGGAAACAAAAGTTATTCTATCGGTGAAGAAAATATTGCAGAAGGTGGCGCTGGTCAACAAGTGGGAGATAGTGATGTCACAATCAAATCTTCCAAAATAACTGTCACATATGGCTCTCCAACAATTGTTGAGGGTGAATATGTCAATGGTGTTGAAGTGGATGTGACTGAAACTCCAGATGGCGAAGGCTATGGCACTTTTGAGGCAAATAACATTGGAACATACACCATCACTTATTCTTATACCTACACCGTTGGCTCTGGTGACGATGCTAAAACTTACACTAACTACTATGATATGAAAGTGGAAAGTTCAGTCACAAGCGCGTCAATGGAACTTGACAACAACAGCGAAAATGTTCTTCCAGACCTTATCGACCTTTCACTTATAAGCACCACAGAAAATGATGTTAGAACTTTCACTAAGGAAGAAATCGCTCTTCCACTTCCAACTATCTATGACGAGGATGGCGAGGAAGTTAAAAACTATAAAATCTTACTTGAAGAGCCAACTGAGGATTCCGAGGAAGAACTTCCAACTGACTGTTTAGTAGTCACCGTTAATGGCGGTGTAAAGGCAGATAACATAAACTCTGGCGAAACAAAATATTTAAAAATGAGTGGCGACAATGTTGTGATTGACACTGATGTGTTTAATGACCCAAGTTTTGAGGAATCATTCTCTAACTACACCATTAAATATGCTTACTATCACCAAGGTCAATTTATCATCTCAACAACAAGATCTTTCAACACTCGTGATAAATATTATGAAAACTATAATAAAAACAACTTAACGCTCCGCACTTCTTCCACTCTCACAACTTCTGCTCAACCGGGTGTGGAACAAACACTTCCAGGTGTCACTGTGACCACAAACAGCAATGTTAACCACAGCGATGAAGAAGTTGCTGTTCATTACACTGTTAAGGTTAGATATAGAGCAAGTGGTAGCGGAAGTTATGCCGACCTTGACCAAAGCATATATAATGCTGACCCAAAAAACAAGGTGCTTAATGAAGACGGAACTTTGATTGACCCAACAAAATTCACTCCACTTCAAGAAGGAACTTACACATTTATTTACACAGCAACTGATTTCTATGGAAATGTTGTTGCAAGCGAAGAAGGAACTTATGTTTGGAGAAATATTGAAGATACCACCGATCCAACACCAGTGA
The DNA here is from genome assembly GCA_944364445.1 of uncultured Clostridia bacterium. Classification (GTDB taxonomy): domain Bacteria; phylum Bacillota; class Clostridia; order Christensenellales; family UBA1242; genus Caccovivens. Next base: position 3,674 of record CALVWC010000024.1, on the reverse strand, counting down.
TCTATGATGCTTCTGTTCGTGAAGGCGATGTTCCAACTTATGAAAATGCAGACCACAAACTCAAAACTCAAACAAAACCAAACGGCGTGATTGTTTATGCGGTTGGTATTGATGACAACCTTTCAAAATCAGGCGATAGCGATGTTGACCTTAAACGCGAAGTTTACACTGGCGACACAGAAAGACTTTTCACAATTGAAAATTATGATGAATACAACTTAATTTTCAATTATCGCGCATCATCCGACCTTGAAGATTTTGAACATAATGCATATCAAAACTTTATCGACAACAACTACCTTATAAGAAAAGCACTTGGCGAAACTTCAATTGGAAGTGATGCTGAAATGCTTACATGGCTTAAAGGCACAAAGGCATACTTAATTGTTGTTGATAACGCAAACTACACACACATCTATAACTACTTCACAAGCGAAATCAATGCAATCGACTCTTCAATCACAGATGCAACATCATTCTTGAATTTTGCTAAGAATAAAGCAAATATGCAAAAACTTATTAAGGCTGGTTTTGCTTATGTTGACAGCGATTCCATCTTCGGCGCAAATCAAGCAAACGGCGGATACAACACAACTTCTTACACAATTAGATATTATGCAGAAGACTCAGCAGGCAACTCCGCATACATTTCAAGAAGCATGAGTTTTAACTCAACAACCGAGGACACTGTTCCACCAGAACTTTCTTTCTCAACAATTTTCCAAGACATCTATCTTGGCGAAGATGAAGTGACCTTCTCATTCCCAACAGCGTCTGATGAAGTTGACTCATCTTCAAGAATGAAAGTTCACACTTATTATCGTTTCTTGAATAATGACTCTCCAATCACAAATCTCACCGATGCTGACGGAAATAAATCAAACAAAGACCTTGATGACGAAGGCGTTTGGAGTGATGTTGTGAGCCAAGCAAACAGAAACGAAAATGGTGCATTATTCTCAACTGAATATGAGGGCTATCGAACAGAAGGCAATGACGGATATTTTGATATCACAAACACAGAGGAAGATTCCTACACAATCGACTTGTCGCTTGCACCAAATGCCAACAAAGTTCAAATCTTTGCTTTCGTATATGACGACTATGGCAATGTTGGTGTTATCGGACGCGAATTTGCTGTTTCAAATGTAAACGATCAAGCAAAGCCAACTTTTGTAAACGTTCAAGTTGACGACACAAACACATCTTTCCAACAAGGCGCAACAATCACTCTTCCAACAATCAATGTTCAAGATGATTATGTTAACTATATGACTTACAATATCAGCGTTTCTCATGTTAATAATGGCACAAGAACCTCAATCACAAGCCCAACAGATTCAACACAAAATAGAAATGCAAACAGATATTCATATTCTGTTAACGGCGGAACATTCACTGCTCCATTTGCTGGAACTTACAATGTGTCAATCGAACTTAAAGACAGCGGAAACAACAGAATTGTTGTGTTCACAAACTATGAAACATCAGTTAGACCAATCGTTCAAGAACCACAAATCAGCACTTCACTCACAAATCAAACAGTTGAACTTGACGAAAATCCAGTGATCAGCATTCCAACTCCAAAGATTGAGTATTCCATCGATAATTCAATCGACTACGACAGTTATATCAATGGAAATTACGCAGAAGGATCTAAATTTAGTTATGTTCTTCGCGGAGTTGACGCAAACGGAAATGCCGATGATTATAGTGTTGGTGAAGGACAAATCAATTCGTTCAAACCTGAAAAAGTGGGTGAATACACATTTAAATATGATGTTCGTTTCACAGCTTATAACCCAGCAGTTTTAGAATATAATGCTGGCACATACACACCAGGAACTATAAGTGGCGAATTTGACCTTGACTACTACACGCTTGCTGGAGATGAAGTTGATAAAGCGGATGTTAGAATTATTATTGTTGACGAAAATACCTACAGAGTGCAATATAACTCTAACACTTACACAGTTTCTCAAAACGAAGGCGGTGTGACTGTCACACCAGACGGCGGAGCAGGTGCAACTGACCTTAATGGTGTTATTGAGTTAGACAACCTCTTCACAGATTTAAGATATTATAATCTCACAAGCCAAAACTACACAATCACTGTTAAAGACACAACTGCTCCAGAGCTTGATCCTTATGATTATCCAGTTTCTCTTTCTGCAGAAGATGTAAACTCAACCGAAGGTGCAAAATTAAAAATTCAAGGCATTAAAGCAACTGACAGAAGTGGAATTGATTATGAGGCTTCAAGAGTTCAAGTCAGAATTGAGTATAGAACTGAAGAAGGCACACAAACTTCAACTTATGAAAATTTAGATACTGTTGAAGAGAAAATGAATGGCAAGGAAATCACAGTTAGAAGAAACGGCACAATCTATATCACTTACACTGTTTTTGATAATGCTGGCAATAAAACAGAGGGCAAAGAAATCACAATTCAAGCAGGCGATATCACTGCTCCTACTGTTGAAATTGAAGGCGAAGAAGATGATTTCATCAATGTTAGCGAAGGCTATACCTTATCTTCAATTCAAAAAAATGACAACTTGTTCAGAATAGACCTTACAAAAATCAGAATTGACAATGGAAATGGAGCAAAAACTCCAGCAGAAATTGAAGATGAAAATGTTATTGTTAAATATGAACTTGTAAACAACGGAACAACAAGCGGAGATGACAATGACGGCGTTATCGATTTGGTTTCTGAAAGCGAAAACGAACTTGTTTATGAAATAACTGAGGTTGGCGAATACACATTCACAATCACTGTTCAAGACGAACATAACAATGTTGAAACAAGAGAATTTACATTCTCAGTCCATGAAGAAGAAACTGACCCTAATGCAGTTTATCAAATCGTTGGAATTATCTTAATTGTAATTTCTGTTCTTGTTTTGGTTGGTGTTATTGTTTACTTCGTTGTTTCAAAAGTTAAACTTGATAAGGAATTGAAAAAATAATTAAAAAAATAGGACTTAGTCAAGCAATTTTGAAACTAGCGGTATTTTAGAGAAAGAAAAGAGTATAGATTAAGTTTTATCTTAAAATATACTCTTTTTTTTGTATGGTATTAAGTTTTTAGATTATATTAGATAAATTGTTGAAATTGATATATATTAAACAACTACATATACATCATAGGTCTTGATATATGTTTTTGTTGTGCCACCTTTAAAGGCGCGTTGGGTGGCGTGGGTTTCGGTGAAGAGTTTTTTAGATGTTTGTTTGGTGGTATGTGGTTGGTTTATGGAATAGTTAAGATATATTTCTATTTTATCATCATACACTTTAATCTGCTTTATAAAAAGTTCTATTGCTCTGTCTGGACATTTTTTCATGGTATATTTGAAAAAGTTTTGAATATCTTCTTTTGTGAGTTCGTAGCGTTCTTTGGATTGTTCAATGACTAGCTTCTCTTGAAGGTCTTTCTTTTGCTTTTCAAGTTCTTCAAGGCGAGATTTTGTTGTGTCGGTTAGTATTCCTTTTTCTATTGCAATCATAATATTTGAAATAGCGATGTTGGTTCTTTGCAATTCATTTTTTAATGCATTGAGAGAGTTGTTATTTCCAACTCTCTTTTTATGAAGTTCATAGATTTTGGTAGAAAGTTCTTCTAAATTTTCTGGAATATTGAATTGAGATATTAAGAATTTATCAATCAC
>CALVWC010000023.1 GCA_944364445.1 uncultured Clostridia bacterium | reverse complement strand
CACCAGTAGGTCCGGTCGCTCCCGTTGGACCTGTTTCGCCGGTTGGTCCCGTTGCGCCAGTAGGACCGGTATCTCCGTCAGCACCAGTAGCACCTGTCGGTCCGGTTGGACCTGTGTCACCATCTGCGCCAGTAGGACCGGTTGGACCAGTTGGACCTGTCGGTCCGGTTGCGCCAGTGGCTCCAGTACCTGTTGCCCCAGTTGGTCCGGTTGCTCCAGTTGCGCCTGTCGGTCCTGTAGGTCCAGTTGCGCCAGTTCCTGTTGCACCAGTCGCGCCGGTAGGTCCAGTCGGGCCTTCTTCGCCTCTTGGAATGGTGAAGAAAAGTGTAGTCGTATCGCCAGTTGTTGTACTTGTCACACTTGCATCATCTCCGGGGTTGCTGGTTGTGGTTGTTCCAACCAATGTCACTTGACCTGCTGGGCCTGTTGGACCGGTTGGACCTGTCGGACCAGTAGCACCAGTTGATCCGGTTGGACCTGTGTCACCATCTGCGCCAGTAGGACCGGTTGGACCAGTTGGACCTATCGGTCCGGTTGCGCCTGTGGCTCCAGTACCTGTTGCACCAGTTGGACCCGTCGGACCAGTTGAGCCTGTGGCTCCCGTTGGTCCAGTAGTACCTCGTGGAATAGTGAAGAAAAGTGTGGTTGTTGAACCAGTTGTTGTGCTTGTCACACTTGCATCAGTTCCAGGAGCGCTAGTTGTCGTTTCGCCAACAAGAATAGTTTGACCTGCTGGACCAGTTGCCCCAGTTGGACCTGTTGGGCCAGTCGGACCAGTTGCACCAGTAGTTCCAGTGCCTGTTGCGCCTGTAGGTCCTGTTGGACCTGTAGGGCCGGTAGGACCTATAACAGTTCTTATTGCTGGCACGTCACTAGAGGGTGAGCAAAGCACCCACTCGCCACAAACATTAATAAATCTATTACAAGCCATAAATTTTCTCCCTTGTAAAATTCGGTTTTTCAACCTAAAATATTATATTAAAAAGAAAATCTTATTGTTAAAATCTCGCCTATTTGACATCAATTTTGAAAATATTGTGAGGCTTATAAAAAATAAAAAAGAATACAGCCAATATATCCTTATAAACTTAGAAAAAATTTTCGCTTAAAGAGGATAATTTAAGCCATTTTTGCAAATGTCGAAATATGTCGAAAATAGTTAAAAATTGAAGAATTTGCAAAATAAAATTTTTTTGAAAAATTTAGTGAAAATGTTTGCTTTTTAATTTTATATATTGTATAATAAAGATGTCTTGATAAGACACGGAGGAATTTATGAATACATAAATGAAAGATGAAAATTGTGTTGTAATGTTCATTCTTTATAAATGTCCTTTTAAATTTTAATAAACCTTAGCATATTGCGATTTAATCGCCAACAAACAAAGTTGTAAAAATAACTTCAAATGAACATCAATTATAATACATATCAATTTTCATATATATCACCTTATGTTAATAAATTCCTCCAAAAATAAAACTGCAAATTTGATTGCAGTTTTGTTTTTTCTTTTAACCAAATAAAAAGTAAAAAAGTAAATTCTAAAAATAAATTAAGCACAAAAAAATCTTGCCTAAGCAAGATTTTAAATTGATTATTCACCTTCGACTTGAGATTCAAGTTCAGCAATTTGTTCTTGAAGATATTTGATTTCATCTTTAAGGTCTGTGTTCTGTCTTTTCAAAACTTCATACATTCTCTTAAGAAGTGGATATCTATCTTCATTCTTAGCCATAACCTCTTCGCAATGTTGAACAGAAAGTTTAAGTCCGTCCAAAAGGTCAAGGTCCTCAGCCAATTTCTTTGCTTTTTCTTCGTCAATGTCAGCGTAGTTATTAACACCATAAAGCACAACTTGTTGTTTTGCAACCAACGCTTCCTTGCGTTGAAGTTTCTTAAAGTCTTTTTCATATGTTCTCCAAACTTTATTGAGAGGAACATAGTCTTTCTTGCATTGCTTTAATTCTTTTTCATTTGCTTTAAGTTTTTCTTCAGCATCAGCAAGTCTTGCTTTCAAATCATCGAGTGACATAACTGGAACTTGAGTTTCTTGTGGAATATTTTCATTTGCTTGAACCGCTTCAAGAAGTTGTTGCTTTGCTTCTTCAAGTTCTCTGCACATTTGTTCATATCTTTCTTTCTCTTTAAGAAGTTCTTCTTTTTCTGCTTCCAACCTTGCAATTTCTTCTTCTTGCTTGTTTTCGTCTTCCTCAGGAACAAGTTCAGGAACTTCCTCGATTGGCTCAGCTTCTTCAGTTTCTTCTTCAGCCTCGTCTTCAACTTCTTCTTGTTCGTCTTCTATTTCATTTTCGTCTGTTTCAACTTCTTGAACTTCTTCTGGCTCTTCTTCCTCGTCAGACTCTTCCTCTTCTTCAGCTTGAGCGTTGTTTGCCTCTTCTTCTTGCAAACGCCTAATTAATTCTTGACGACGCTTTTCAAGATATTCTCTTCTTTCTCTGTTTAATCTTTCCTCTTCAGACTCGCTGATAGCATTCTTTTCTTCCTCAGCCTTAGCCTCATCAACCTCAGCATATTTGTTTGTTAAAAGTTTTGGAGCGGATTTTGGTTTTTCTTCAAAAGTGTAAGTTTCAAGATTTGAATCCTGTCTTGTTATTCTTGTTGTTTTTTCACCATTTTGGTTTTTCTTAGTATAGGACAAAACAAGTTCCCAAATGAAATAAACAATCAAACTAACTGCGATTACCACACCAAGAATGATAAACACATAAAGAATTGTTGAACCAATGTCTGCTGCTAATAAAAGATTTAACATACTCCACCTTCCTTATAATCTTTCAAAGATTTTTACACTAACATTTTACCACATACGCACCCATATGTCAATAGCAATCTTTCAAAAATCTCAATTTTTTTGCTGAAATTTGATATTTTTTCTTAAAAAATATGCGTTTTTTGACAAAATTGCCAGATTTTTCCACTTTTTGCAATCATTTACATTTTGAATAGACCAATTAAGAATTATATTCTTAAATCGGCTTTTCTTTCCTCTTTAAACTTAAATTTAAATTTGGTGGAGGCGTCGGGTTATGCTCCCGAGTCCAAAATTTTTTTGTGAAACTTTTCTACATTTTTAGTTTGTGCTTAAATTTCACTTTGAAGTGGCTCACAAACAAGTTTTCAAAGCAATTCCTTTAAATTTTTTACGCATACAAGGAAGAAATTTGCATAAAAGGTTTGCCAAACTGACACCTAAATTTTTGTTGGCAAGGCAAAAACTGGCGAATTAGATTATGCTCTAATTAGGCGTGTTAAATCAACTTAGGCAGCGCAAGGCATAACATTCATTGATTCAACATTGTTTGCATTTTTGTCTGCGTTTAATTTTTGTGTTCTTGTTTAAGGCGTAAGGACGAACCGCCAAATGCTTTACATTTCACAAAACAAACTCTGTCGAAACTTAATCGCCCCCATGTTTAGTATATCTTTCGATATCTCTTTTTATCACTTTTTCCTTCATGGTTTCGCGTTTATCGAAAAGTTTTTTACCTTTTCCAATTCCAATTTCCACTTTAACTTTGCCGTTATTGTCGATGTAAATTTTTGTTGGAACAATGGTGACACCCTTTTCTTTAACCGCTCGCTCGAATTTTTGAATTTCGCTTTTGTGAAGAAGAAGTTTTCTTGACCGCCTTTCGTCCTCCTTGAAAACTGTGGCTTTTTCATATGGCTTGATGTAAGCATTTTTCAAGAACATTTCGCCACCCCTTATGACCACAAAACTGTCAAGAAGGCTAACTCCACCCGCTCTAACCGACTTCACTTCGCAACCTTTCAAAGCAATTCCCGCTTCGGTCAAGTCTTGGATGAAATAGTTGTGAAAGGCTTTTTTGTTGTTTGCTTTAATTTCCACTTCTCCTCCCAAAACGGTTAAAAAAAGCAAAAATCGCATTTTTTTCAAGAAAAAATCAAATTTTTCAATGTTTTTTCGCGTTTTTTGCTGTTTTTATCAAAAATTCCGCTCTAGTATTATTATACCATAATCAGCGAAATTTTGCAATAGTTAAAGTAAAATTTTTATTGACACCGTGCTTAATTTGACATACTCTAAGCATAATAACATCTTTTATACCACTTTAAAGTCGATATCTCGGCTATACAAATTGACATTTGTTAGTTGCACCCTAACCTTGTCACCAATCGCAAAAGTGTTGCCTGAGCCTTGAAGTTTAAGTTGTTTTTCAAGGAAAATGTAAGTGTCGTCTGGCAAGCCTTCCATACGCACAAGCCCCTCACAAGTGTTTTCAAGTGCCACAAAAATACCAAAATTTGTGACCGAAGAAACAGTTGCCTCAAACACCTCGCCAATCCTGTCTTTCATAAGGTATGCTTTCCAAAGGTCGTCAACATCACGCTCTGCCATATCCGCATTGCGTTCACATTCGCTGGACTGCTCGGAAGCGTCAAAGGTGAAAATGTCAAGGTCTTCTTTTGCCTCTGCATTTAATTTATTATGCAAAAAGTCTTTGATAATTCTGTGAATGGTGAGGTCTGGATATCTTCTTATCGGCGAAGTGAAGTGGCAATAGTTGACAAGAGCCAAGCCAAAATGCCCCAAATTTTTGTTGGTATACTTTGCTTTTTGCATGCTTCTTAAAAGCATTTTGTTGACAACATCTTGCGTTGACGAATTTTCCACCGAACTTAAAATATCTTGAAAATATTTTGAGGTAATTTTATCTGGGATTTTTGGATATCGAACGCCTATCCCTCTTAAAAAGTCACATAATGCCACCACTTTTTCTTTGGTTGGAGCCTCATGCACACGATAGACAAAAGGAATTTCAAGGTCTGAAAAATGCTTTGCCACTGTTTCATTAGCTAGGAGCATGAAATCTTCAATAAGCCTGTGTGCTTCATTTCTTTCTCTTCGCTCCAAATCCACTGCCATGCCCTTATCGTCAAACACAAACTGCACTTCTGGAATTTCCAAGTTCAACGCACCACGCTTATCTTGATTAGCCTCTAAAACATCGCATAACTCTCGCATCATTTTAAAATGAGGTAAAAGATTTTTGGTTTTTTCATTCACCTTGTTTTCAGTTAGTGCCTCATGCACCTCAGTGTAAGTCAGTCTTGCCACGCTTTTAATGAAGCTTTCTGCAATTTTATGATCTATCACTTTTCCATTGAAATCCACTTTCATAATGCAAGAGAGCGTCAATCTTTCCACGCCCTCATTTAAAGAGCAAATTCCGTTTGAAAGCGATTTTGGAAGCATTGGAAGCACACTTGTTGGAAAATATACACTTGTTCCACGCCTAAACGCTTCCTCATCGAAAACAGAATCACGCTTAACATATTCGCCGACATCTGCAATATGCACACCAAGTTCATAGAAGCTTTCAAATTTTTTTATGGAAACTGCGTCATCTAAATCTTTAGCGTCCGCGCCGTCAATTGTGAAAATCACCTCGCCTGTTAAGTCAAGCCTACCTTTCTTTTGTTTTTCACTAATCTTCATTGGCAGTGATTTTTCTGCTTGCAAAACAACATCAGGAAAGGTTTCATAAAGGTTATGTTTTCTAATAATGGAAAGTTCCAAAGTTTTAACATCGTCGTTCATGCCTAAAATTTCATCCACAATGCACTTAACTTTCCCCTTGTCAGTTCTAACAATGCGAGCCACCACCTTCATATCTTCCTTAATTTTAAGCCCTGTTTTGACGATTGGAAAATCAAAAGAAATTTTTCCGTTATCTGGGTCAAGAAAAAAGTTTCCTGCCACCTTTTTCACAAGACCAACCACATTTTTAAGTTCTTCGTAAACTTTGACAACTTCGCCGTCACACCCTTCGGCAGTTTCAGAAATAATTTTAACAATAACCTTTTCGCCGTCAAGAGCGTTTAAAGTTTTATTTGCAGGAATGAAGATATCATCCTCTCTTCCTTTCACTTTCACAAAGCCGAAGCCCTTGCTTGTGCCAGAAAATTCTCCCTTAACATATCCACGCGAAGGAATGGTTATAAATTTATTCTTTCTTATCTCATAAATGTCGCCATTTTCTATGAGAGAGTAAAAAAGTCTTTTAACCTTTTCAACATCGGTGTCCATGGCGGAAGATAGAAATAAAAATAGTTTGTCTATGTTAGTGAAGACCAAACTGTTTTTATCAATTAATTCTAATATTTTTTCCTTTTTATTCATCACACCTGCCCGCCGTATGGAATGAGAGTGGCAAAATAAACAATGGCACAAACAAAGATGATGATTGCAAGAATAGTGGTTAAAAGTTTCAACTTACCATCGCGAGAACTCCCCTTGTTTTGTGCATAATAACTTTCCTTAACTCCAGTTATAGCATCTGTTCCGCCAGCATCTTCCGATTGAAACAAAATGGCAATAATCATAATCACAGCGCAAACCATAATAATAGAGAAAAGCACAATCCTAATTATAGGAAAAGAATCTCTCATCCAATCAGGCACTTGAGTTGTGTCAGCAAGCATCAAACTATTTAGCAATGTGTTCATAAAATCTCCTTAAATTAAGCAAACTTCGCAACGCAAAGAACGGCAACTATGGCGAACATCAAAATGGAAAGAACCAGCATCGACCACTTAATCTTGTCACTCTTATTGTTATTATAGGACTTTTTAATGAAAGTCAAAAGCGCCATAAGACCAAGCACGAGAAAAACGGACATAATAACAAAAAAAGTTGTGTCCGACCAATCATTTGAAATCCAATCGGTAAAATCAGTCCAAACATTCAAAAGCATTCCCATACTTTCTCCTTGCTGATTAATTTTAACACACTTTTTGAAATATTACAACTATTTTTCAAGAAAAACTTTTTAATTTTAAAATCTTTCTTGCAAGAAAAGCAAAATATATGTAAACATTTGCGTTTTTTTAGAGAAATTGATAAAATATAATACGAGGAGTTTATATGAATAAAACCAAAATTGTATGTTCCATTGGTCCGAGTTGTTGCTCGGAGGATATTATTGAAAAACTTGCCAAAAACGGCATGAATGTTGCTCGCTTCAACATGAGCCACGGCACGCATGAGTCGCATAAAGCCATGATTGATATGGTAAAAAAAGTTCGCGAAAAATTAAATATGTCAATTGGCATCATGATCGACACGCGTGGTCCAGAAATAAGAATTAAAGATTTCAAAGATGGAGAGATTTTTTTAAATGTCGGCGACGAGTTCACATTGACCACCCGTGAGGTTATTGGTGACAAAAGCATTGTCAGCGTCACATACAAAAATTTGCCTAAAATCTTGAAAATTGGCAGTAAAATTTTGTTAAACGACGGCATTGTTGAACTTTCCGTTAAAAAAATAACTGGAACAGACATCCACTGCGAAGTTAAAACGAGTGGGGTTTTATCCAATCATAAAAGTTTAAATCTGCCGGGTGTTAAAACCGACATGGCATATTTAAGCGAGCAAGACAAAAAAGATATTGCTTTCGCAAAAGAAATGAACGCTGACTTTTTATCTATTTCCTTTGTCAGTTATCCAGAAGATGTTAAGGATGTGAAAGAATATTTGAAAGAAATTAAATTTACAAATGTAAAAATCATATCAAAAATTGAAAGCGTGGATGGCGTTAAAAATTTCGACAAAATTTTGAATTGCTCTGACGGAATTATGGTTGCTCGTGGAGATTTGGGTGTGGAAGTGGATTTTGTAAAACTTCCAATTCTTCAAAAAGAGTTCATAAAAAAATGTAATGAGCATGGCAAAATCTCCATAACTGCCACCCAGATGCTTGAGAGCATGATATTTAACAAACGCCCAACCCGTGCGGAAATTTCGGATGTGGCAAATGCGATATATGACGGCACAACCGCCATTATGCTTTCTGGAGAAACTGCCTCTGGGAAATATCCTGTTGAAAGCGTGGCAACCATGAGAAAGATTGCCGAGGAAGTGGAAGATAACATTCCTCATCCTCCATTTGAATTTAAAACCAACAACACCACCCTAAGCATTGGCTATGCCGTTTGCAGTTTGGCTAACACAGAGGATGTTAAAGTTATTAATGTTGTCACAAAAACTGGCGAAACCGCAAAATTCGTCAGCCGATTTAAACCTCGCGCACCAATTGTTGCCTGCACTCCAGACAAGAAAACCTTCTATCAAATGAGTATGCTTTATGGCGTTTTACCAGTTCTAGAAAAAGAATATAAGAACATGGATGATGTTTTAAAAAATGGCTTAGAACGCACAAAACAAACTGGGCTTGTTAAGAAAGGAGATAAAATTGTGCAAACTGGCGGAATGAAAGCAGGAAAAAGTGGAAGCAATCTTTTAATGGTTAAAAAGGTTTAAAACACAAAGCATATTAAACAAATTAATATGCTTTTTTGTTTAATAAATAATAAAAATTTAATAAAAATCAACATTTTTTAACTTTTTTTCTAAAAAATTAACCTTTTAAGGTTAATAAACTTTGAAACTAGCAAAAAAGATAGTGAGAATTTAATTTCATCACTATTTTTTTGTATTAGTTTGAAAAATACTTGAACAAGGTTGCAACCTTTTGAAACTAGCAAAAAAAGATAGTGGGAATATTATTGACCGCTATCTTTTTTATAATAATTGCTTGTTGATTACAAAATTGGTTGCAAATTATTAAATGATAAACAAATATATATTTTATTTTATAGCTAATTAAGTTCATCTTGTAAATTTTCTACGGTGAACATATTTTTGAATTCTTTATTGTTTTTATATAGTGTATCAAATGAACCTTCATCAACAATCTTACCATTCTCTAAGAAGAAAATGTTATCAACATTCTTAATTGTTGACAACCTATGTGCAACGATAACAATCGTGCTTTTACCTTTAAGGTTATCAATACACTTTTTAATATGCTCTTGCGCAAAGTTATCAAGTGAACTTGTGCTTTCATCAAAGATGATTATGCTGGTCTGTCTTAACAGCGCTCTTGCAATTGCAAGGCGTTGTCTTTGACCGCCTGAAAGTTTAATTCCACTTTCACCAACAACAGTATCTATGCCATTTGGAAGCGTGTCTATAAAATCTTTAAGATAACTATCTTCAACTGCTTTTTCAATTTCATCATCTGTTGCGTTTTCTTTAGCCAAAAGTAAATTTTCTTTAATCGACATATCAAAAATATATGGGAATTGATTGACTAATGAGATACTTTTCCGAAGTGTCTCTTTATCTAAATCTTTGATGTCGGTGCCATCAATAAGCACTTGTCCGCTGTCTGCTTCAAGCATTTTCGAAATCAAACTTAATACAGTCGTTTTACCGCTTCCGCTTTTTCCAACAAAGGCTACAGTAGTGTTAGGTTTAATGAAAAAATTTAAATTTTTAAGCACCAGTATTTCACTTTTAAGTGTTTTTGCTATTTCATTGTCTACTTTTTTAAATTCATATTCTTTATATTTAAATGTAACATCCTTGAACTCTATCTCACCTCTCACATTTTCCAGATGAACATTTCCAAACTTTTCAATTACGTATTCGTTATTCTCAAAAAGCTCTCTTATTCTTCCAAGTGATGTTTTAATTGAAGTTATCGTTTCACCAAAATTTCCAAAATAGGTAGAAAAGCTTTTAATGGAGCCACGATAGGAATATATAACCATAAACACAGCAATTGTCACCAAGCTTTTTTCCATCAATACTACACCTAAAATTAAAATTGCAAAGATAGCTAATTCCTGAAAGATATTCTTTAACTGTCTTATTGTTTGATTTGTGTTTCGAAGTTTATAATTCGCTCCGACATATTTGTTCGTTTTGGTATTTAGGATATCATTAAGTCGTTTTTCTAGGCCTGATGTTTTAATATCTTTTTCACTTTTTATAGTTTCGTTAACAATGGCAACAAGTTCATCTTCCGAGCTAAATGCATTCTTTTCATTCTTGCTGAAAATCTTTAGTCTTATTAAGTCAATTATTATAGAAACTACGATAAGCCCAACAACACAAAGTCCGATTATCCAATTCAAAATAACGACATAGATGATTATAACAAATGTCGAAGTTAAACTGGATATATAGTTGATAATCGACATCAGGTCTTGAATAATTCTGTTTGGATCGTTTACAATTCTTTGCATAAACTGTCCAGAAGAATGATTAGAATATGACATCGAACTTATCTTAAAAGACTGCGCGACACAATCCAAACTCATATCGCCAATCATTCTCATACCATATCGATTATATATGTAATTTAGAAAAATAACAATACAATAATCTAACAACGCAATCGCCATTAATATCAAAAATGTATAAATTGCTGAACTATAACTTGCCATTGTTATATCTTCAATCGCATTTGCCACAAAGATTGGTGTTAATATTGAGCATATTGTGCTGATAATAAAAAGTCCAATATATAATGTTATCCAACCCGCATACTTTTTTAAATATTTTGTTATCGTAAATGATTTAACAGTATTTGCTTTTTTCATAATCCTCCCATATAAATATGTTACAATTATAAGTTTTTTTTGTCAAGAATAATAAGATTAAAATATATTTATTGCTATTTAAGTCTTATTTAATAGATTGCAATGTTATTTACTAGAAAGATAAAGATGATATTTATATATCATCTTTTATGTTAGATTTCGATTTATAAAGCAATCATAAGTTTTTCGTTGAATTATTTAACCACACATCAATAATGATTAATTTTATCTTTATCTATCAAGAATACTTCCGTAAGTTGCTTTACTCAATTATATGAGGTCTAAAAACAAAGTAGCCATCATCACCGAGTTTTTCTATATTGTCCAATATTATAACAGCTTGAATATAATCCACTTTTTCTGGACGGTAAGAATTTATTATACCATTAGTTGAAAAACTGCGATAAACAAGATTTTCTTGTTTACCTGTTCTAAGATATTTTACGACAGCATTAAAATATTCATCTTTCATTTGATAAATAATAGGAACATATATTGAACTAGCAGTATGAGACAAAAAGTTGCTATATAATAAAAATAATCCCTTAAAATCAACAAAACTCATCCTAGCTTCACTTTCTTCAAGTAAGTGATCAGCGCTATCTTTATTAGCAATAAGTTTTTCTTCTAATTTAACAATATTTATTATGGCAATATATTCATCTGTCAGTTTTGTTCGAAGATCAGTGTTGAATAAATCCAATCGCACTTTTACCAATAATTCTTTTGCTTTGTCGAATTCTTTGCTTTTCCTTAGCAAATCTATACATTGTATATATATGCCTCTATTATCTTCTTTTTCTGCAATTTTAATCAAATTTTTATAAGCCATTTTGCGATATTTTGTCGCATTTTTGTAGTCTTTCTCATCTTCAAAACACCAAGTCGCATAAAGATAAAGTTGAGCAGTGCAATCTTCTTTATCCTTTTCATTAACAAGCGCAGCCTTTAAATAATTTTTGATTTTGTCATCAAATTTTGAATTTAAGATCTCTTGATATTTCACACTTGCGTAAACTTGTTTGGCATTTTCGCTTAGTCGAGAAATATCTATGTTTGCATAATGACAATGCGGACATTCTTGAATAGGCGCATTAACTTGTCCATTGTCATGGCGGCAATCTAAATGTTTCTTCGCACCAATGGTGTGACTACTGCAAGCAACTTCTTGCTCACTTTCTTTTCCACAAACTGCACATTTTGTTTTGGCTTTTATAATTTTCATATTTTAACTCCTTTTTATTTAAAATTTTAAATGCACTTTTGTTGATTTGTTTTAAGGTTTATTGATTTGCGAATTCTTGTGTATATGTTTTATTATGAGATTGTTGCACAAAGCCGTTTGTGGCATTATCTTCGAATTCATTATTAATATTTTGAATATTATAAGAGACTATTTCGCTAACATAATCATGTAAATATTGTCCACTTGCATCAGGGTTTTGTTTTTTTGCAACTTCTGTTAAAGCATTTGTTATCTTTTTAATATCTATGCTTTCACTGTCTTGTTTTAAAAAATTGGAAATGTCTTGTAAACATACTTTATCGCTCAGCGCCTTTGAAATCACTTCTTCTTCAGGTATTTGATTAATTCTTTCTATTACTTCAGTTTCATCAAGTTCATTTCTGATGCTTATGTTAAGGCCACTTCTTAAAGTATTATTTGGATTTATAACACCAAAAGCATTTATCGATTTCAACACATCATCTAATGTGAGATCCATACCCCATTCAGTTTCTCCATGCAATGCTTGCTGTCTCGCCTCATTTGAAATGTTGTAATATGCCTCTTTTAAATCTCTCCCATCAAAGACTCTCAATTTTAATGCGTATTTCGGGTCACTCTCTAATTTTTGTCTAATAAGAGAAATTGTTTTTGGTAAATAATTTTTCATTTTCTCTAATTCTTCTTTCTCATAATACAGACTTGCTTCTTCCAATTCTTTATTAAAATGTTCAACATAACCATCTATAAATTTTTTTACATAATCAACATCATCGGAAGTTCTGTATTTCTCTTGCATATTTTTTTGAAATTCGATAAACTTCTCATAATTTTCGGTTTGCTTACATTCAGCAATAATGTCATTAAGTTTCCATGCCTCGCTTCTTTCAATAGCAGGTAATTGATATTGATTTGCAATTTCTATCATTTTTGATAATGAACTTTGTTCTTTTTGAAGTTTTTTACACCTTTCCACTGATTGAGCGATTTCTTCTTTAAAAATTATTTCTTTCACTTTGGGTTTTTCATGTATTAAATCTGAAAGAAATTTTTTTGTGAATCTAAAATTGTCACTTGTAAATGAAAGATTCTTAAATCTAGAATTTTTGTTATACGTTGTTTTTGTATTTTTCTTTACGACTTCAGTTTTTGTTCCATCAATCTCGCTATCTGTATTATTCTTTGGTGCTGTAGATAAATATTGCTCGCTTCTAACATGGAATTTTATTTTATCTATATCACTTAATGGCACCATAAAATAACTAAGTTTTTTTATGTATTTTTCTTCATGTCCAGAATCCCATGTTGGATCACAATAATAATATCCATCTATTCCATATTTTTCATCTTTGACATACACAATTAAATTAGCATGTCCGCCATCTTTTGTTATATTATCAGTAGAAACTGCCACATGATTACTATAAACTTTTATATTTTCATCGCCTATTTCATTAATAATAGCTTTAAAAAGTTCGCTATAACCAACACAAACTATTTTTTCACTATTAAATATACCATAAATAGAGCGTGACTGAGAATAATGATCGCCTTCATCCTCTTGCAAATAACTCCTTCTAGTCACATTCAAATAAGCGGCCAACATTTTTTCAAAAGGCGAATAATTCAAACTACTAATTTTATTTGCCGAATCAACAATTTTTGAATTTGCGTTCTCTACTTCTTTAATACTCCAAGTCTTATCCATATCTTCAAATCCAAACTTAATTCCTTGCGTAGAAAAAAAATTGTTTGCTGATCTAATTTTTTCCCATTTTTCGATTGAAAAATCATGATTTTCCGTTTCAATACTTACCATTATATCATTTGATTTTAAACCCAACTCTTTTAAATTTGAAATATATTTGTTAAAGTTTTCGATAAAAGAGTCAGTGTAAAAAGGTTTCTCATTGGTAATTATAATAAATTTTATATCTTTATCTTGTTCTCGCAGTTTATTATACTCTTTAACCGCATCAGACAATTCTTGTCCTGAATTAGGATAAAAATAATATTTACTTTCCATTAATCGCTCCTTCAATATTAGCTTTCCATCTTAGTATTATTATAACTTACTATCATTTAAAATACAAGTAAATACTTAATATTTATTTGTTGATATATTTGAATATGAATACATTATTATATAAAACGCTAAAATATTAGGAATTTATATGCTAAAAACTTAAAATGGCAGTTAAACGTGTGCTTGTCTTGATACAAGTCGGTGTCGCTTCGCTCCACCGAAAGACAAGCACACGCCAGAAAACAAAATCTGTCAATTTTTAAATAGAATGGTAAAAATAAAAACTTTGACACAACTAAAATTTTATATAAACCAACAAAACTCAAAACATACTTCCGCAAACAAAAAGGCATCTAAAATGAGAGGCTGGCAAAGGGTGAACCCATATTGCCCCACGCCTTCTCATTTTTTTACGATGCCGTTTTTTGTATTTTCTCCTTTTCTTCGCCTTTTGGCAGGTTTTTGTGGCATAGTTCTCACAACAATTCAAGGGAAATATATATTTTAGTTTTCTTTTAAGATTAAGGTTTTACCTTAGTCTTTTTTCTTTGTACAAAATATATATTTCTTCTTCCTTGACTTGTTGTTTACAAGATTTGTATAGCAAAAGATAAAATATTGGTCGAGTAAATATAAAACAAATATTTTTTTCGTGTAATTAAGTTTTGAATTTTACGAAAATATTTGTTTAAGCAGTTTTACAAAATGTTTCAAAACAACATCTTTTCTAATCATTTATTCAAACTATGCTCTTTTTGTTTGTGCCAAAAGGCAAATAAAAGGAGTTATATATGAAAGAAGTTAAAAAGAAAAAAGGAATTTTAGATGAAAACACGGTTATCACATTAGGAAACATTGAAAAGTTATCTCAATGTTTTGCACTTAGTGCATTAAAAGGTATTAAAAAATATGCATACAGTGCAACACCAAAAGTTGAGAGATTACAAAGTCAGTTAAAGCAAGATATTTGCTATCACAAGAAATTAGATACTTATTCAGATTCTTACGATTTAGTCCAAGAAGCAAGTTTGTTCCTTTGCAAATTCATAGGGCACAAACTTGGTGAACTTTGCAAAGATTCAAAGTCTAAATCTGGCAAGATTGACAATCTTAAAAATGCTTGCATTAGAGTATTACAAGTATACTTACGAAAAGAATTAAAATTTCACAACAACATCGTAGATGAAAATGAATGTTTTGAACTCATAGACGAAAGACCAATAATTCCAGAAAAACCAGACTACACAAAAGTTAAAGAAATACTATCTAAAATTATACAAAACAAACTTGAATATCAAATATTTGAATATTATTACAATGGTGTTGAACCAAAACTTATAGCAGAATTTTTAGGAATTAGTGTAGATAGAGTTTACAGACGAAGAAGAAAATATAAAGATAGATATGCAATGTATTACCTATAAACAAAAGTATTCCACAATAAAAAGTGGAATATTTTTTTGAACATTGCCTTAACTTTCACTCGTTTTCGTGGCTATATGTAGAGAAGAATAGTAAAAATTGTGCAACTTTTTACCAAAAACTACAACTTTGTTTGCAAAAAGTATGTGAAAAGTACTAGTTTTGTACTAGTTTTGTTCCTTACAATACTAGACTATTTGTGCTATTCTCTCATTGAAATTAAACTAGGCATCGCAAAAATGACAAGCCGAGAAGTTAGTTTATTGGTATGCTCTGAGCCAAAATTTAAGAGTCAGTGGTTGCATTTTATGGGCGTAGAAAAAAGTTTTCTATGTCTGTTTTAATTCCAAATTTTCAAAAAAGGAGTTAAAGAAAATGCAAAAACTAAAAGTCGAAAATGTGTTAGATTTATCACTTCTTAAAGAAGATTTTTTCTTAGAAATTTTAAATCTAATCGCAAAAGCAAAGGAGGAAGAAAATGCACTATCCAAAAAGTAAAGTATATTTTGATGGAAGTCATTACATCGCTATTCCTCATATTGAACAACCTTGGAAAAGTAAGAAAAGAGAAGTTAAAAAAGATAAGAATGAAGAGAAAGTTAAGGAAATTTTGGAAAGTAAGAAAAATAAAGTTAAGAATGAAAAAATTAAAGAAGCAGTTGAAGAAATAGATAAAGAAGTTAAAGATATTGAGAAGTCAAAAGAGATAGTTAAGAAAGTTTTAAATAAGGAAAAGCGAAATCGAATTGTTAGACTTACAAGGCTATATAGAAAAGTGAACTTACAACAATGAACACACTTCTGCACCTTTACCTATGATAGCGAAAAATTAAATGAAGAAGAATTTAAAAAGAAACTATTAAATTGTTTAAGGCATTTATCTAGCCGAAAAGATTGGAAATATATTGGAGTTTGGGAACGAAGCCCTATAAATAATAGACTCCACTTTCACGGAATTTTTGTGATACCGAAAATGATTGGAGAGATTATTGAAACCAAAGACTATTCTACAAAGACTCATAAAATGCAGATAACATACCAAAACACTTTCTTTTTAGAACGATTTGGAAGAAACGATTTTAGAGAGATTGAAAATAATTCGCTTGTTTATCAAGCAGTGTCATATATTCTCAAATATATTAGAAAGACTGGCGAAAAAGTTATTTATTCAAAACACTTACAAACATACTTTGTTTCAGATATTTTAGAAAAAGATGTTGTTTGCAAAATCGGTCAAGAAGATAGAAAACTACTTCTTTTTGATGATTTCCTTTGCATAGATGAAGGTGTTGTTATGGGCAAAGTAAGTCCAGAAGTTATCAAGGAAATGCCAAAAAGTAATTAGTCTTTCGGGTGCGAAGTTTAAACGAAAACTCA
>CALVWC010000022.1 GCA_944364445.1 uncultured Clostridia bacterium | reverse complement strand
CTTCCGTCTTCGTTGAGAGTGATGCCGTCTGGATAGGTTGTTGTCCAGTTATTTGTGCCAGTTGCGCTGATAGAGTATCCAACAAGCTTATAGCCTGCTCGTTGAATATTATCTGTGCCTTTAAGTGTGACAGCGTAGGTATAAACATATGATTGAGGATTTTCCTCGTTTGAGTTAATAAAGTTTCCACCTGCAAGATTGTAAGTGATGTGGTATTCCACAAGTGACCAATCAGCCACAAGTGTGACATCGCCGTATTTGCCAGAAACTTCCACGCCTTGTGTGTAGTCGCGAGTTGCGCCATTATCCACAACCCAGTTGTTTCTTGTGTCAACAGTGCCAACATTCCAGCCTGCAAGTGTGTAGCCAATTCGTGACATATCAGCGCTTCCAAGAAGGTTGAATGTGTCGTTTATTGTATATTCATCTGTGGCATTTTCATTATTTTCACTTTCGTCAACATAGGTTATCGTGTAAGTTTCAAGCGACCAGTTAGCCACAAGATAAACATCACCATAAAGTCCTGTGCCAAAATGATATTCTGCACTCAAAGAAGTTGTGCTCCAACTTGTGTTGTATCCGCCATCTGCGTGGTCAAAAGTCCAACCAGTTAGCGTGTAGCCCGGTCTAAACACTTCGTTATTTCCATAAAGTGTAAGGTCAGTTGAGAAGTCATAAGCAAAATTAGCAGTTGCAGAATTCACAAATTGAGCATCAGCAAAGTCATCTAATGAGTAATGAATTGTGTAAGGAGTTAACTCCCATTGTGCAACAAGGGTGGCATCTGCATTGCCAGTGTAAGCGCCTGTTGGTTGAATAAGTGTTTCACCATTCTTCCAGCCTGTGAAAGTGTAGCCATTCTTCGTTGGTCTATAATTTGAAACATTAAGAGCAACATCATGAAGTTTGTTCGCCGTTGTTCCGCCCGCTCCAGCGTTTCCGCCATCAAGGTCAAATGTCACAGCGTAAACTTGACCAACATAGATGTTGAGTGTGGCATTGTCAGTTGGCGTCCAAGAATAAGTTAAAGTGTTTAAACTGCCGTCGGTGACTGATGTCACATTGGAGCCAATTTTAATGCGATAGTTATAGCCCGCTTGTGTTTGAATTGTGATTTCAATTGGTTGATTTGAATAGTTGACAGTAAATTTGTTGTTATCACTAACATTATTTAAAGTGAAGCTGTTTTCACCCATAGCAACAGTCAAAGTTGTGGCGTTTGAAACGCTTGCACCAGAGTAAACCACTTGAATGTCACGGGTTTGAATATTCCATTGAGCAAACAAGGTGGTGTCCGCGTCAGTCGTCCAATTATTCAGCATAGTGCCATCCGCTGAAATAACTTGTGTGCCACCAGTTTCTTCTGTGAACCAACCAGCAAAGGTATAGCCAGCAAGAGATGCGGTGAGGGCGGTGATTTGATTTTGTTGAACAAAAGTTTCTTGAGTCTCACCGTCGCGTCCGCCATAGATATTTCTTGAATTGTAAACAAAGTAAACAGTGTTGTTTGAAATTGTCACAGCATTGTCGCCGTTAACCGCACTGACAGTTGGAGTGCCGATAAGTCCAGTTGCGTTCGTGTCGAGTGTGATTGTGTAAGTCTTAGCCTTCCAAATAGCATACAAATTAACTTTTGCATTATTTTGATCTGCAAGGCCTTTAACAATATGTTCGTCGGTATACTCTACCTCGCCATTTGTCGACTTTGCCCAACCCATAAACACATATCCAGTGCGTGTGAATGTGTTTTTTGTTAACGCTTTTTCTTCTTCATAGGTAAAGTCTTGTGTGTAAGAATCGGATGTGCCGTCGTTTTTATTAAATATAACAGTGTATGAGTTTTCTGAGAAAGTGGCAATAAGTGTGATATCGCCAAATTTTCTGCTAACTTCACCGCTGTAAATTTCATCTTTCACCCAAGCGTAAGTGGTCACACCCTCTGCATTGGTATGTGCACCAGCATTGGTTTCTGCTTTCCAGCCAGCAAAGGTAAAGCCTTGCTTAGTTGCCGAGTCAAGAGAAAATGATTGTGTTATGTTGTATTCTATTGTTGTTTTCGTTGGAAGTGTGATAGAAGTATCGCCACCATTAGAGTAGGTAATTGTGAATGTATCTGGCGTCCAAACCGCATAAAGTGTTTGAGCGCTGATGATTTCAAGGAATGCGTCATAATCTGATAATGGTTCGACAACTTGACCAGGAGTAAAGTCAGCCGTCAAAGTGTCGTCTGGCTTTTCCAAACTTTCAGGTGCTGTAAGCGACCAGCCAGCAAGCACATAACCCGGTCGAGAAATATCCTCTGCACCAAACATAGTGAAAGGTTCTTCCATTTCCACGGAAATATTTTTGTAAGCAACACCTTGGTTAGTGGAAATTGACGAATCGAAAGTTCCGCCGTTGGTGTTAAAGCCGATTGTGAATGCATGTTCTGTCCAGTGAGCGAATAGAGTGGTTGGATCTTCTGAATAAGTCCAAGTTCCAACAACCGAGCAAGAAGAACCGCTTTCAGAAGTTGTGTATGTGATGAGTTGGTCACCACCTTCTTCCAGCGTCCAATATCCAGTGAAATCGTAAACGCCGTCCGTCCATGTTGCCACAGGAATTGTGGTTGTTCCGCCAGTTTGAGAGGAATAAACACGATTGCTGTCAAATTCCACAAAAATAGTTGCTTCGGTTGAGCCAGCAATTTGTGCACCCTCGCCGTTAGACTTGAGTGTCACCTCAACACGCTTTGGCGTCCAGCGAGCGTAGATTTGATATTCATTCATATAGCCAGTAGAAGCATTATATTCAGTTGTGTAAACCCAGTTGTTGTCAAGAATTCCGTCACTGCCACTAAGTTGAGTTCCGTCGTCAGACGCTGTGGTGAACCAACCAGCAAAGTTATATCCCACGCGAGTTGGAATAAATGATGTTATAGTGTTAGTGTCGTATTGACCAGCATAAACCTCGGTTGTGCCATATTTAACATAAACAGTGCTATGGTCAAAAGTTGGAGTTGTCGAGCCAGTGCCTTGGTTAAGATTGATAGCCACTGGAATTCTCTTAGCCTCCCATTGAGCGTAAAGAGTGATATCCCCTGTGATTGAACCAATATTTCCCGCCGTGTAAGTTGTTCCAGTGCCATTCTGCTCGGTGTTCCAGCCAGCGAAATAGTATCCCTCACGAGTAGCATAAGTCATTGCCGTGTTTTTGTCATGAGTGATTGTTTGAGTTGAATAAACTGGAGTGTTAAGATAGGTAAAGAAACGAACTTTCAAGTTGTTTAAAGTTAAGGTATCTCCCGCATTTTTAAACAAATGTATATTTATTTTGGTTGCTTTGTTCGTTCCTGTTGCGCCCTCGTTTGATAGTCCCAACAAGTGCAACGCATTTCGATTATTATCCTCTGTGAAAGTCAATGTTCTATATGCTCTTCCGCCTGTAAGAGTGCCAGAACTTGCCATAAACTCAAAAGTGAATCTTCCAGTGCCAGTTGCAGAGCCAGAGATAATATCCCAGCCAACATTGTATGTGCCTGCGGTAAAGGAAGAAGCATATTCAAAGAAAGTTATGTTAACATCTTCTTCTGTTGCAGAAACTGTTCCGTTTAATGTCACAATGCCAGTTTCAGCATCATAATCCATTGTTATTCCATTCGAAGTCACACTTTCATTGCTTAATCCAGCAAGATAATTAATTCCCACCAGCGTTCCGCCATTGGCGTTATATGTGACATCATAACTAAGTGCTTTCCAAACAGCATAAAGTTCAACAACATCACCCTCGTTTGTTCTTAAGTTGCTGACAGGTTGAGTGTCTGTGTAAGTTGCAGTTGTGGCATTTTCACTTTCGCTCCAGCCAACAAACTCATATCCCGCACGAGTATAAGTGTTAGTGCTGAGTGCTTGTTCTACGCCATATTTAAAGGTTTGACGGGCCATTTGCGTGCCTGTTCCGTTGTTAGCAAAGAAATCTACATAATATGTTATTCCATCCCATTGAGCCTCAAGTGTGACATCGCCATATTTGCCCTTAACAGAATCGCCTGCGTTGTAAATTTCATCAACACTCCAATTTCCAACATCTGCTGTTGGCTTCCAGCCCATAAAAGTGTAGCCAGTTTTTGTGGTTGAAGGAAGAGTGGCGTCGCTTTCTGCCGTGTATTCCATATTGGAAACACCCGCACCGCCGTCAGCGTCAAAACTAATTGTGTAGTTATCGGCACGCCATTGAGCGTAGAGTGTAAGCGTTCCGCCATCTGTGGTGGTTAAGTTGTTAACTTTTTCTTGCTCAGCATAATCTGTTCCAGAGCCATTTGACTGTGTGTTCCAACCATCAAAAATATATCCCGCTCTTTCATAAGCATTAGGCGATAAGTTTTGTGCAGTGCCATAAACAAAAGTTTGATTTTTCATATCTCCGCTTGTGGCACCATTGCCGTCAAACTTAACATAGTATGTCACACCATGCCATTGTGCTTGAAGAGTCACAGTTGACCCATCTGGAGCATACATATCAGTGACTTTACCCGTATAAGTTGTGTTTGAACTCCAGTTTCCAGCACTTGACAC
Source organism: uncultured Clostridia bacterium (assembly GCA_944364445.1). Classification (GTDB taxonomy): domain Bacteria; phylum Bacillota; class Clostridia; order Christensenellales; family UBA1242; genus Caccovivens. The sequence goes on along the minus strand of CALVWC010000022.1, from coordinate 12,863 downwards.
TGGTTTCCAGCCGTCAAAGATATATCCAGCGAATGTTGGAGTTGGCAAATTGATTGTGCTGTCGATTGTTAAGCCTGTCAAATCTGAAGGAGTGGAACCACCATTACCATCAAATTTTATGCTATATGTGTTTGCACTCCATTTTGCATAAAGAGTGATTGTTTGATTAACATTGTTCGCTTCAAAATAAGAATCAAATTGGGTCGTGACAGGTGCGTTATTTTCCAAAACAACATTTCCGTCTGCACTTGTTGCCCAGCCGGTGAAATGACGACCATCGTAAGTAAATGTGCTTGCATTAACTCGTGTGCTTTTATCTTCGGTGGCACTATAATTAAGAGTCTGATCAGCCATTGTTCCAGAGCCACCATTTGCGTTAAATTTAAAGGTTATTTGAAGTGGATTCCAATCTGCATACAAGGTCGCGCTTGCTGTTCCCAAATACTGAGCGCCATTTGCATAATGTTCACCACTTCCTACATCCGAAGTGTTCCAGCCGTCTGCCGTGTATCCAGTTCGTGTTAAGTTGTTAGTTGCTAAATTTATGTATTGCCCAAAAACCACATATTGTTCTGTTGGTTTTTCGCCTTGTCCATTATTAACATTATAATCCACTCTATAAACATTATAAACATATAAATCAATATTAAGCGCTGTGCCTGGCATCTCTTGAGTAATTGTTAAACTATTACCAGAACTATCTGATAAACCTGATGGGTTTGCACTTAACGCAGAAGTAGAAACATAATAGCCAGTTGGAGCGGTTATTGTTAAATTGATTTGCGTTCCTGCAGTAATATTTGTTTGAAAACTTGCATTTGTCCTATCAAGCGTTCCTGTGTTCGATGTTCCAAGCGCATATGTTAAACTTGGTGCTGAAGCAGTCAAAAGTCCACTATTGAATTGATAATATCTAACCGTTAAAGTGATTGGATTGCCTTGCCAACGAGCAAATAATTCAAAATCTTGTGCCTTATCCCATGTTGTTGCACTTGCACCAGTCTCTGTGTAATATTCTGTTCCACCAGTTTCCCCTTTCACGTCGTAATATCCCATGAAAGTGAAGCCTTCTCGTGTTGGCATGTTAGCTGTTGGCATATCCGACCCATAGATTGCCGTCACTTGTGCAGTTCCTCCACTTCCGCCGTTAGGGTTAAGTGTGACGATGTATGGATTCCCTTGCCAGCGAGCATAAAGGGTTGTGGCAGAAGTTTTGTCCCAAGTTGTTGCACTTGCACCAGTCTCTGTGTAATATTGAGTTCCACCAGTTTGTGCTGATGTATCAAAATATCCCACAAATTTGTAGCCTAAGCGAGTTGGCATAGTGGCAGTTGGCATTGGAGAATCGTAAGTTGCCATCACGCTTGGCGTTCCACCTGTTCCACCATTAGGATTAAGCGTAACCTCCATTTGATTTGCTTGCCAAGTGGCCCACAATTCAAGTTGGAGGCTTTCCGTTTCTTCGTTTATTGTGATTAAGTTTTTATCAATATAAGTTGCCATACCAGCATCTGCATCACTTTCAGTTTTTGCCCAACCAATAAAAGTGTAGCCATCACGTGTGAATCCATTAGCGTTTAAATTATCTTGTATTCCATATTTCATTGTTTGATTTTCCATTTTCCCGCCTGTGTTATCGTTTCCATGGAAAATAATGGTGTATTCTAATGGATCCCAGCGCGCAAATAAAGATTTTTCAGGTGTTGTGGTACTTTCATTTCCAAAATCTTTCACCCATTGTCCTGAAGTATTCCAATACTCAGTTCCTCCAACAAATTGACCATTGTTTGCATAAACTTGCACACCTTGTGTCCAATCTGCATGATCATACCAACCCATAAAGGTATAACCTGTGCGCGTTGGCGTTCCTATTGTGCTGGAAACACTGTTATTCTCTTCTGACCCATAGGTCATGATAAGTTGTGTTGTAGAAGTTGCCATTGTTCCGCCATTTGCGTTGAATGCCACCAAATACCTTTCCCCTCTAAACTGAGCGGTCAGCGTCACATCGCCATACATACCAGAAGTTGAACCTGTGTAGGTTTTACCTGTTTTCCAGTTTCCAGAGTTAGTGTTTGGTTTCCAACCTTCAAAAACATATCCACCACTTGAAGCGGTTGCCAACTGATTAGTAAGCTCGACAGTTGTTGGAGTTGTCCCACTATAATATGAACCATTTCCTGTGTCGCCAAACATATTATAATACACTGTCACACTTGAATCTGTTAATGAAGGCGTGGTGACAAGACCAGAAGGCAAAACATAAGTTATCTTATAAGCTCTTTTGCTCCAAACAGCGTATAACTCATTAATATCGCTTGTCAATGTGATTTCCTCTGATGAAGTTGCTTCTTCTGCAACAGTTTTCCAACCTGTTTGTTGATAGCCAGGAATACTTAAAATATATGTAGATGAAAGATTGATTGTGTTGCTTGAACTTGACGCAATGCCAAGAACAATCTTGGAGTATGTTGCCTCCTCAACATCCGCATTTGTATAAAGTTCAATAATTCTGTTTGTGTCGCCCACTAACACGCCGAGATAACCTCTTGGATAAGGATAAAGCGCCTTTCCAGAGTTAGCATTGTTTGTTATGCCTGTTTCTTTAACAAGAGTGCGTGCAGCAAATCCCCAATCCTCATTAAAGTTCCATGCACCCGTCCAAAGTGAATCATCAGAGCCATCTCCGTTGATATCATAGGAATTTTGAGCAAAGAAACCCACACGGGTGACAAGTTCGTTTAAGTTGATTGTGCTTGTTCCTTGTCCACCAGTGCTGAGATAACCAGTTGTGTTTCCAGTTTTATCGCTATAATAAAATCCGCTTGCTGTGACATAACTGTCATCTTGCCACGACTTGTCTATAGTGCCAGAGTTAGACGCAAAAAGCACCACATTTTCTAAAGTGATAGAAGTTGGCGCATTTGTAAATAAAGTAGCGTTTGAAGCGGTCCCTGTATAAACAAAAATCGAGTTTGAAATCTCCACAGTCGCACCAGATAAATTTCCTAAGAAACCGGATGTGGAAAACTCAAACAAAGAGTTTGTGATATGAACAGTGTCACCCTGCAAACTTGTTCCACCTATTGTCTCTCCAACTCCTACGCCTGTCACAGGAGTGGTTGAATTTTGGTAATACGCCCCGTCAATTGTCACAGGGGCGCTCGCAGAAACCCCCGCATCTAAATCAGAGTTAACATCAGATACACTGACATCTGACTCCTCCTCGATCGTTTGCGCATTCGCATAGGTTGCGACCGAGTTTATGAGTGTGGAAGCGCCAACACCAAACATTGTGGCAAACAGGCAAAGCCCCACCATCATAATCAAATTGATTTTGCGTTTTAATCTGTCCATGACAAACTCCTTAAAATTATATATTCATTTGTAATTTTAATTCAGAAAACTCTACTTATAGAAAAAACTCTCAAAAGCACAACTCACCAGCCGAGAGACCTTTTTTCTATTCAGGTTTTCTTTTGTGAAGAATGGCTTCGCTTTTTAAATTATTAAAAATCGCGTCGCCTTTTTCTTACGATTTAATTATAATATATATGTGCAAACAAAGTCAAATTAATCGCGATAAAATAATAAAAATTTTTTATTTATATTTTAAAATTAATTTACAAAATAAAAAATATTTGGAAACACCCAAAAGTCCGTTATTTACGCACGAAAAAAGATTTAATGAAATGATATAAAAATTTCAAAAAATTCATTTTTTTAAAGATTTTTTACACTTTTTAAATCATTTTTTTATATTTTTTATAAATTTAAATTAAAAATGAATAAATCCGCCTATATTTTTGATAATTTAAACAAAAAACGCATTTTTTATGCGATTTTTCTTGATTTTTTCGCAATTTTTATGCAATTTTTAAAAAACGCGTTAAAACATCAAATTTTTCATTGTGCAGTTTAATTGAGTCTATAAACAAAAAAGTAAATCGTTTATCAAAAAAACTTATTCTTCATAAAATGATATTGTATTCAAATCACACAAAAGAGGAAACATGAACGAAACTTTATTTATTATTTTAGGTTTTTCAATTATATTTATTATGACCTTGCTTGGCGCTTTATGTGTTTACTTCCTTAAAAAGCCCTCTAATTTTGTCAATATGATCACTATTGGCTTTGCTTCTGGCATAATGCTTTCCGCATCAATTTGGTCGCTATTGTTGCCGTCGATAGAATATGCAGAGCAAGAATATAATAATATTTTTATTCTACCCGTCGCAGTTGGCTTTCTGTTAGGTGGAATTTTCATGGTACTACTCGACAAACTGACAGGGCATTTTTCCAATTTAAAAAATAAAAACAAAGCCTTTAAGCTTTTTACTGCAGTCACCGTACATAATATTCCTGAGGGATTGTCTGTCGGTTTTGCTTTTGGATCCGCCTACGCTTTGACTGGCGATTATTTTGGCGCATTTCTCATCGCTCTTGGAATCGCTTTGCAAAACTTCCCAGAGGGGCTTGCCGTCGCACTTCCAATGAACAAAACCTTGCAAAATAAGCATAAGGCGTTTTTCTTTGGGGCGCTAAGCGGTGTTGTTGAACCTATATTCGCCGTCATAGGATTTTTCTTGGCAAGCAAACTATCTTTCCTTATGCCTTGGCTTCTCTCCTTCTCAGCAGGCGCTATGATATATGTTGTCGTCGAGGAACTTCTCCCAGAACTTCATATTAACGAAAAAATTACATTAGGCACATGGGCATTCATGTTTGGCTTCGTCATTATGATGGTGCTAGATTTATGCTTATAAAAATAATAAAATATCAATTAAAAAAATAATAAAAAACTATTTTTAATTAAATTTTTAATGCATTTTACCACTATTTTATTCATATTTTTAAAAAATAATTTTTTAAATTATGCTTTTCAATATATTTTATCGTAAAAAAACATTTGAAAAAAATGAAGAAAAAATATTTTAAAAATATTATTTTATATTTATTTTAAAATGTATAAACAGAAAAATAAAATCATAATTAAAAATTTTAATTATGATTTTTAAATTACATTTTTATCCACAAATATTTTAATTAATTTAAACACCAACCACAAAACTTATTTTTCCAACGCAAGACATAATTTGTCCATTTCTTTATTATGTTTTTCAACATTTTGTCTTTCACCTAAATCAAGACCGCGAAAATAAGGTATATAAATGTTTTTCCCCGCGATTTTATATGGCAATTCTAATTTTTCAGAATTATAAGTCCTTGCAATATATTCGCTTGTTGGATCAACTAAAACCCACTCTCCATTGAAATAACATTCACAAAAAGTATGTCCGTAATGCATCCAACTATCCTCGCCATTCTTTAATCTTTGCAACCAGTCATACTCTGCAGTATGTAAAATCGTTGTAGGAATACCCAACAATCTAGCAAAAGTAGCATAAAGAATTGCATAATCAGTGCAACCGCTTGCTTTTTTGCTTTCCCAAATTTCTTTCGCAGAACGCATGAATTTTAATTTTTGTATTTCGTCTTCTCGTGAATATTGAACTTCATTTTTTATCCATAGAAATAAACTAACCAAAAAATATCCGCTATTTATATCTTTTTGTTTATGTATTAAATCATTTTTAATTTTATTATAAACAAAGTCTTTGTCTAAAAAAGGTTGAGTGAGAACTCCATAATTTTTATATTTATTAATATCATTGGATTTATTCAGAGGTTTCATACTCCCCTCCCTTTTTTTACAAAAAAAACAAGTTTGAGTTTTCAGTACAATTATACAAAATCTGGCGGAAATTTCGGCATACGAGTTCGCGGTAAAAGGTAAAAATTAGATTTACTTTTGCAATTATTTTTTTAAAATTGATACAAAACAAAAACTTTTATGTTATAATATTTATGTAATAGAATTAAAGGAGGTTTATGAATATGAAAATGAAATGTACTCAATGTGGTTGTGATGATTTGGAAGAAGTTGATTTCCCTTATGAAGCTAAATTAGATGAGGTTGCTGTTGGAATTGCTGGAGAATCATCTTTCTATGATATGCACGAAGAAGTGTATACACAAACTTATATTTGTACTAAATGTGGTCATTTTGAATTTTTTAATCCAGAATTAGCAAAACTCGTTCTCGAAGAAAGAGAAAAATGTGCTAAAATCCAAAAGGAAATTGATAATTTTGACAAGCAAATTTCAGATAAAAATAATGAAATAAAAAATGTTGAACAACAAATCGATTCAATTAAAGAGCAACTTAAAAATATAGACATAACAATCAGACAAAGCAATGAATTGAAATCTAAACAACAAGATTTATCGAATAAGTTAAAAGCATTAAAAGCTGGTAGCCAAGAATTGATTAAACAACAAAACAATCTTAAGCGCAAATTAGAAGCATAAAAAATAATCACCAGAGTTTATTCTTTGGTGATTTTTTATAATAAAAAAGGTGAACTTTTAAGTCCACCTAATTTTATTTACTAAAGTTTCCATGTTCATCTCGTTTTTTATGTTTGTAATTTAGATGAGAAAAATTTGTCTTTGGCCTTTCATAATTTACTACAATCCCAAAGCAGTCCCATAAATAGAAATACGAGACAAATCTATTGACTTGTTTCGTATGACTCTCTTTTGGCGGAGAGAGAGGGATTCGAACCCTCGCTGCCTTTTACAACACTACTCCCTTAGCAGGGGAGCCTCTTCGACCTCTTGAGTATCTCTCCACAAAGAAACACAGTCAAACTGTGCTTCCATTATAACATCATTTAAAATTTATGTCAAGATTATATCCATAATTTTTAAATTTTATATTTGAAATTTTAACTGTCAATATAAATATTTTAAACTATAAAATTAAAACGCATTTAGTTATAATAACATAATCATTTAGTGTTAAGAATTTTTTATACACCAATATAAATTTCTATCTATTTGTTATCAAATCATAACTAATTATATTATTATTTTATATCATATGGTTTTTAAAATTCTTCTGTTAAAATCTCAAAGTAAGCTTGTGGGTGGTTGCAAACTGGGCAAACCTTTGGAGCTTCATTTCCAACATGAACATGTCCGCAGTTTCTGCAAACCCAAATCTTTTTCGTTGTTTTCTTAAAAACTGTCTTTTTCTTAACAATTTCAAGAAGCTTATTGTATCTTTCTTCATGGCGTTTTTCTATGGCTGCAACACCTTCAAATTTCATGGCGATAGACAAAAATCCTTCTTCACGAGCTTCTTCAGCCATTCTCTTGTACATTTCAGTCCATTCTCCACGCTCACCAGCAGCTGCATCGATAAGATTTTCCATTGTTGATGGCACTTCTCCACCATGAAGCTCTTTGAACCACATTTTAGCGTGTTCTTTTTCATTGTCAGCGGTTTCAGTGAAGATTGCTGCAATTTGTTCATATCCTTCCTTTTTCGCTTTTGAAGCATAGTATGTGTATTTATTTCTTGCTTGACTTTCACCAGCAAATGCTTCCATTAGATTTTTTTCAGTTTTTGAACCTTTTAATTCTTTCATATTTGTACCTCCAATACATTTATATTTTACCATTTTTTCACCTCTTTTGTCAAAGAAATTTTAATATTAATTTTTCCATATTTAATATAAAATATTTGAAACTTAATTCAACTTAATATTTTATATATGGTCTATGCACTTATTAATATAGTGCTTTCTTACAGATAGTTTTACTTCTTTGGCTATTATTCAAAAAAATGTTTCACGTGAAACATTTAACGATATCATAAGCATATTAGTAAGTCCGAGTAAAAAACTTAGTATTTCTGAGATTATAATGTTTTGCTTTATAATTTTAAAACAATTTGCAAACCAAAATTGTTTCACGTGAAACAATTTTAATTTATTTTTTATAAAATTAAATATAATACTTAGTTTATTTAGTCAATTATATTTAGCATTTAATTGTTTCACGCATAGAATTCAATTAGATTAATATATAATATAATTTTTTATATATTTAATCCAATATTAATTGACTAAAATCTTTAGTGCAATTTAAAAGATTATAGTTAGACAAAAATATATTTGAAATTAACATTGTTTCACGTGAAACAATGTTAATTTAGAAGGCTAAGAGATTAAAGTATAACATTAAGGTAGAAAAAGAAAATGTTTCACGTGAAACATTTTCTAATTGTTTTTAATATCCATGTGTTTATAATTTTATTTTTGAAAAGCATCTTTAAATCAAATAAATGACGTTTTTCGGTTTATCTGCTAATTGTTTCACGTGAAACAATCGCCATAACATTATATATTTTTAAATTTTAGTCTATGGTTTACAACCGAATACAAGGTTTGGTATGTTTGATTATGATAGTATTCTATAAGAACTCAAAATATAAAAATTAATCCGATAAAAAAAGAAGTGAGATTATTTATTCTCACTTCTTCTTCGATTATAATTTTGTAAATCTTGCAATGTCATTTCTTTTTTATTTAATAACTCTAATAATTCTGCAATTCTATCTAAATCATCTCTTGTATAGTAGTCTATATATATTCGTCCTTTATGATCATTACCTATTGCTGAAACTTTTGTAGCAAAAGTTTTTTGCATTTGAGTGATAAGTTCTTTTAGTTCTAATGATTGTTCGGGAACAACTATTTTTTTAGGTGGAGGATTACCAATGTTTTTAACAGCCTTTTCAAGTTCACGGACACTAAGGTTTTTACTTACAACCGCTTGAGCAAGTTTAATCTGTGTGTTCTTATCTTCCACAACAACCAAACATCTTGCATGGCCTGCTGACAACTTACCGTCTTCCACTAACTTCATTACATCAGGATACAAACTTAAAAGCCTAAGTGTGTTAGCAATGCTAGACCTACTTTTCCCTATCCTCTCAGAAACCGTTTCCTGTGTTAGACCATACTCATCCATAAGTTCTTTAATTGCTTTTGCCGCTTCTATTGGGTTTAAGTCTTCTCTTTGCAAATTTTCTATAATACTGATTTCTTTAACTTGCTTTTCAGTGTAGTTGCGAACGACAGCAGGAACAGTCTTAAGACCACATATGTTAGCAGCACGCCATCTTCTCTCCCCAGCGATAATCATATACGTTCCATCGCCAAGGTCATTAACAACGATAGGTTGAACAATGCCGTGAGTTTTAATGGAAGAAGCAAGTTCATTTAAGGCGTCAATATCAAAATTCTTTCTTGGTTGATTTGGATTAGGTTTAATTTTATCTATCTCAACTTCGTTCACGCCATTTATCACCGGCTTTTTTGGCGTTTCTTGTTTAGTTATATTTTTATAACTATCATCCTCGTTAAACACGCCAAATAAAGCGTCTAAACCTCTTCCTAAGCCTCTTTTATTATTGTTAATCATATCCTCCCTCCGAATTAAAATTTCCTTTTCTTACTTATCTTCTTGTATGGTGTTCCACTGCGTTTCAAAATTTCTTCCGCCAAACTTAAATACGCTTCAGCACCTTTTGAGTTGGAATCATACAGAGCAACTGGCAAGCCATGGCTTGGTGCTTCTGCCAATCTAACATTTCTTGGAATGGTTGTCACATACACTTTTTTGTTGAACACTTTGATAATTTCATTGCTTACCTGATTTGTTAAATTAAACCTCTTTTCCTTCATAGTCATCACAACACCTTCAATATCGATGTTAGGGTTGAGATGATATTTGATAAGCCTTATTGTGTTCATGAGTTGAGTGATGCCTTCCATGGCATAAAATTCGCATTGCATAGGAATAATCACACTGTCGGATGCAGTTAACGCATTCACCGTAATAAGCCCAAGTGACGGAGGGCAGTCGATTAAAATGAAATCATAACTATCTTTGATTTCATCAAGAAGTTTTTTCACCACTTTTTCGCGTTGAGGGATTTGAATTAATTCCACCTCAGCGCCAGCCAAATCGACCGTAGACGGAATGATAAAAAGATTTTCCACAATCGTTGGTTTAATTGCCTCATCGAAAGAGCATTCACCATCAATAAGGTCATATATGGTCCTTAAGTCCTTTGATTTTTTAATGCCAACACCGCTTGAAGCATTGCCTTGAGGGTCAAGGTCAACAATCAAAATTTTCTTACCCATCATTGCCATATAAGCGGCAACGTTAACGCAAGTTGTGGTTTTTCCCACTCCACCTTTTTGATTAGCAAAAGCAATAATTTTTCCCATAGTATCTTCCTTTTATCTAATTATACATGAAATTTTTAAAAAAATAAAGAAAAAACATATAAATTCATAAACAAATTGCAATAAATTCGATAATTTCCGCGATTTTTTATTATTTTCTTTTAATTTTAAAGAGGTTTTAATTTTGGCAAATTTTTACCGCGTGGATATTTGAGAGGGCTTTTAGAAATCTTTTTCACACACAAAATCTTCCTTTCCGCCTCGATTTCCTCAATCTTAAAATTTTCCACTTTGTCTATTTTTAAATTTAATACAGATAAAGCATTTTTTGCTTGCTGAATTTCTTCCTCTAGTTTTTGCGCTTTATATATTAAACACATTCCGCCAATTTTAACATATGGCGATAGATACTCCAAAAGAGTGTTTAAGGGTGCAACTGCACGGGCGACTGCAAAATCAAAATGTTCTCTATTATCCTTTATATAATCCTCTGCACGCGCATGAACAGCAACAACATCTTTTAAATTCAACTTGACAATTAGCATATTCAAAAAATTCACTCTTTTATTCAAACTGTCCACCAAAACAAATTTTAAGTCAGGTCGAACAATTTTAAGTGGAATTGCAGGAAAACCCGCACCAGAGCCGATATCAATCACCAAGACGTTTTTATCTATAAACTTTTCACCAAGCGCTGAGTCTAAAAAATGCTTGAAAAAGACCTCCTCTTTTTCCGTGATTGCAGTGAGGTTATATTTCTCATTTTCTTCAACAAGAAACCTATAATATTCCTCAAACTGCCAAATTTGATTTTCGTTTAACTCTATTCCATACCTTTTGAAGATTTCCTTAATTTCCATTTTTCTTCCTTTTAACCAAAATTGATAGGACGGAAATATCCGCAGGCGACACACCAGAAATACGCGACGCTTGCCCAAGGTTAAGCGGTTTAATTTCCTTTAATTTTTCAATTGCTTCCATGCGTATACCCTTCACTTCGTCGTAATCGAAATCATCTGGAATTTTAACTTTTTCATTTGCCAGTGCTTTTTCAATATCCTCTTCCTGCTGTTTGATGTAGCCCTCATATTTAATTTGAATATTCATCTTTTCAAGGAGGTTATAGTCATATTCTTTTAAAATTTCAAACTCTTTTTTAATGTCAAAAATCGTGATGCCAACACGCTTCAACATATCGCGATATCTCACGCTTTCCTTAGGAGGATTTTCGCCATGTGCTTCATAGAATTTCGCTAAGCGGTCATCACGTTTAACCTTTTCGTTTAAAACTTTTTCAATCTCTTTTAATTTCTTTTTCTTTTCAAGAAAAATCTGATAGCGCTCGTCGCTCACAAGCCCAACTTTTCTGCCAATTTCTGTTAGTCGCAAATCAGCGTTGTCCTGTCTTAAAAGGAGGCGATATTCCGCACGGCTTGTCATCATTCTGTAAGGTTCGTTTGTGCCTTTTGTGACAATATCGTCTATCAAAACGCCGATGTATGCCTCGTTTCGTTTCAAAACAAGTTGTTCTTTCCCTTTGAGGTATAAGTTGGCATTAATACCCGCAATTATTCCTTGTGCGGCAGCCTCTTCATACCCACTTGTGCCGTTGATTTGCCCAGCAAAAAACAAACCCTTAACCGTTTTAAGTTCCAAGGTTGGATTAAGTTGCGTTGGCACGATGCAATCATATTCAATAGCATACGCGTCACGCATAATCTCCGCTTTTTCCAGCCCAATAACACTTTCCACCATCTCTTTTTGAATTTCACTTGGCATGGAAGTGGAAAAGCCTTGCAAATACATCTCTTGCGTGTCAAGCGCTTCTGGTTCAAGAAAAAGTTGATGCCTATCCTTGTCAGCAAAGCGCACAACTTTAGTTTCAATCGATGGGCAGTAGCGTGGTCCAATTCCCACAATCTCGCCAGAAATTGCAGGCGCTTTGTCAAGGTTATTTCTTATTATCTCATGAGTTTTTGAAGTGGTGTAAGTTAAATAACATTCCGCTTTGTTTTCAATAGGCTTTTTGGTTAAGAAGGAAAAAGTGGAGATTTCATCATCGCCTTTTTGCACTTCCATTTTGGAAAAATCCACACTTCTAGCATGCAAACGAACAGGTGTTCCCGTTTTGAAACGCACAAGTTTAACACCCAACTTTTCCAAACTTTTTGAAAGTCCATGAGAATTTTTAAAGCCGTTTGGACCTGTTTTTTCTCGCGTTTTGCCGATGATGATTTCGCTTTCCATGTAAACACCAGTGGCAAAAACAAGGGCACGGGCAACATATTTTAAACCGACGCTTGTTGTCACAATTTTGTCGTCTTTGTCAAGTGAAATATCCACCACTTCGCCTTGCCTTAGGAAGAGCTTACTCTCTTTTTCAAGCGTTTTTTTCATCTCTTGATGATAGAGGTTTTTATCCGCCTGCGCGCGCAAACTTTGCACAGCTGGACCTTTTCCGCGATTCAACATTCTGATTTGTATGGCAGTTTTATCGGCATTGACACCCATTTCGCCACCAAGCACATCCACTTCGCTGACAAGTTGCCCTTTGCTTGTTCCGCCGATAGACGGATTGCACGCCAAAAAAGCCACAGCGTCGAGGCTGATGGTTAAAAGAAGTGTTTTGTTTCCCGTTCGTGCAAGTGCCAAGGCTGATTCGCAACCAGCATGGCCTGCACCAATCACAATCGCGTCAAATCTTTCCATATCATTTACCCAAGCAAAATTTCGAGAAGATGAGAGAGATAA
>CALVWC010000021.1 GCA_944364445.1 uncultured Clostridia bacterium | reverse complement strand
TTGATTTTTTGCATTTTGATTTCCATCATCATTTCATCAAGTTTCCAGCCTCTGTTTTTGATGATTTTAATTTCCATACTTTTATGCTTGATTGGTGCAGTTTCGCTTTTTGTTAGTGTTTTAAACTTGGCTCGAACGATTGCCGTTGGCACGCTGAGGCACGGTCGAGCGGAGGAAATATTAAATTAAAAGGAGTTTTTTATGAAAAAAATTAGAGTTGCAATTAATGGTTTTGGGAGAATTGGAAGGCTTTCGCTTCGCGTTATCTCTGGGCGTGAGGATGTTGAGGTGGTGGCAATTAACGATCCATTCTTAACTGTGGATTACGCAAAATATTTGTTGGAGCATGACTCCATTCACGGCAAGTTTGACAAAGAGGTTAAGGTCAAAGGCGATAAACTTGTGGTTGGAAACATGAAAATTTCTTTCTACGCTGAAAAAGAGCCAGCACTTATTCCTTGGGCTAATGACAAAGTGGATGTTGTTATTGAATCCACTGGTAAATTCACCTCTTATGAGGGCGCAAAAGCACACTTAACTGCAGGCGCGAAAAAAGTGGTGGTTTCCGCTCCAGGAAAAGAGATGCCAATGTTTGTTATGGGCGTGAATGAAAACACATACACTGATGATATGAAAATTGTTTCCAACGCGTCTTGCACCACAAACTGCCTTGCACCTCTTGTTAAAGTAATCGACAAGGCGTTTGGAATTGAAAATGGACTTATGACCACCGTTCACTCCACAACAGCAACACAACTCACGGTTGACGGCCCAAGCAAGAAAGATTGGCGAGGCGGTCGTGCGGCATCATACAACATCATTCCGTCCTCCACTGGTGCTGCCAAGGCGGTTGGAGAAGTCTATCCAACACTCAAAGGAAAACTTACAGGCATGAGTATGCGTGTGCCAACGCTCAACGTGTCGATTGTGGATTTAACTTGCAATCTTAAAAAGCCAACCACTTATGAAGAGATTGTGAAAGCCATTAAAAAAGCAAGCGAAGGTGAGATGAAAGGAATTTTGGGCTGGACTGACGAAGATGTGGTTTCTTCTGACTTTATCGGCGACCCAAGAACTTGCATTTTTGATGTTAAGGGCGGAATTATGATAAGCCCAACTTTTGTTAAACTTCTTGCTTGGTATGACAACGAATGGGGATATTCCAACAAACTTGTTGACCTTTGCGTTCACATTATGAAAAAAAGTAAGTAGGTAAGTATGAAAAGAGATTTAAATAAAGATTTAATTGAGGGGCTTCAAGAAAGCACAAATGTTGATAATATCGAAAACCTTAACGCCATGGTTAAGGAACTTGTTTCCGAGGCGATGCAGACGCTTTCTGATAAATCCTCTTTTATTCAAATGAATAAGTGGATTTTTGTGCCTGTTAACGAACTTTATTTATCTGCTCTTTGCTCCAAAAGTGAGTATACCTATTTCCTTGGAGTTTCTAACACCGAAATTGAACTTAATTCTTTAAATAAAAAGCACTATTTTCAGAATTTTTGGAAGAGAATTGTGCGTGCTTGGAAGGCATCAAGAAAAAAGAAGAAGAAAAAAAAGAAAGAGGTTAGTGAAGAAGAGTTGATGGCAAAAAGGCTCAGTGCAAAATATACCATCGACGACCTTAAAAGTGATATAATTTTCCATCTTTCCAATTTTGTGACGCCAACCACAATTATCTATGATTTTGATAACCACATTTCCTTAATTGGAAAGGAAGATTTTGGCAGTAATGTGAAAATCAACATTTATGTTTGTATGTTTGACGAGAAAAATCGTGTTTTTAAACTCTATAACGGCAGAAAGAATAAGTTTTATGACATAGATTTCACTCAGCGTTTTAGTAATTTAGCAAACAAAATGGAAAGTTGCGGAAAATCCTTTCAAAACTTGGTCAAAATTTATAACAGCCTGTACTGCCGAGCATACAACAAAGTGCCAAATCAAATTTTGATTGAAAGTTTGCTTTTTAATTGCCCAGATAATCTTTTTGTTAATGATATCTATCAAACCTTTTTGAATGTTTCAAATTATATAAGGCTTGTTGATGTGACAAGTTTGCGTTCTATTTGCGATAACACAAAAACGATTTTTAAAGAGAAACTTGTTTTGGATGTTAATGCTCAAGTGGATTTTTCTAGGCTTATACGAATTTTGGATAACTATAAGGTTTAAATTTAAAACACAAATTCAAAAAAATGAAAAGATGTTAAAAAGATAACATCTTTTTTTGCATATTATGTCGAATTTTGGGAAACCTAAAAACAGGAGGTTGTTATGAAAGAACTTATGCTTGTTGTTGGCTTTGGTGCGGGTCTAATTACTGGTGCGCTTTTATATAAACATTCACAAGATGTTAAATCGGTTGTTAATAAAGCAGAGAAATCCGTTAATAAGGAAATGAATGAAATGAAAGATAAAATGGCACCAAAAGTTGAAAAACTTAAAAAAGACATGAAAGACATCATGCCAAAAAGCAAAAATTAAAGAACACAACTTCTTAAACAAAAAAGCAAGGCGAATACCTTGCTTTTTTCATGTCTGGGAGAATGCTTCGAAACAGAAAGACTGACTGTTTCCCTGTGGATGAACTCCACCAAAGCTACCTCATGGCACATCGATAGGTCTTCTTAATGATGCTTCCGTCAGGACCTGACATGGTTCGAAGTTATCAATTGCATAAGACCTTGATTTCAACGCCCACACACAAGGCACATCTTCAACCTAACTGCTCCTAGGCAAGCGTTCGATCCTGCTATAGCGGATTGCAGGTCACAGGGCACCGCTAACTCCCCATCTATCCCAGTGCTTATATATTACTTTAATTTGCAAATAATGTCAAGCAAATTACGAAAATTTTTATTCGACAAAATTTGAGGAAGAAACTTTTGTTAAATTGTTTTTTTCCTCTTTTTTCAACATATAGTGCTTTAAGAGGTGGATATGCTAAGTAAAATTCTTCCTGAAAAAATATTTAAGATTTTGGACGAAAAAGTCAATCTCAAAGCGGTGAATGAACTTAGATTTCGTGCGGACAAGCCCATTGTGGTTTGTGTGAGTGGAAAGAACTATTTTTTAACTGAAAACGGCGTTTCTTCCAACCTAAATAACGCTCTTTACGCCAGTAAGATTGCCATTGAGGACATTATTTTTCGTGCCAGCGAATGTTCGATATATTCCGTTAACGAGCAAATCAAGCGTGGTTTTATTGTGACAGACAGCGGAATTAGAATTGGTATTGGCGGAAATATGGTGGAAGAGAATGGGCAGATTAAAACCATGACTAACTTTTCTTCGTGCAATATGCGTTTTCCGCATAATGTGAAAAACTGCTCACTCTGTGCATACCCATACATTGTGCATGACGAAAAAATTGAAAACACATTGGTTATTTCTCCGCCAAATGCTGGCAAAACCACTTTTTTAAAAGACTTTGTGTCGCAACTGTCTGAAAGGAAACTTTCATATAATGTACTACTTCTAGATGAGCGCGGAGAACTTGACAATAATGTTGACTCAAACTTTTTTGATAAAATTGCCTTTTCCACAAAAAAGGTGGGGTTTGAAAATGGCATACGCTCACTTTCGCCAGACCTTATTGTGACCGACGAGATTGGGCAGGAAGAGGATATTGACGCCATTATTTATGCCATAACCTCAGGAATTAGCGTGCTTGCCACAACTCATGCCGACAGCATGGAAACCTTTCTTAAAAAGCCACTTTTTCAGCGTGTGATTAAGGACAAGGTTTTTAAAAGATATGTTCTTTTATCAAAACGCAATGGTCCGGGAACTTTTGAGGGTGTTTATAATGAAAATTTTGCTCGCGTTTCAAAGATGAGTTAGGAGGAGAAATGAAATATATTTTGATTGTGGTTTTATTCATTATTTCACTTTCGGTGGGAGCATATTTCTATTTAAAATTTGACAAGCGAAAAAAGTTTTTTTCCGCACTCATCATGCTTGCCGAAAAACTTTCTGTGGAAATCAATTTTTCAAGAGAACGACTTAAGGTTTTGATTGAAAATTTTGATGCCTCATCGCGAAAAAACCTCTTGAAAGTGGATGAGGGGTATCTTGCATATTTAAACCAAAACACCGCTCTTGACAGCAAGGAAATCTTTAAAAACGCACAAGTTTTGAAGCAAGAAGAAAAAGATTTTATCCTCCTCTTTTTGAAAACGCTTGGGCGAAGTGATGTGGAAAATCAGACCAAGGAAATTCAAAACTTTTTAAAGCGTTTTCAAGAAATGAAAGAGGTCTGCGACGGTGAGTTTAAAAAATACGGCTCGCTTTCCTTAAAACTCTCGGTTGTGGCAGGGCTGTTTTTTGCCATTATCTTGATTTAAGGAGGTGGCATGGAAATTGAAGTTATTTTCAAAATTGCCGCCATAGGAATTTTAACAGCGGTCATTGGGCAAATCCTTAAAAACAGCGGAAAGGAGGATATCGCCACACTTGCCACGCTTGCTGGCGTGATTGTTGTGCTTGTTATGGTGCTTAACATGATTTCTGAACTTTTCGACACAATAAGAACTATTTTCAATTTTTAAAGGGAGGGCGGAATGGATTCAATCTACAAAATTATTGGCATTGCACTTATAACCTCTATTGCCACACTTATTGTGAAGCCAATTCGCCCAGATTTCGCCGTTTTTCTTTCCATTGTGGGTGGAATTATCATCCTTTTTCTTCTTATCGATTATATGGCTGGAATATTTGATGTTTTTAACGAAATTTTTCATATCACAAATATCAATTCTTCCATTTACGGAATTATTTTCAAAATCATCGGTGTTGGATATCTTGTGGAATTTACAGCAAGCATATGTTCAGACACTGGTAATCACAGTTTAAGCGACAAGGTGCTTTTGGGAGGAAAAATTATTATTCTTGTTATGGCACTGCCAATCATAACAAGCATACTTGAAATTGTTATGGACTTGTTGCCGTCGTGATGAAAGTGAAAAAGAATAAGAAAAAGCGAAGAACAAAATTTGCTTTTCTTGCCGTTATCATCATTTTCATTTCCTCCTTTTTTGGCAGTTTCACATTGGATGGTTTTGTGCCCAACACCACTTACGCAGTGTCCGAAAGTGAAGAAGTGGAGGAGCTTGAACAGCAGATTGAAGAAGAAATCGGCTCGCAATTAGGCGACTTGGACTTTTCTGCCATTGAAACTTATCTTGAAAATTTAACCGACGATGTTCAAAACGCTTTTTCTGGCGGGTTTGTGACAAAAGTGGAAAGTTTAATTAATGGAGAATACACTTCAAGCGAAAATTTTTTCACATCGATTTTATCACTTTTGTGGGACGGACTTCTTTCCTTTCTTCCAATAATTGCCAGCATCATTGCCATTTCAATATTGGGCGGAATGGTTGGAAATTTGAAACCTTCAACAAATGGCAAATCGATTGGCAACATCGTTCATTTTGTCACATACGGAGTTGTCATTGTTTTTCTTGGCACAACACTCGTTGAAATGATTGCATTAACCACCAAAACGCTAACAAATCTTAAAAGCACTATGGATGCCATTTTCCCCATTCTTCTCACACTTCTAACTGCTGTGGGCGGTTCAGTGTCGGTAAGCCTATATCAACCAGCGATTGCCATGCTTGGAAATGTTTTTATTTCGCTCATAACTTATTTTCTTCTTCCTCTTTTCATTTTTTCAATTATCTTCTCTATTGTTGGCAACCTTTCAAACAATGTGAAGTTAGACAAGTTTGTGGCATTTTTACAAGGCACTTTCAAGTGGTCGATTGGGCTTATATTCACACTGTTTTTAGGCTTTATGACCATTCAAGGAATTTCTGCTGGCGCGGTGGACGGGCTTTCCATTAGAACGGCAAAATACACCATTAAAAGTTATGTGCCAATCGTTGGCGGTTATGTTTCAGACGGGCTTTCAATTATTATGGCGTCCAGTATGCTTATTAAAAACGCAGTTGGCACAGCAGGGCTTTTACTTGTGCTTTTTATGGCGATTTCGCCTGTTATTAATCTTATTCTTTTCATGCTTTCGTTAAAGTTTATGGCAGGCATTATTGAGCCGATTGGAGATAAGAAAGTGGCAAATTTTGTTTCTGACATCTCAAAAAGCATGAGTATGCTTGTGGCACTTATTGTGGCAGTTTCTTTCATGTATATGGTGATGACTGGACTTATTATGTGCAGTGCCAATTTAATTTAGGAGGAAGTATGAGTGGAATTTCAGCATGGCTACTTTCTATTGCTGGCGTGGTCATTCTTTCAGTTTTATGTGAGTTCATTTTGCCAGAAGGGCAAATAAACAGATATACGCGTGTGATATTTTCCTTTGTCACGCTGTTTGTGATAATCTCTCCGCTTCCCACACTTTTTGGAAAAGAGATTGACTTTTCAAAATGGTTCACAGCTTCTGACACTTCTCTTCAAGAAAACTATCTATATAACATCAATAAAAACAAATTAAACGCCATTCAAGAGGATTTGCAAAGCGAACTTGTAAGGCTTGGAATAAACAATGTGGAAATTTCGATAACTGCAAACCTCTATGGCGAAGAACTAAAGATTTTGAAGATTTCTGTCGATTTACGCGATATTGAATTTTCGGACAACTTTGAAAATAAAAATACTCTGGGAGCGAAAAATGCTATTAGTGAAATGGTTTCACTTTTTCCTTCGCTTCAAGATGTGGAAATTGAGTATAAAGACGGATAGGAGGATGTATGGGAAAATTAAAAGATATTTGGTCTAAACTTAAATCTATTAAGCATATAGAAATATATCTGGCACTCATTGTTGGACTTGTTGTGTGCGTGATATACTTTTCTGCGTTCACCAACAAAAGTGACACACAAGAAAAAGTTTCGACAGGAAATTATGCTAATGGTGTGGAATATGTGGACTATCTTGAGAATAAACTATGTAATGTCTTATCCAACATTGAAGGTGTGGGCGATGTGAGTGCAATCATAACCATTGAAAACGATTTCTCCTATGAGTATGCAACCGACAAAGAAACAAGTCAAGAGGGGGAAACAAGCGTGACAACAGAAACGACAATTTTGGTTAATGGTGAGCCAGTTATCGTAAATAAAATTTATCCAACAATAAAGGGGGTGGTGATTGTTGCCAGTGGAAGTGAAGATTTTGCTGTGAAGATGGATATTTTAAATGCCGTTCAAACCTTACTTGAAATTAGCGCAGAAGATATCACAATTTTAAATTAAAAAGGAGTTTTTATGAAAAAGAGAACAAAAATTATCATTTTGTCGGTTATGGTGGTTTTACTTGGTGTGACAGGATATTTGAACATTGTTTTAAACAACAGCATAAGTCCAACCACAACAACCACAACAACATCCTATTTTGTTTCATACAGAAATGAAAGAGAAACAAATCGCGACCAACAAATGTTATATCTTGATGCAATCATAAGTGATACAAACTCAACAGAGGAAGATATTGCAAATGCTAAAAAAGAAAAGAATGACATTTTAGCGTTAATGGAAGAAGAACTTGCAGTGGAAGGGCTTATTAAAGCAGAGGGTTATAACGATTGCGTGGTGTTTATTAATGATAACGGCGTTGTTAATGTTGTTGTTGACAGTGCAGAACTAACTTTTAACGAAGCACAAAACATCAAGGATATTGTTTGCTTGCAGTTGACTTGCGAACCAAAAGATGTTGTTATCAATCCTTATGAATAATTAAAAATATTTGTGCTTAATAGTTTGCAAAATTAATTTGTTTGTGCTAGAATAGTGCTGTAAAAGGAAGTTTTTATGGCAGTTAAAAATGAAGATATGAAAAATAAGGGGAAAATTACCTTAGACAGAAACATTTTGGTTTCCATCATCAATCTTGCAGCAAAAGAGATTAATGGTGTGGAAAGCGTTTGCAACAAACATCGCTCTTTCTTTAAAAAGATGTTAAGGCGCTATGACGACGGCGTGGAAATTAAATTCGAGAAAAATGGCGCTTTAACAATCGATGTTTACATCAACATCTATATTGGTTTTAATGTGCCTGACATTGCCTATCGCGTGCAAGAGAATGTCAGAAACTCGCTGGCAACCATGGTAGCATTAAAACCTATGAAAATCAATGTGCATATTGTTGATGTTGAGTGCGACAAAGAGGTGGCAGATGCGTAGAGAGGCAAGAGAATGCGCATTTAAACTTATCTTTGAAACTCTCTTTAAGGGTGCAGAAGAAGAAACGCAACTTGAGGTTATTAAACCACTTAAAAAGGACGCGGATAAGGAATTTTGTAAACTCATTTTCGACACCTATCAAATTCACCGCGAAAAACTTGAAAATGATGTTGCTTCGCATTTAAAAAACTTCGACATCACAAGGGTTTATAAAATCGACTTGGCTTTGGTGTTCATGGCACTGACGGAAATTGAGTTTCTTGACACGCCAAAGCCGGTTGCTATCAACGAGGCGTTGGATATTTCCAAAAAATATTCCACAAACGATAGCAGTAAATTCATCAATGGCTTGCTGTCTGCAATACTAGGTTAAAATTATGTTGACAACGATAAGTGTGACAAAATTTAATAACATTGTTAAAGACATTTTTAACAACGAAGAATTTCTCCACAGCGTGAATGTTGTTGGAGAAGTTTTTGGTATTTCTAAAGCAAAAAACGCCGTCTATTTTTCGCTTAAAGATGAAGAAAGCACGCTTCCATGTGTTTGTTTTAATGGTGCGGTTTTCGGAGATGTGAAAGAAGGCGACATGGTCGTTCTTTATGGCGGGCCAAATTTTTACACTAAAAGTGGTCGTTTTAATTACATAGCTTATCGAATTGAAAAAGCAGGACAAGGCATTCTTTATCAAAAATTTGTGGAACTTAAAAATAAATTGGAAAAAGAAGGGCTTTTCGACATTCCACACAAAAAAACTCTTCCAAAATCGATTAAGAGAATTGGAGTTGTCACTTCAAAGGAAGGTGCGGTTTTGCAAGATATCAAAAATGTGGCTTGGCGAAGAAATCCTGCTGTTGAAATTGTGCTTTATCCCACCAAGGTTCAAGGAAATGACGCCGAAAAAGAGATTGTTGAAGGAATAAATTTCTTTTCCACTTACGACAAGGTGGATGTTGTGATTGTGGCACGCGGTGGTGGTTCTTTGGAAGATTTGTCGGCATACAACACTGAAGTTGTGGCAAGGGCAACATATAACTGCCTTAAGCCAATCGTTTCGGCAGTTGGTCATGAAACAGATTTCACCATAATAGATTTTGTTTCAGATTTGCGTGCGCCAACGCCAAGTGCGGCAGCGGAAATACTTACGCAAGACACCGAAAAAGAGCGTTCTTCCTTTCGCTTTCTTGTGAAAAAATTAAGTCGCGAGATGATGAGCTTGTATTCCGACCATGTGGAAGATTTTCTGGACAATATGAGGTATTTAACGAATAAGATTGAAGACTATGTTTTTGAAAGACAGGATGTTTTGAAAGAAATTTGTCAAAACCTTTCCTATCAACTTGAAAAGCAAACTGATTTTGAGAAACATCGCTTAGAGCTATTGTCGCTAACGCTTCAAAAACTTGACCCGCTTGCAATTTTAAGGCGAGGCTATGCCAAAGTGGAGCAGAACGGGAAAAGCGTTGAAAGTGTTTTAGAGATATCAGAAAAGGAAAGTTTAAGCGTAAATTTCTTTGATGGAGAAGTTGAAGCCAAAGTTTTAAAGAAAAATTTTAAGGAGAATTTATGAACTACGAAGATGCAATTAAGGAATTAGAAGAAATCACAAACAAACTTGACAATGAAAAACTTCCACTTGCCGAAAGCACAAAACTTTTTGAAAGAGCTTCTGTTCTTGCTAAGTTTTGCCAGGAAGAATTAAGTAAGACCAGCAAAAAACTTTTTGAAATAAAAAAAGATTTCGACAAAATAACCGAGGAGGAAATTCAATGAAACTAAGTCATCTTGTTGGCGAAAGACTGAAAGAAACGCCAAGCGGTGCCACGCTTAAAAGCCATATTCTTATGCTTCGTGCAGGCTACATCAAACAGGTCAGCGCAGGGATTTTTTCCATGCTTCCACCAGCACAACGCGTCAGCGAGAAAGTGCAAAAAATTATTCGCGAAGAGATGGATGCATTGGGTGGGCAAGAAGTTTTGTTCCCTGTTGTTATGCCACGAGAACTTTGGGAACTTTCAGGAAGATATAACTCCATTCAAGAGGAATTGTTGCGCTTTAAAGACAGAACTGGGCATGATATGCTTCTTGGCATGACGCATGAAGAGGCTGCCGTTCACATGGTTATGAACACCGTGAAAAGTCACGAGCAGTTACCATGCATGATTTATCAAATTCAAACCAAATATCGCGATGAGGCAAGACCAAGAGGCGGACTTATCCGCGTGAAAGAGTTTTTGATGAAAGATGCCTATTCTTTTCATACCTCACAAGAAGATTTGGATGTTTACTATCAAAAAGTTTTTGACGCATACAACCGAATTTATAAACGCATCGGGCTTAAAAATTTCATATCTGTTAAAAGTGATAATGGCATTATGGGTGGAAAGGTTGCCGACGAGTTTATGCTTGTGACAGATAATGGAGAAGATAGGCTTGTGCTGTGCGACAAGTGTGGTTATAAGGCGAACATGGAAGTCGCAAGCGGGGTGAAGTCCTCTTCAGAAACGGAAATTGGCGAGGAAATTGAAGAAGTTTTCACAGGAAACGCCAAAACCATTGACGAGGTTTGTCATTTTCTTGAAATTAGCCCTGAAAACACCGTGAAAGCGGTTTGCTATGTGACAGATGAAGATAAACTTGTGGTGGCATTTCTTCGTGGAACTTATGATGTTAACGAGAAGAAACTTATGAAAATTTGCCGTTCCAACATAAAACCTGCTGACACCGACAAATTTGGGCTTGTTGCTGGCAATATTGGTTGTGTGAATTTGACCGTGCCAGAAGATGCTATTGTGGTTTACGATACTTCAATAATTAATATGGAAAACTTTGTGACGGGTGCAAATAAAGAAGATTATCACTTAAAAAATGTCAGTGCCTCGCGTGATTTAAAAGGTGTGACCTTTAATGATATTGCACTTGTTCAAGAGGGCGATTGTTGTGTTAATTGTGGCGAAAAATTGACACTTACGCGTGGTATTGAAATTGGAAACATCTTCCAACTTGGCACAAAATACACCAAAACAATGGGCATGAAAGTCAGCATGCCAGACGGCTCGATGATGGAGCCAATCATGGGTTGTTATGGCATTGGCGTTGGCAGGGCGATTGCCAGCATTGTGGAAGAAAAAGGTGATGAAAAAGGAATTGTTTGGCCAATGACGGTTGCTCCTTGGCATGTGCATTTTTGTCCTCTAAGGCTGGATGACGAAAATGTTTCGGCAGTTTCCGATGAACTATATAAGCGTATGGTTGACGCGGGAATTGAAGTTTTATTTGATGATAGGCATGTTTCAGCAGGTGTGAAGTTAACCGACAGCGAACTTATGGGAATGCCAATTAGGGTGGTTATAAGCCCTAAAACCATGGCACAAGGTGTGGCAGAAGTGACAATGCGAGAGAGTGGTGAAACAAACTTCATTCCACTTTCTGACCTACTCAGCGAACTTAAAGCGATAATCGACGACGAAATCAGCGAGATAGAAAAGTAATTTGTCCTAAACATAGGCGCAAGCGAATATAATATGATATGAATAAAAAGTCGCTTAGGTGGGCGCTTAAAGTTTTTGTTTTGTCAATTTCGCTTTCCATAGTTTTCAGTTTGTTGTCGCAAAGTTTACTTCCGACGCTTTCCTCTTTCATGTCTATTTTTGTGATTGTGTTTTTCATTTTTGTCAGCGTGGTGTTTGATATGATCGCCGTGGCATTCACAACAATAAGCGAAGAAAAATTGGAAAAATATAAAGAGGAAAAGGGCTATGAAATGGCAATGGCGCTGTGCCGAAATGCCGACAAGGTTTCCTCTTTTGGTGGAGATGTGGTGGGTGATATTTGTGGCATACTTAGTGGTGCTGGCGGTGTGAGTTTGGTGGTTAACATGAACTTAGAGGGTGATGTTAACCTTCTTGTCACTTGTTTAGTTTCCGCTCTTATTGCTGGAATTACCATTTTTTGTAAGGCGATTATGAAAAGTTATGCCATCACTAATTGCGATAAGATTGCTCTTCACACTGGTGCGTATTTAGAAGCGACTCCGTTTAAGCGTAGAAAAAAACATGAGAAAAACAAGAAAAATTAAAAAAATTTATGCAAAACAGTTGACAACGAAATTTTTGTGTGCTAAAATTATGGGCGTATGAAAGCAGAAGTTCCCTTCTCACCAGTCGAATTTTGTTTCTACTTGGTCAAAAAATTAAACAATTAAATTAGTTTGTTTATTTTTTGGTGGGGGCAGTATGCTTCTACCAAATTTTTTTAAAGGAGATTACGACAATTTTTAAGGAACAATTAATCAATGATCAAATCACCGCAAAAGAAGTTCGTTTAATTGGAACGGATGGTGAACAACTTGGCGTTATGCCAATTGAAAAAGCAAGGCAAATTGCCGATAATGAAGGGCTTGACCTTGTTCTTATGAGCGGAAATTCCAATCCTGCTGTTTGCAAAATTATGGATTATGGAAAGTATAAGTTCGACACGATTAAAAAAGAAAAAGAAATCAAGAAAAATCAAAAAATTGTGGAACTTAAAGAAATTCAACTCAGCATGCGCATAGACCAATATCACATCAATTTCAAACTTAAAAATGCACAAAAAATTTTGCAAGAGGGCGATAAGGTTAAGGTTTCTTTAAGAATGAGAGGCAGAGAGCAAGCTTATGCAAAAAACGCCGTTGAGGTGGTGGAAAAGTTTGTGGAAGCACTTTCAGAATTCGGCTCTATTGACAAAAAACCAGAAATCATGGGTCGAAATGTGGTTGTTGTAATCAATCCAAAAAAGTCTAAATAAAAGGAGAACTAGTATGCCTAAACAAAAAACACACAGTGGAGTTAAAAAGCGTTTCTCTCTCACTGCAACAGGAAAAGTTAAGTATGCAAGACCAAACAAAGGTCACTTCTTAACAGTGAAAAGCAAAAGTCGTAAAAGAAAACTTAGAAAAGGTTCTTATATTGCTGGAAAAAATCAAAGCAACATCAAGAAGCTTCTCGTAAAGTAAGGGGGAAACATGAGAATTAAAAGAGGCGTTAACGCTGTTAAAAAGCGTAGAAAAATTTTAAAATCTGCTAAGGGATATTTTGGCGCTAAGAGTAAACTTTATAGAACTGCTCGCGAACAGGTTATGAAATCTGGTCAATATTCTTACATCGGCAGAAAGCAAAAGAAGAGAGATTTCAGAACGTTGTGGATCACAAGAATTAACGCTGGTTGCCACGCAAATGGAATTTCTTACAGCAGATTTATTGCTGGTCTTAAAAAAGCAAACATCGCACTCAACCGCAAAGTGCTTGCAGATTTGGCAGTTAGAGAGCCAGAGGCTTTTGCTCAACTTGTTGAAACTGCAAAGAAGGCTTAATGGAAAGGGCGACAAAGAATTTTATACTAAACCTTAAAAAGCAAAAACGAGAAAAGTCTTTGCTTTTTTTAGATAATGTCAAAATCATCAAGGATGCAGTGAAAAACAATTCCATTAAAGTGGAATGTTTTTTGACGAGTGAAAACATTTTACCTTTCGATGATTTAGGCATCAAAACCTATCATGTTGACTCAAAAACAATTGAGATGTTATCCGACACCAAAACACCACAGAAAGTGTTATGTGTTGCATACCACAATCAAGATGTTGTGGTAAAGCCAACTGGAAATTTTTTGGTTATTGACTCTCTTCAAGACCCCGGAAATGTTGGAACGCTGATTAGAACCGCTAAGGCTTGTGGGTTTGAAAGCGTGTTTTTGGTGGACAGCGTTTCCGTCACAAACTCCAAACTTATCCGAAGTTCTGTTGGTGCAGTTTTTAACATTAAGGTTTTTTCCATGAAAAAAGAAGAGTTTTTGAAATTTGCTAAAGTTAACAACCTTAAACTTCTTTGTTGCGATATGGATGGCGAAAATATCTTTTCATTTAAAGTAAACTCAAAAGTTGGTGTTGTTGTTGGAAACGAAGGGCAAGGCGTTTGTGAGGATATCGAAAAAATTTGCTATCAAAAAGTTAAAATTCCCATGAGTGAGGGGATTGAAAGTTTAAATGCTGGTGTCAGTGGGTCAATCATCATGTATCAACTTTCAAAAGATAATTTAAAATAGGAGGTAATTATGTCAGGACATTCAAAATGGCACAATATTCAAGCGCGTAAGGGTAAAACAGATGCTGCGCGTGGTAAAATTTTTACAAAGATTGGGCGTGAAATTGCTGTTTGTGTGAAAGCGGGTGGTGCAGACCCAAACACTAACAGTAAACTTAGAGATGTGATTGCAAAAGCAAAACAAAACAATATGCCAAGTGATAACATTGAACGCTCAATTAAAAAAGCGTCAGGTGAACTTAGCGGGGTGAACTATGAGGCGATAACTTATGAAGGTTATGGTGTTGGTGGCTCTGCTGTTATTGTGGAATGTTTGACCGATAATAAGAATAGAACAGCTGGCGATGTTCGTCACGCTTTCGATAAGCATGGCGGAAGTTTAGGTTCAACAAATTGCGTTTCCTACCTCTTTAAAAGAAAGGGTGTGGTGGTTGCAAGCGATGTTAAGGATGTTGACACGCTTATGATGGATGCTCTTGAAGAAGGTGCAGTGGATGTTTTTGAAGATGAGGACTTAGTGCAAGTTATCACTGAGCCAAACGAGCATAACAGAATGAGTGAGGCGCTTGCAAAAAAAGGATACAACATTATTTCTGCTGACACCGAACTTGTTCCAGACACCTATGTTGATTTAAGTGCCGACCAAGCACCAAAATTCCAAAGAATGATTGATGCACTTGAAGATTTAGATGATGTTCAAGAAGTTTATCACAATGTCAACCTTCCAGATGAGGAATAAATAAGAAATTTTATATAAATTTAAAGAAGAAGAGATTTCTTCTTTTTTTATGTTGTGGGCGGGCGAAAGTCCATGCGGAGCATGGGCGCGCGAAAGCGCGCTGTCTTTTTGCGTGGGTAAAAAAGTTATTTGAAGGAAAGGGGTGTGTTTTAAGATGCTAAAAAATCGCTTCAAACCGCAAAAAGACACTTTTGCCCGCAGTTTGCAAAAAAGTATAATAACTTAAAAAGTTAAATCATAAAATGATTGTGGGAGGCAAATATGTTAGATTTTTTTGCTGACAATTTTTCAAGTTGTGTTTTTCTTGCAGTTATTCTTGTTTCATTAATTCCCACAATTGAAAGTAAAATTGCCATACCTTTTGGTATGTCAGAGGCAATTTGGGGTGACGCCACACTTACGCCTATTGTCACATTTATTTGTGCCTTTGTTGGAAGCATGATTCCATGTTTTATTGTGATGTGGTGTGTTAGAAAATTAAAAAACAAAGCAAGTGGTTTTGTTCATGATAAGTTTCTTGTGAGGTTGGAAGAAAAATATAAAAAAAGGATAGAAAAATTATCTTCAAAAAACAAAACTTTCTATAAACTTTCCCTTCTTGCCATGTTTGTTGCTGTGCCTTTGCCGTTGACTGGGGTGTATGCAGGAAGTTTGATTGCAGGGTTAACAAATTTAAAAATGTGGCAAGCGTTTTTGGCTATCATGGTGGGTGCGTTTTTCTCTTGCCTTGTTGTGACGCTGTTGTGCGTGTTGTTTGAAAACTCCACATTATACATCTTAATTGCTTCACTTGTCATTATTGCTCTTTTCCTTTTATTCGACTTTTTTGTTATGATTTTTAAAAAACGCAAAAGTAAAAAAGAAATTGAACTTTTTAGTTAAAAAAAGAAAAGAGAATGAATAATTCAAAACGAACTAAAATCTCTTTTCTTATCAAGTTAGAAATCATGAAAGATAACTAACTTACTTTTAATATGTGCTGGAATTTTTAAAATATACAAAGATTTTAAATTTTTTCAACTATTTTGCCCACTTTTTATAGATAAATTTTGTGATATAATAATTTATTGGGCAAATTAACAAAATCGCATAAATTGGAGTTAAGATTGAGGTTAAATATTCAATCATGGTTTCAGCCTGCATACCAAAGCAGATGTTGATAACAAACACGACAATCGCTGACAAAACAAACACAGCCCAATTGATTACGGCGTTATATCTTTGAGATGCTTTTTTGCTGACAACTGTTTTATATCTAATAAACTCAAACAAAGCATAGACAGCAAAGAGGATTGGAAAGGTGTAGAACATGAAGTTTGTGGTTGGCATGAGGAGGTTGTTGGCACTTATTATCCAATATAAAATTCCACTTCCTATGCCACTTAAAAGGAAAAGAACAATAGACGAAATGAATTTCAAGAAATTTGTGTTATGAATACGCTCCACCGTCGATTTTTTATATTCCTTAAAAGTTAAGCCATGATTATTGTAATAGCCTTTCAAACTTTCATAATCGGCAAAAGTGGTGCTGGTGTCAACAATAACTCTTGGCTCACGCTTAACAACTTTTTGTTCCTTTTTCTTTTCCATTACTTTGGAAACCATATCATTATAGGTCGGCTCTAGTTGTGAGTCACGCATAGGTGCAGGCAAGTTTTCGTCGGAAACATTGATTTCAATGTTAGGCGGGGTGATGCGTTTTTGAACAGGAATATTTCCAATTTGTTCGGTGATGAAAGTGGCGTCATCCTTTTTTTCTTCCACTAAGTTTTGCTCAACTGTTTCAATTTCCTCTTCTTCATCATAAGTTTTAGGTTTTTTATAGAAATATGGGTCATAGTATTCATTCACATAAACGCCATCGTCTTGTTTTTCTTCTTCCACTTTTTCTTCTTGAGAGGAGGAGTAAGAGTTTGGATAATAAGTTTCCTTATCAAAGGTGTTTTGCTTAGTTTGCAAAATAGACTCTTTAAGTGCCTTAATTTTTTCTTGAAATTCCTCTTCTGACTGCTTTTTTTCATATTCAACAGGCATTTGCATTTGGTTATCAGAGAAGCTTTTGCGATTGCGATATTTTTTAAGTTCGCTGGAAGTGTTAAAAATCTTTTTGTTTTGTTCAAGTTGAAAAGGTGTTAAAGTTTCGCTTTCCGCCAAAAATTTTCCGTCATCTTGTTTCTCTTCTTCTTTATCTTCAAAACTGAACACATCAGATTTTATTTCTTCTTTTTCTGGCTCTGCTGGATAGGAAAATAGGTCCATTTGGTTTTCGGCAATCTCTGGCTCAACTTTTGTTTCCTCTTTCTTTTCCTCTTCCTTAGCGGTTGGTTTTGCAAAGTCGAACAAATTTTCTTGAGATAGAAACATTGGTTTCACATTCTCTTCAATCATATCTTTGTCAACATCTTCAATTTCATTTTCAGAAGAAGTGAAAGAAATATGTTCAAATTCCTTTGCTAAAATTTTTAAGTTTTCTTTTCCTTCGTTTGTTAAAGCATAGTAATGACGCTTTCCGCCAAATTCGCTTTCCCCCCAAAACGACGAAGAAACATAACCTTTCTTTTCAAGGCGAGTGAGGCAAGAATACAAGGTAGGCTTTTTCAAAATGTAGCCACCATTAGTTTTTTTGGAGATAAACTCAATGATTTCCAAGCCGTATTTTGAGCCATCGGCAAGCGAATCAAGAATGAGATATTGAACCTGACCATTTGAATTGAAAGCCATAATTCCTCCTATTTAATTAAATTATATATCTAATAATTTTAAAAGTCAAACAAATTTTCATAGTATTATGCAAAAATTTTTTATTGCATAATACCACAATATATGGTGTGTTATGCAAGAT
>CALVWC010000020.1 GCA_944364445.1 uncultured Clostridia bacterium | reverse complement strand
CTGTGCTTTTCAAAACATTTACTTAACCTTTCAATTGTTCCATAACTGTAAATTCTAAGTTTTACTTCCATAAGTTTGCTCGTATCAATCTTTTTCATTTTATTCTCCTTTTAATTTTTGTTTGTTTATGTTTTTAGTTTTAATTTTACATTTCACACCTCCTTTTAAAATGAATTTACTATTCTCGCGTGGACACCATTTGTCCCTGCGGGAAAAGTTTTTAATTTTTCATATATATTTTTACATAGTCGCATTATCACCATTTGATAATGCGGGGAAAAATTTTTATCCTTTCATCTCTATTATTGCATTGTCGCTTGACCACCTTTTGGTCTAACGGAAAAACATTTTCACATTAATCTTACAATTCTCGCAGCACACACATTGTGTGCAGCGACAAAAGTTTTTTGATTTTTCATTAGAATTTTACTACTGTCGCTGTATCACCATTTGATACAGCGAGAAAACTTTTTTGATTTTTCTAACTTAATTCTAAAACTTCCGCTGGCTCACCATTTGACCCAGCGAAAAATATTTTTTAAACTTTTTCAACTAATTATAAAAATATCGCGTGTTCACCATTTGAACACGCGAAAAAAATTCTCAATAAAAAACAGTATCGTTTAATACTGTTGGCATAAAAAATACCTAATCAATATGATTAAGTATTTTATATATTATCTTTCTCTTTCAACATCTACTTCTATTACTTTTTTAGGTTCTCTATATCTTAACATATCCGCTTCTTTTATCTTTGTTTTGCCAATATATGAAAAGAATTTTTTTGCATCTTCTATACTAAAAAATCTTTTGTTATAACCCTCAACAAAATAATAATTTTCTTCTATTTTTTGACCATTGCCAGCACCAAAATTTTTATCAGTAATTGAATTAACTCTAGCAAGTAAATGTCCGTTTGGTTTTAATATTCGCTTTATTTCTTTCATTATTGCTATTGTTGTTTTTTCGTCAAAATAATGTAAACTTAAATCTGCAATAACCAAATCAAATGTTGTATTTTTAAAAGGCAGTGGATTTGAAATATCAAGCCATTTTGTTTCTACACTCTTAAGTTGTTCTTTTAGGTGTTTTAATGCAACATCTGAATAATCACAAGCAATCACTTTAAATCCGCGTTCAGTTAAATACAAAGCGTCATTTCCAACACCACACCCAAGGTCTAAAACTTTAGTTTTACATTGATCTAAAACATTTTTATATTTATCTAACCAATTATCATAGGTTATTTTGCCCATAGAATATGTTTTATGGCTTTCGTCCCAATATGCTTTAAATTGCATTATAATCCTCCTAAATTCTTATAGTATTCCTTTAAAAATTGTTTTTCTTTGTTTATAATGCTTTGTTTTATTTCTTCAGTAAGTTTTGCCCATAATATTGGATTAAAAGATAAAATATTTAAGTCTTTACTAAAATACACAAATCTTTTTCTTTCAAACTTTTCGAAAGGATTATCTAAAATACTTTTCTTCATTTTTGTTCTATCATTTAAGTATTCATAATTAAAAACACAACCTTTGCGGTCAACAGGCAATTTTCTATCTAATCTATCAATGTAAAACTTTGAATATTTATCAATAAGGTTATCAATATTAACTTCACCTTCTTTATCGGCAAGGTCAAACATACTTAACATAAAAATCAATTTAAAAGAATAGGTTAAAGTATTTTCATCTATAAAATCAACAAAGTCTTGCAAAATTGTTTCTTCATTATGTTCTTTTAATTGTTTTGCTTGTTTGATTTTTGCAATGTCTTCATTTGAAAAATATGGCATAAGTTTATTTCCTATTGGCAATGACAAACTTGAAAAACTTGGATTTATTTTTACCCATTTACTTAAAGTATTTGTTCCAACAAACAACTCACGAGCAGTTTGTTCTAGCGACTTATAATCTTTATATTTTTCTTCGAAAGTGAAAACATCTATTTCTTGCATAGATATTTCGGTTTCTGAAAGTCCTAAAATGTTTAGATAATCAAAATTATTATTTATAACACCTGCAAAATCACTATAATTAGCAATTTTGAATAATGAATTAAAACTCCAAGGTGTAAGTTTTCCTTCATAGTTATCAACAACATCAATAACATACAAACATTCTTTCCCCGGATAATTTCGTAAACCACGACCAATTTGTTGCAGATATAAGACTTTTGAAAGTGTTGGTCTAGCCATTACAACAATTTCAGTTTGCGGACAATCCCAACCTTCACTTATTACCTGACAACTTAAAAGAAATTGTATTTCTTTATTTTTATAACTTTCAAAAATAACATCATTTTCTCTGTTAGAGCCATAAACTGCCTTTGCTTTTATTCCAGCATCGTTTAACATTTTTTCAAGTTTCTTGCAATGCTGAATATTAACACAAAAAACAATTCCTTGTTTGTAAAAATCTTTTTGTGGTGTAAAATATTTTTTTATTGTTTTTACAATCAATTCATTTCTAGAATCTATAACAAGAGTTTTTTCAAGATCTGCATAGTTATAGTCTTTTCCATTGTATCTCACTTCACTTAAATCAATATTGCTAATAAGTCTATAACATCTTATATTTGAAATAACACCTTTTTCAATTGCTTCTCTTAATGTTAACTTTGTTTCATATTGACCAAATATTTCATCGAGTTTACGCTTATCTAATCTTTCTGGTGTTGCTGTTAATCCAATCAAATATTTTGGTGTGAAATATTGCAAGGTCTTTTTGCAATTTGCTGCTTGAGCATGATGTGCTTCATCAAAAACAATATAGTCATAATAATCTTTTGGAAGTGAATTCTTTTCAAGAAAAACAGTATTATAATATTTTATTTCAATGTCGAGTTTACCATTAAAAATCGCAACTCTCTTTTCCCAATCTTCTTTAATTGGAATTGATGGCACCATTATCAAAACTTTTTTAATTTTGTTATCTTCTGCTAGTTGCTTTAAATCTTCTATTACTATTTGAGATTTTCCTGTTCCAGTTGGAATAACAATAAGTGCAGTGTTTATACCTTCTGTTCTTGATTTATGTATATCTTCAAGAATTTTTTCTTGATGTTCATAAAGTTTAAATTTTCTTTCTTCTTTAACAACAACTGAATTAATAAAATTGTCTTTATCGCCTAAATATAACTTTATATTATCAATGGTTTGCTCTTTAAAAGATAAATTTTGACTAGAAAAACGGAAAACTTTAAAACCATACAAAACTAATGTGTTTTGTTTTTCTAATTGCCTTTCATAAGCACTGTTTCCAATTAAGCAAGGGTGATGATAATGAACTCCATTTTCTTCTATTGCATAGTTGCCATTTTTAGTTTCTACAACATAATCAATAAAAGCATTTCTGCCATTGTTTAGCGATACTGAATATTCCTTTTTTAAATATTCTGTTGCATTATCTCCATAGGACTCAACAAACAAATCTTCAAAAGTTTTTTCAAGTGGTGTGTTGTCTAAATGTGCATTATGAAAAGAACCACCATTATCTTTAATTTCAATATCTGCTGGAGTTTTATTTAACCAATCATAAATTTGAGGGTAAATGTTTTCACTTGTGAAATTAAACCTATAAAGTTTTTCATATTCTGCCATATATTTATTTTGCATTTCGCAATACTTTGAATAATCAAAAACAACTTCTTTATCATTTTCACAAATGTTATTATCAACTATTACACAAGTGTTGTCTTTTTTGAACACAAAAGAAGAATGGGTATCATCAAATGAATACTCATCTACAAATGTAAGTCCTAAATTACAAATTGCACTTTTATTTATCATTCTTTTCGCTTACGCTTTCAAGAAAGATTTTCTTTTTGAAAGCACCTCTTTTTTCAACCTTTGAATTCCTGATTTTTTCAAATTCCTCATAAGGAACACCCTTAACATCAAGAATCGCTCTTAATACTTCTTCTAAATCTGCAAGTTCTTCTACTTCTCCACTTTCTAAATATTCTTTAAGCTCTTCTTGCATTTTTGTATTAAGAGTTTCTAAATACTCATAATCTTCCATAATTCTTGTTACACAAGTTTTTCCGTTATCACCAGCAATAATTTCTGGAATTTTGTCTCTTACAAGTTTGTTGTATATTTTCATAATAAACCTCACTAATTTCATTATAACATACATTCCATAAAATTGTCTTAAAATCTACAAATTTCACGAAAAATATGTTAAACTTATTTTGTAAGGAGTCGATTATGAAGATAGGAAGAAATGAATTATGTCCTTGTGGAAGTGGTAAAAAATATAAATACTGTTGTCTAAATTCAGAAAAAACTGAGAATGTAAAAAAAAGCATTCCAAGCCCTTATGGAAATGATTTTAATACCTATAATGTGAATTCTATAATAAAAATTTTTGAAGAATATGAATACTTAGATTTATGCCGTGCAGTTTTTACTATTAATTCTTTTATAATGAATAGGTGCCTTTATCTTTTTTCTTTAACATTAAATTTTTGTTTAACATCTGTAAAAAAACATGGTCAAAAACAAATTAAAACTTATGATGAATTTAAAACATTTTTTGATAAAATAAAAATTTTTCACAACAAAGGATATGAAGATGTTTTGTGTGATGATTTTGGCGAAATAAAAATCAATATTCTTAATAATTTTTATAAAGTTATTATTGGAACAGGTTTTAACAACACATATCCATTTTATATTTTATTTTCTGAATTAATAAATTTTTTTGAAGAAAAAGAAGAAATTGTAAAGGCCTTTGAATTTATAGATAATATGATTACTTCTTTACAAACTTACAATTATTGTTCTAATCATTATGATAAACAACAATTACATTGCCCATCAAACAACTATTTTATATCTGTTTGTAAATATTATCAACTTGAAACTTTTAACTTAAATAAAAAGATATGGGAAAAAATATTAAACGCCAAATACATAGAACAGCAACATTTTGTATATAAAAATGGTAATACTTATTTGCT
This sequence comes from uncultured Clostridia bacterium, assembly GCA_944364445.1. Classification (GTDB taxonomy): domain Bacteria; phylum Bacillota; class Clostridia; order Christensenellales; family UBA1242; genus Caccovivens. The sequence goes on along the minus strand of CALVWC010000020.1, from coordinate 13,466 downwards.
TTTTAATACTTCTTTTTTAATTGATTTTATATCTTATTTTATTGAAAAAATCGATGAAAATAAATTACAACATTATATAGATATATCCCTATCTAGAATTTTATACGATAATTATGATATGTCTGCAAAAAACTTAAAAGTAATGAGTCATATAATGGTAAGTTTTTCTAATGATGGGCAAAAATATATTAATGCTACAAGTTTTATAGAAGACAATCAAAAAAGTATTCTACTAATATCTAGTAAATATTTAAAAGATAATAAAATCAAACAATCTTATAAAGAAAAAATATCTGATGAATTATCATTGGGAAACTTACATATATTCATGCCTTATAAAAATAGACTAATGAAAGGCAGACAAATTGATAATAATACGAACATTCAATTTATTGAATATGGAAATTATATAAATATTCGAGAACAAGGTTTTATTTTAATTGAAGAAAAAAATAAAGACATGATTCCAATTTTAGATTTAATACATATTATTATTAGGACAGAGAACATTGAAGAACTATATGAATTTTTGGAATTTTTAAAAACTACAAAATTAAAATTTGCTAATATATTTAGTGGAATTTGTAATATATATGAAATGTGGAAAACTAATAACCACCAAATAGAACAGGGCGCAATATCTTTTGGAATGGTAATGACAGATATGTATATAGAAGACTACAACATAAAAGATTTATACCAAATTGATTATAAAAATTTCCCTTTTCAACCCAATAATTTATTATTTTCATCACCTTACCAATGGAATATACAAAAAATAAAAAATAATTATTATAGTTACAAAAATAATGCACTTGATGGATTTGGTGGATATTTATGTATATTAAACAATTTAAAAATATTTTTAAGTCATAGCGCTGAATTATATGGTTCAAAAATAGACGTAAAGCAAATTAATTTTTCTAAAACTTTTGATGATTTATTATTTGAATTATTGCACACTTACAAAAATATTATATCAAAAAATCTTAACAATAACTATATATACCAAATTATAAATATACCATTTAATAATAAAGAATTTTATAAATTGAAAGAATTAACAAATTATTTTTATTTTGATTACAATGTTTTTGAAAATATATATTATTTAAAAGTAGCCATTGATTATGAAGTTTTATTTGAATTATTAGAAAATTCGTCAAATAGACAACAGGAAATAGAACTTTTAAAATTAATATTAAAATCATTAAATTTTAAACATGATTTGAATAAATCCTTTGATACTGATATAAATAAATCTAAAATTTGTTCTTTAACAAGTTATCAATGTCCTTATATCAAAAATGATATTTGCTTAACAAAATGGCCATCTTCATTAATAAGAGCTAAAACAAAGAAAAAATTAGCTTTATTATGTAAAAGTATAAACATTAAACCGGGGATATACAAGTCAGACAAAGCTTTGCAAAATATAAGAAATATACAAGAATTATTTCAATCAAATATAGAACTTCTTATGGTAAATAAAGATAAAATTGCTTTGCATAAAAAATTTTTGAGTATATTGGCACAGTTAGAACATAAGAAGAAAATTTGTAATATAAAATATAAACTTGCTTCAAATTCAAAAAAAGATAAAGAAACAATGGAATTAATAAACACTAGAGAAGAAACAAAGGAACAAATAAGATTTCTTAATTATTTAATAGAAACAAACTTATGTTGTATTCATAATGTTAAATTGGATAAAGATATCTCAGATAGTGAGATAGAAGAATTATTATCTTATGGTGAATGGTTTGTAAATTTACAAGATACGGGAGATAAAATAAAATGGAAATTCAAAGAGGCTATTTTAAATATTAAATATGATTATACAATAAAAAGCTTATTTAAAAAAAATTGTAAAGTATCTGATTTGAAAAAACAAAACAAACGTAATTATAATAATATTGACTATATCCCTGAAACAATAAAAAATATTTCTTTTGAAAATTTAATATCATCTTTAACTAAGGATTTGGGATTTTCATTTAAGGCCTTATTAGAAATATTAAATTATTTACAACGCGAATTTAATTTTGTTTTTAAAGATTTTTGTGAAATAGATGTCTTTCAAATCAATAAAAAAGAACTCTTAACAGATTTAGAAAGTATATTAAAAACAAAATCCGACATAAATGATATGACAAAGGCATTAGAATATCTTATATTAAATGAATCCAATATAAAAATTGTTTATTCAAAAGGCATCCCTGTTGAACAAGGTTTAATCCCTATATGGGAACGAGAAAATCGAATTGATAGATTTGATATAAAGCCAATAATTGAAGTCGGTCAAGATATTATATTTTCTCCACCAGTTATTAATAATTTATTTGAAAGATGGCTAGGAGCAATTGAAAGTTTTTATCCACCTTATGAATATGGTTTATGTAATTATCTTAAAGAAGTAAAGTTAATACAAAAACAATGTCAAACAGAATTAGAAAATGCTATTTTAAAATTATGTCAAACTTATAAATCTCCGATGGATTTTTGTGATAAATCAGTCTATTTGTCAAAGAGATTTCCAAATGAGAAATATCCTGACAATTTAGGAGATTATGACTGTCTATTTATTGACACAAAAAATAAAGTAATTTGGAATTTGGAAAGTAAATTTCTACAATATGTTGGTTCGATAAGTGAATTTTCAAAACATCAAGATTCTTTTTATAATAAAAATAAAAAAGATATAAAGTTTTTGAACAGAATTAATTTCTTAACTGAAAACTACAAAAAAATTCTTTCAAGTTTAAATATTCCACTTGAAGAATATAGTATAAAATCATATATGGTAACTAATAAAGTTTTTGTTTCTTTTTTTAAGGAAGTATCATTTGATATTATAACTTATTATGAGCTAGAACAAATGTTAATAAAATTTTATACTTAAAGCTAAATAATTTTTTTTCATTTTTAGTTCAATTTGGATAGTGTTGGCGCCGCCAATTCACTTTAAATAAGAACACTTGTTTGTATGTGTTCTTTGACGATATGTTCGGTATAATTGCAAAAAGAGGTTAGTTTTTAAACTAGCCCTTTTTATTTGCCTACAATTTCGTTATAAAGCATTTTGATATCAAGACGAACGACGCTACTTCTGTCACGGTCTAGTTTTTCCATTAAAACTTGAATTTTATCGTGTTCTGCTTGCGTCACTTTAAATGGAATACATATATCTCTTTTTGGTTGCAACATGGTTTTTAACCTCCTAATAGGTTTATATCACACTATAATACTTTTGTCCACTTGTTTCAATTTTGCTTGTATTACAAAATAATATTTTTTATATAAAAAAGTTTAGGAGTTTTTCTCTTTGTTAGCATTCTCGCTGACACGCTTTCGGAAACTGCCCGCTTGCGAGGACTTCGAAGAAAATTCTTACACATTCTAAAACATACCTATTAAAAATTTGCGATATTTTTTCTTTGTATGTTTCTTTTTAATATTTATTTTTATTTTATTTTTACTTTTACTTTTATTTTTAGTCGTCTTAACTTTTCTTATGCGTTCTTAATTTGACTTAATGTTAACTTTTTTAACAAGTGTTATTATGTAACACCGATTTCCGCTTGATATTCGCAAGCGGTTTTAAGAGGAAAATTTTAACAAACTTCAATTAAAAATACGCCTCATTTTTTATAAGATAAAATAACACTACGCACAAAAAAAGGAAACGAGCACACCTGCCCCCTCATCCCTTCCTCTCGTTTTTGTGATTTTCTATTTCCATATCGTTAATATAACTATATTGAGGCGTATTTTTCTACTTTTACATAAAGCGCAGATATCTTAGTAAAGTTCCCAAATACCTTTAGGACTTATATTCTGGCCATGAGTGTTTTCTTTTGTTGAAGCTGGTTTCATTATTCTTCTTTTTCTTAATTCTGTTGCAGCCCAACGAATGTCGTAATTCCATGTGTAAAAAATATCATCGGATTCTCTTAATTCGCCTTTATACTTTTTCCAAAAATTTTTAAAAACATCCATCATGGATGCCCTGCCACCAAGATCCTTTAATATCTCATGTAAAATATCTGGCAAATTTTCTCTTTCCATTTTTTCTCCTTTATATTATTTAAATTTGTTTCTTTCATTATTTAAAAGCAAAATCACAAAACTAATACAGATTCAAACGCCAATCTACTTCTGGTGATATTGAAAATGCAAAAAATTTTGTCAGCACAAAATTGCAATACCTATTAATCTTCCAAAGATATCATATTTTGCTTAAATACTATTGATATGAGACATCTTACAACATTTTCACAAAAAAATCAAACAAATTTCAAAATTTCACTATTTCTCATAATCTTCATGGCAGTTGTGAAATTTTTGAATAATTTTTTGTAATATATTGTAATTTTATTAAAAATGTTTGTTTTTTCTTAAGTGGGTATGCTATAATGAGAATATTGAAAAAACATTTCAAATGAGGTTAAATATGAACACTAAGGAAATTGACAAAATTAAAACTATCATTCACTATACTCTTATTAGAATTGGCTTTAGAGTGGATCTTGTCGGCTTTAATTATTTAAGTTCCGCCATTGAAATTGCCATCTCACTTCCAAATGAAACTCGAAACCTATGCAAAGGAATTTATGCGATTGTGGCGAAAAAATTTAACACTCCCGGCTCTTCTGTGGAAAGAAGCATTAGGCATTCCATCGACGACACCTTTCAAAACAAAACCTTTGTTGCAATTAATGAAATGTTCAACATGAATATTTTTTCGCCGAAAGATAAGCCAACCGCTGGCGAACTTATTAAACTTATTGCAGAATACTACAACCTTGAAATATACAAAAAGAATATGTTAAAAAATTAGTTAATATTGCTAATTTTTTTCAATTTAAATTTCAAAAGCATCACGCTTGGTGTTGTAATATTTTTTTGCACGCAAGCATTTTTCCACATACTCTTTAGTTTCCTTAAAAGGTATTTTAAGATTGTTGTTCTCATCAAAACAATCGTCGTTTGATAGCCAATTTTTAACCTTGTTTGGACCAGCATTATATGAACATAGCACCAAAATCTCATCTTCAAAATCATCAAACAAAAGCGAAAGATAATATGTGCCGAGCATGATGTTATCCTCTGGATTTTTTAAATCATAATCGCCATATTTAAGTTTCTTAGCAAGATATTCGGCGGTTGTTGGAAGAATTTGCATAAGCCCCTCTGCACCCTTTGCAGAAACAGCAACTGAGTTAAAACTGCTTTCACTGTTAATGACGCTGGCAACAAGCACTGGGTCAACCTCAAAAGTTTGAGAAGCCACCGCAATTTCATTTTGATATTTTAAGGGAAAAATTTTGGCGTATAAACAACTCACCCCAAAAAATGCAAGAAAAAGAAAACAAAACACAAAGAAAAAAGACAAAACACATTTCATGCACTTATTTTATGAATTTTTGCAGTTTTTATGTAAGCAAAACCACGAAAGTTTTGCTTTTTTTAGGTTTGAAATTAAAAAAATATTTTATTTTGTCAAAAAAAACACCAAAATTAATCTTTTTTTTGATTTTTTATCATTTTTTCTTGAATTTTTTGATTTTTTTATTATATTTTTTATTTCTTAACTTTTAATTCTTATTTATTCTCGTTCCATTTAATGTGGAATTTAAGGAGTAAAATTTGACCTGCGATTTTCCCGCAAGCATCCGTGCTTTATCGTAAAATTCGCTTAAAAATTTTACAGAAATTCCACACGCACGACCAAGCGATGCTGGTGTGTTTATTATGGCACAGGGAATATGATTCGCTTGAAGTGTGTTTGCAAATCTTAACGTGGCGGAACGAGAATTAAAAACTGCAATTATATAGTTCATAATCATCCTCTATGCACAAAAATTTCCCCCTTATCATTATATTATTAATAGAAAGTATTTGATATTTTTAACAAAAAACTCTTTTTTAAGGATTGATTATGATATATTTTGATAATTCTGCCTCAACTTTGATTAAACCCAAATGCGTTCAGCGTGCCATTGCTAATGCCATGATGTTTTACTCCGCAAACCCTGGAAGAAGCGGTCACAAAGAGGCAATTAAAACCGCTCTTGAAATTGAAAAGGTTCGAGAAAAAATCTTAAACCACACAAATGGCGACAGCGTCATCTTCACAGATGGATGCACTCATGCACTAAACCAAGCCATTCTTGGTTATGCAAAAGATTGCCATGTTGTTTGCACCGAAAATGAACACAATTCGGTTCTGCGCCCACTTGAGCATCTTTCAAAAACAAAAAATGTCACCTACTCCATTGCAAAACAAAAAAATAAAGGGTTTTTGGAGTGGAATGATATTCAACCTCACATTAAAGAGAATACCAAACTTGTTATTTGCAATCACATTTCAAATGTCAATGGCGACATCGCCAAAGTGGAAGAAATTGGACAAAAATTACAAGAAAAAAACATTGCTTTCCTTGTGGATGGCGCACAAAGCGGTGGACATTTTAAGTATGACATGAAAAGAATGGGAATAAGCATGCTGGCTCTTGCTCCTCACAAAGGGTTTTATTCCGCACAAGGTGCTGGAGCGCTTGTTTTGAATGGCGAAGTTCCGCTTGAGCCAATTTTGTTTGGCGGAACAGGAACAAATTCGTTGGAACTTGTGCAACCAAAAGAATATCCCGAACGCTTGGAAAGTGGCACATTAAACACGCCTGCAATTCTTGCGTTTGGTGCTGGAATTGATTTTGTGGAGGAAAATTTTGATGCCATAAAAGAAAAAATGGAAGATTTAACCACCTATCTTCATTATGAACTATCCAAACTTCCAGTGGAAATTTACACAGCAACCGATAACACCTTTGGCGTTTTTGCTTTCAACATTCCAAGCATATCTTCAAATGAAGTCGCCAACCTTTTGAACGAAAAATATGATATCTGCGTCAGAAGTGGCTATCATTGTGCGCCAAAAAAGCATGAGGCCCTTGGCACGCTAAATAGTGGAGCGATAAGAGTTTCCTTTTCTCTTTTCAACACTTTTGCCGAAGTGGAGAGATTAATTGGAATTGTCAGACATATATTAAAAGAGAAAAAATTAATCTAAAATAAAATAAAAAATATTCATAAAAAATTATTAATTTTGAATTATAAAATGATGAAAAATTTATTAAAATAAAAAAACACTTAAAATTCCTTGTAAAAACGCAAAAAAATGCTTAAAAAATTGATTTTTAAGCATTTTTTTCATTAATTTTATTTTTCCAAAAATATTTTCTTTTTCGATTTATTTTTGGAGTGAAAATATTTCTAATTAAACTCTCTTCAATTTTTTGTCCACAAACAGAATAGTTGCAAGGTTCTTTTCCACTCAAGTTTATTTCAATAAAGTCGCTTTTGGTGTTTTTAACAACGCAGTCAAGCATGATTGTGTTGCCTTTAACTTTTACCTTTCCGTTTAGCGTTGACTTATCAATGGTAGCACGCTCTGAAACATAAACATCGCCCGAAAGCATAGATTTGTTAACAAGTGCCTCACCACTTATTTCCGCCGTGTTGTCGCTGAAAATTGTTGTTCCATGAACTTTTGCACTGTCGCAAACAAACACCTTGCCAACAAGTTTGGAGTTTGACACGAACGCATCGTCGGTCACCTTGCTCCCCAAAGATAGTGAAACAACAAGGCTGTTTTCATCCACCCAGCAACTTCCCTTTTGAGAAAGTGCGTAAGGCGAAATATATCCTCCACTTTCACCCGCTTTAACTTCAATGCCTGTTGCTTTGTTCATAAAACTTTTCACAGCAACAATTCGAAACAAAACCACCTTTTGACCATCAAGAATAAATTCTTTGAAATCAATTGTGTTTAGCCTATACTTATCCGCACTTTCCATATCTATTCACCCACATAAACAAGGCGTTTGCAATGCTCGCAAGTGATAACACCCTTGTCTTTGATTTTGGCAATTGCTGCCATTGGAAGCTCCATTCTGCATCTTCCACAAAAATTTTTACCTTCAAGCGGAACGATAACTGGAAAGATGTTGTCACTTCTTCTTTTCTTATACTCTGCCATAAGATTCTTTTCCACATCTTTTTCCAGCACCTGCAATTCTTTTTGAAGGCGTTCTTTTTCTGGCTCTAAAACCTTTTTCTCTTCGTCAATTTTAGTTCTTATTGCCATAAATTCGTTGCGTGCTTCATCGTAATGCTTTTTTGTTTTGTTAAATTCTAAAAGCGTGGAATTGATCGCCTCAGCGTATTTTTGAAGCGACCTTTCAAAATAGTTTAAATTGTTCAAAATTTTGCCCTTAAGTGTGGCTAATTTGTCAATATCCTCCAAGGTGACTTTATCTAAATCTTCTCGTAGTAAATTGTCAAAAGCCTTGTTGTTTTGATTAAATTTTACTTTTATTTCTTCAATTTCTTTTAAAAGTGCGTTCGCTTTGTTTTCAAGTTCATTAGATTTTGCTTGCGCTTTTTTGGCAATCTGCTGAAGTTCGCTTGCCTTTTTGCGATATGGGCTTGCCACCAATTTCTGCTCCACACGATATAATTTTTCATCTAATTCTTGATATTTAAGTAAGTTTTTTAAATCCATATTTCTCTCCTATTATTCCACAAAATCCGCAAGACGCTTACTGCGATTTGGATGTTTAAGTTTTCTAAGTGCTTTTGCCTCAATCTGCCTAATTCTTTCCCTTGTCACAGAAAATTCTCTGCCAACTTCCTCCAAGGTCTTTTGCTTGCCATCCATAAGTCCGTAGCGTTGACGAATAACCTCCTGTTCGCGAGGAGTTAAAGTGTCGATAACCGCTAACAACTGCTCGCGGAGCAAACTTTGTGACGCACTTTCAATTGGCGATTGTGTCGAGTCATCCTCGATGATATCTGCCATTTTTCCGTCATCTTCTTCTCCCATTGGCGTTTCAAGTGAAATTGGGTCTTGACTTGTGCGTTTAATTTCCAAAACTTTTGCCACACTTATTCCCATTTCGCTGGCAATTTCTTCAATGGAAGGCTCACGCCCAAGTTTTTGCATAAGCGTTCTGACAACTTTAACATACTTATTGATTGTTTCCACCATATGCACTGGAATTCTTATCGTTCTTGACTGGTCTGCCATTGCTCTTGTGATTGCCTGCCTAATCCACCAAGTTGCATATGTGGAAAATTTGAAACCTTTGGTGTAGTCAAACTTGTCCACTGCTTTTATTAACCCCAAATTCCCCTCTTGAATAAGGTCGAGGAAAGACATGGAAGTTTTGCCGACATATCTTTTTGCCACACTGACAACAAGCCTCAAGTTGCTTTCACAAAGAACACTTTTAGCATACTCATCGCCTTTCATGGCACGCTCTGCATACTCTTTTTCCTCTTCCATGGAAAGAAGTGGAACTTTGCCGATGTCTTTAAGATACATCTTCACTGGGTCGTCCACATTTGGAAGCATGGTTATATCAGCAAAATTATCTTTCAAAAGGTCCTCTTCAGATGACTTAATAACTCTTATTCCCTTCTTTTCAAGCGATTGCAAAAATTTTTCAATGTTCTCTGCATTTTCGCCCACTTTAAGCATACTAAAGTATACATCATCGGCATTGATCGAGCCTTTTTTTATGGCTAGGCTGGTTAGTTTTTCACACATCAACTGAGCCTTTGTTTGATCAATCTTATCTTCTGACATAAAATACCTCCAAATTTTTAGTTTTCAAATAAACGGCAAGTTTGCCTAATTCTTTTGCAATTTCCTTGCGCTCGTTTAAATCTTCACAAGTTTTAAATTTTTCGTTTAACTCTCGTTGCATCTTTCGCCACTTTTCTTCTGCAACCATAACCAAACACTCGTTAAAATATCTTTCTTCCACACCTTGAAAGAGGCTGAAATTGAAATTTACCATGTTCATAAGCATTTGGTCGTTTGCCGTTTCTTCAAAATCGAATAAAGAAGAGAGAGGCATATTTTTATCTATTATATCCAAATATCGCTCATTTCCTTCCAAAAGTTTATGATAGTCGATGTTTTTGTTGACATAATCTTTATGGTGAAGCATACTTGCAAGAATAAATAACTCTGCTTTGTTGTTTTCTTGAGTGACCATGGAAGCATCCACTTTTGGAACATTTTTAATCTGCACGCTGGTGCCAAGGTCACGCCTTAAAACCTCGATTGGTATGTTTGTGATTTCTCGCAATTTTTCAAGATAAGGCTCTTGAGCCGACTCGCTTTCCAATTTTTTTATCTCCATTAAAACCGCTTTAACAAACTTTCCTTTTTGCTCTGGTTTTGATAAATCGAAGTTTTTAAGGTTATATTCCATCAAGAATTGCATATATGGAATGGCATTATCAATCATCTCTTGAAGTTTTTCAGCACCTAAATTGTTTAACACTTCGTCTGGGTCTTTTCCGCCTGAAAGTTTAACCACCTTCAAGTCAACATTTTCACCTCTAAACATCTCTATTGCACGAAGTGTTGCTTTTTCGCCCGCCCCGTCATTATCAAAACACAAAACAATGTTGTTGGAATAGCGTTTAAGTTCACTGACATGGTCTTTTGTGAGTGCCGTTCCCATGCAAGCAACCGTCTGCTTAAATCCGCCTTTGTGCATGGCAATAACATCCATTTGACCTTCCACCAAAATGATATTGTCTAAGCCGTGCTGTTGTTTATATTTTTTAAGAAGATTAATGCTAAAAACAATCTTCCCCTTTTGGAAAACCAAAGTTTCAGCAGTGTTCTTATATTTCGCAAAATCGGTTTTTTCAAGCGCCCTTGCACTGAAACCTATGCACTCGTTAAAAGCGTTAAAAATTGGAAAAACTAAACGATTTGCAAGCACATCAAAAACTCTGCCATTTTTCTGACCGCAAATTCCTGCTGAAACTAACTCATTATCAGAAAAGCCTTTGCCATGAAGATATGTGACAATATCTGTCCAATCTTTTGAATAGCCAATTTTGAAATCTTCAAGTTCTCGCCTTGTGAACTTTCTCATCTTTATGTAATTCTGTGCCACAACTGCATCTTTACCATATAAATTTTCTTGATAGTGCTTATACGCATAATCCAAAGCCGAAAGAAGTCTTTCTTTAAATTTTTGCCTCTTTGTCACTTCCTCTGTCGGTTTTAAGTCTGGCACTTGCATTCCTGCCTTGTCCGCTAAGAATTTTACAGCGTCATAAAACTCGATGTTTTCCATTTTTTCCACAAACTTAATGACATCACCACTTTCCTTACAACCAAAGCAATAATAAATGCCGTCCTCCGCGTTTATGGAAAACGAAGGCGTTTTTTCGTTATGAAAAGGACAGCATGCCCAAAAACGCCTACCTTTTTGCTCTAGGCGCAAATAGTTGGATGCAATGCTAACCAAATCATTTTTCCTTTTAAGTTCTTGAAGCCACTCAACAGAAAAACCCTTGCTTTGCAATACCCTCTCCTAAAAATCCCTTTTACCCTTATTATACAATAAAATTTTGCGTATTCCTCTTTTTTAAAGCAAAAAATGCCCATAATTTCGGACATTTAGTTATCATTATGTAAGTTTAGTTGCAAATTTTCATCATATTGTGTGCAAAAAGTAAATTTTACGCGACTATTTTAGCACTTTTCCCATATTTTGTCAACCTTATATAAACAAAAAAACACCTTAACTTAAAGTTAAAGTGCTTTTATTATCAAGTTTTTAATAAACCTCTTTTTCTTCCACTTTATTTTTATCTTCAATTTCCACAACAAGTGCTTCGGTGGTTAAAAGCGTGGCAGAAACAGAAGCCGCATTGATGAGTGCTGAGCGCGTCACTTTGGTTGGATCCAAAATGCCTTTTTTGATTAAGTCGCCATATTCATTTTTCAAAGCATCAAAACCATAAGCGGTTTTATCCAAATTTTCATAGATTTTGTTGACAACAACTCCGCCGTCAATTCCCGCATTTTCTGCGATTTGTCGGATTGGTTCTTCAATCGCTCTTAAAACTATGCTTGCGCCAGTTTTTTCGTCGCCGTCAAGGCTGTCAACAAGTTTTTGCAGTGCTTTTGTGGTCTTCAAAAGTGCCACTCCGCCTCCTGGAACAACACCTTCTTCCGACGCTGCTTTTGTGGCAGAAAGGGCATCTTCAATTCTAAGTTTTTTCTCTTTCATCTCCACTTCGGTTGCCGCACCAACTTTAATAACTGCAACTCCGCCAGATAGTTTCGCCAATCGCTCTTGAAGTTTTTCTTTATCGTAGTCACTTGTGGTCAAGGTGATTTGTTCTTTAATGGATTTCACTCTTGCCTTAATTTCCTCTTGCTTTCCAGCGCCTTCAATAATGGTGGTTTTGTCCTTGTCAATTCTAACCATTTTTGCTCTGCCAAGATTATCAAGCGACAAAGTTTTAAGGTCAAATCCAAGTTCTTCTGAAACAAAGTACCCGCCTGTTAAGGTGGCAATATCTTGAAGCATTGCCTTTCTTTTATCTCCAAAACTTGGTGCTTTAACCGCCACAACATTAAGTGAGCCTCTAAGTTTATTTAGAATTAAAGCAGTAAGTGCTTCGCCTTCAACATCATCGGCAATAATGAGCATCTTTCCACCCACTTTCACAAGTTGTTCCAAAACTGGAAGAATTTCCGCCATAGTGGAAATCTTTTTATCGGTAATTAAAATGTAAGCATTATCAAGTTCGGCGGTCATCTTTTCGGTGTTTGTGCACATATATGGAGAGAGATATCCTCTTTCAAATTGCATACCCTCAACAACAGAAAGTTCTGTGTGCATGGTCTGGCTTTCTTCCACCGTGATAACTCCGTCTGCACCCACCTTATCCATGGCCTCTGCAATAAGTTTTCCCACAGTTTCATCGCCAGCGGAAATTGATGCCACTTGTTCGATATCCTTGGAAGAAGAGATAGGTTTACTTATCTTCTTTAACTCTTCCACACAAACATCAACTGCACTGAAAATACCTTTCTTTAAAATGATTGGGTTTGCACCTGCTGTGAAGTTTTTAAGCCCTTCGCGAATGATTGCTTGAGCAAGCACACACGCTGTTGTTGTGCCGTCGCCAGCAACATCATTAGTTTTAACCGAAACCTCTTTAATTAGTTCCGCTCCCAAATTCTCGAATGGGTCATTAAGTTCAATTTCCTTGGCGATTGTGACGCCGTCGTTTGTGATAAGTGGAGAAGCAAACTTTTTGCCAAGCACCACATTTCTGCCTTTTGGTCCTAATGTGATTTTAACTGTGTTGGCAAGTTTATTTACGCCTGCCTCCAATGCCTTTCTTGCACTTTCGCCTTCCATAATTTGTTTAGCCATATTTCCTCCTATTTCTCCAAAATTGCCAAAATATCGTTTTGTTTAATCACAATATACTTTTTTCCTTCGTAAGAAAATTCTGTTCCGCTATACTTGCTGTAAATAACTTCTTGCCCAACTTTCACTTGCATTTTAACCTCTTTGCCGTCCACAATTCCGCCTTCGCCCACTGCCATAACGGTGGCAATCTGCGATTTT